>NZ_VUNH01000011.1 GCF_009695745.1 Pyramidobacter porci
TCCTCAATCTCCGCCAGCAGTTCCAGAAATGTCTGGTTCATTCTCGTACCTCCTGTCGGGGTTTTGGGGCGTTTTCGGTGTTTCTTTGTATTCTACCGCAGGGAAGGCTTTCTTGGGATGAACTTACTTTTCTGCGTTGCGGCTTTCTTCTTCTCATGAGCTTACTGGCAATTTTCTCGAGAGGTTTTTCGTAAGCGATTGCCCTGTTGTCTTTGCCCCTAAATTCAGACGTCGTCTCATATATGGCAAGCTCAGAGCAGAAATTAGGAAAATACTGAGAACGCTGTGTGAACGCAAGGGAGTAGAAATATTAGAGGCAAACGCGTGTCCCGATCATATCCACATACTGTTGCAAATACCGCCTAAATACAGCGTATCGGAAGTCATTGGATTTCTGAAAGGCAAAAGTTCACTGATGATATTCAATAGATTTGCGAACCTGAAATACAGGTATGGGAACCGAAAATTCTGGAGCCGAGGCTATTATGTGGATACAGTAGGGCGCAATGAAAAGAAGATAACAGAATATATTCACAATCAACTTCAGGAGGACAAGCTGACAGATCAGCTCACCCTGAAAGAACTAGAAGACCCGTTTACGGGTGAGTCGGTGAGAAGAGGCAAGTAAAGAGCCACTTTAGTGGCTTGCCTGTGATAGAGGTGCGCTTGTCAGCCTTTTCAGAGCCCGAGAGGGTGGCCGGTAAGAGGCCCTTATAGGGCCAGAGCAAGCCACCGGCTTAGCCGGTGGTCCTGACTTATGGTTTAGGCTATTTGTTCCGCTCGTTTGATATCTTGATAATATACGCCCTGAAAAATTGCTTTCATATAGTTCGGGCGCTGCATTCCAATTGCTCCGACGAATAGCCGCCCCATGAATAGTGAAAATGAAAACGTCTTATTTTGTGCTGCCAAGCGGTTTCTCAATAATATGAGCCATGCGCTCATTACGATAAGAAACTCTTGTATAAAATGATCTCAATCACAAAAAAATATAATAGCACAGACTTGAAAAATATAAAAGTATTTTATTTATTTGTTATGCGTGGTATTATAGCAATGGATTTGTGGTATACCATTGTATATCAAGGCATACCTCCCCGCTTGAGGGGCGGTAGTTAAGAGACAGAAGTTTGGGAAATAGATGCCGTTTTCTGAAAGGGGTTATGCGTTAATGGGAGAAACTCGCAAACTGGCGTCGTATCTGTATAGCATCGACTACTCGTCGCTCAGTTCGCAGGCGGTGGATACGGCTAAGAAATGTATCGAAGATTTTATCGGCGTGGCAATTGCCGGCTCTGCAAAAACAGAGGCGCAGATTTGGAAAGCGTACTATAAAAACAAAGCGGCAGAACAACAGGCTTCCATGTTTCAGCCGGGCTTCCGGCGTGTTTCTGTAGAACAGGCCGCGGCTCTCAATGCGGTTTTCGGACATGTTATGGATATGGACGACGTACATAATGCTTCCATTACCCATCTTGGCGTGATTACTGTCCCGGTAGCTGTAGCTTTGGCGCAGAAACTCCATAAAAGCGGTCGTGATGTAATCGAAGCGATCGTCTCCGGGTATGAGATGGGAGCTCGTGTTGGAGAAAGCATTAATCCTTCGTCATATAAACGCTGGCATACGACTGGGGTGGTCGGCGCGTTGGCCGCTGGAACTGCGGCGGCAAAAGTGCTCAATCTGAGCGAGGAGGAAACGCTGAACTGTATTGGTTCTGCCGGAACTCAGGCTGCCGGTTTTTGGGAGTTCCTTTCCAGCGCGTCGATGAGCAAGGTTCTGCATGTAGCCAATGCCAACCTTTGCGGACTGCGCGCTGCTGAACTGGCGCGTTTGGGTTTTACGGGAGCGCCTACTATTCTTGAAGGCGAGCGCGGTCTTATACGCGCTTTGGCGTCGCGGTTCAACCTGTCTAGCCTTACGGCCGGTTATGGCGGAGAATTGCGTATCTGCCAAAATTCTTTCAAGCCCTACGCGTGCTGTCGACATACTCATTCTGCCATTTACTGCATTGAGAAGATTATTGCCGATAATCAAATCGTCCCCGACGACATCGTCTCTTTGGTTGATGAGACCTATGGCGCCGCAGCGGAAACTGCTGATGATGCCAATCCGGAAAATGCCTATGGCGCCAAGTTCAGTCTCCAGTTTTGCATTGCGGCAATGCTTATCTTTCATGAACTCAGTGACCGTATCTTCTCCCCCGAGAATATTGATAATCCGCAGGTCCGTCGCTTGATGGGGCGGATCACCGTGAAAGTTGAGCCTCGGATTGATGAAGAGTTTCATAAAGAACCGGCTCGGTGGCCTCATAGCGTTACTGTTATCCTCAAAGACGGCCGCGTTATCCGCGAACGCGTCGATTTTCCTCCCGGCGACCCCAAGAACTCCTTTTCTTGGCAAGTTGAAGACCGCAAATTTCGTCAACTTACAGGCGATCTACTTGGCAGCGGCGGCGCTGAAGCGCTCTTGAGTAAACTGCACATCTTTGAACAAATTGAGGACGTGAATTCTTTGTTTCAAAACAATGAGGGGGCAATGCACGTATGAACGAGGAACTTTTCAGAACAGCCGTCCATGACGCATGTATCAGAGCGGTAACGGAAATCTCCGCCGACGTCAAAAAACTTATGCGGGACGCTCTGGCGCGGGAGATGAATCGCACGGCTCAGAGCATGCTTGCTTCCATGCTTGAGAATCTGGAGATCGCCAAAAGCCAGGACAAGGCCATTTGTCAATCGCCCGGCTATCCTACGACGTGGATCAGCTTTGGAGACGGCAACTTTCCTGCCTGCGCTGCCGATGAAATCGGTAAATCGCTTGCCGAAGCCACGAAAAAAGGGTATTTGCGCCCCAGCATCGTCGACCCCCTTACCCGCTGCAATCCCGGCGACAACACGGGAAAAGGCGTCCCAAATATCGAGTATATCTATAAGCCGGGGCAGCCGTACGTCGATTTTATTATCAGCTTCAAGGGGTGCGGTGCAGAACTTGGCAATGCCATGAAGATTTTTACAACCGCCCAATTAAGGCTTGACAAGGATTACGCAGGGCTGAGGCGATTTGTTTTGGAGGCCGCAATTAACGCGGGAGGGAAGCCGTGCCCTCCGTTCGGCATCGGCATTGGCATTGGTGGCCAGATGGATGTGGCTGCCAGACTGAGCCGCAGCGCGATCAGCGCCCGCCGGTGGGACGACACAGCCGAGGATCCCCTTCTCGCCCATCTGGAAAACGAACTGCGCGACAACGTCAACTCGCTTGGGTTGGGTGCCGCCGGGACCGGCGGAGACACAGTGTGTCTCGCCGTCAAGATCGATACCGCCGCTACTCATACTGCTATCGCTCCGGTCTGCGTCAATTTCCATTGCTGGGTCGCGCGTCGCGCGGGCATTCGCGTTTACGACGGCGGACGCATCGAAAAGCTCCTGTAAAGACAGCTGTCGGAAAGGAAAATATGATGGATAAAAAAATTCTCGGCACTCCCCTAAAAGAGGAAGAGATGCGTCGGCTTAAGATCGGCGACGTCGTTTATCTTGCCGGCACAATCTATACGGCTCGCGATATGGGACATCTTCGCATAAAACAGCTCTTGGCCGAAGGCAAACCCCTGCCTAAAAACTTCGACGGGGCGGCGATTTTTCATGCGGGGCCCGTCTGCTTGAAAAACTCGGACGGCAGTTGGAGGCTCAACGTCATCGGCCCCACGACCAGTATTCGCATGGAACCTTACGCCGATATGGTAGGCCGTCTGGGAGTGAAGGCGATCATCGGCAAAGGCGGCATGGAGCAGGAAACGTTGGATGCCTGCGCGAAATACGGTTACGTTTATTTCCAGGCCGCTCCCGGCTGCGCGGCTCAACTGGCTCAGGGAATTAAAACCGTGCATAGTGTCGACTGGTTTGAAATGGGGATGCCTGAGGCGTTATGGGATCTTGAAGCCGCCGAGTTCGGCCCGCTCGTGGTCGGTATGGATTCCCAAGGTAACAGCATCTACAAGATATTGAAGACTGAGGCTTTGAAAAAGCTGGACGTCCTTTATCCGGAAAAGTAAAGCTCTACCGAAGACAAGTTTCAGATGAGTTTCACGTGTACTGCACGATGCTCTGGCGATTGAGAAGCGAGATGTCCGTTGGTGAATAAGTGCGCTGAACGATTATCAAGTGAAGGCAATCTGCGAGAAGAATTTGCTCGTTGGACAGCGAATCGTAAAAATATTTTACCAGGCGACTCGTTAAAATATTTTTAAGTAATTGTTTGTGCCATCGAAAACTTTTGTCGTGTACGTGATTTTGATGTTGCAGGAGGCGGTCTTATGCTGGAAATCGTTCATGATTTTGACGAGGTTGTCGACAGGAGGGGCAGCGATTCGAAAAAATACTCCCTCTATCCTGAAGACGTCATTCCCATGTGGATTGCGGATACTGATTTTAAATCTCCGCAGCCGGTCGTCGAAGCGCTTGTCAAACGAATGCAGGCGGGCATATACGGTTATACGCCGACCAGTGAACGTCTGAAAATTGCGGCGGCCCGTTGGCAGAAACTCCGCTTCGGCTGGGATGTTGACCCGGCGGCGGTGGAGTATATTCCCGGCGTTATTGCCGGCGTCATCAGCGCCGTGCGGGCGTTTAGCCAGCCGGGCGACAATATCGTCGTGCAGTCTCCGTGCTATCCTCCGTTCAGCGATCTTGCCGATCATAATGGCCGTCATCTCCTGAGGAATCGGCTCGTAAGGAAAAACGACCGTTTTGAGATTGATTTTGAAGATTTCGAGGCGAAAATTGCAGATTCGCGGACAAAATTGTTCATTCTCTGCAATCCGCAGAATCCTTCAGGGCGCGTGTACACACGGGAAGAACTGATTCGTCTAGGGGAGCTTTGCCTTAGGCACCATATCATCGTGCTGGCGGATGAAATTCATGCGGATATTGTCTTCGACAAGAGAAAACACATCCCCTTTGCGAGTTTGTCTACGGAGTTCGCACAGAACTGCATCTCGTTTATGAACCCGAGCAAAACGTTCAATGTTCCAGGATTCAGAACAGCGGTCTTTATTGCGAAGAATCCGATTTTGAAAGAAGCTGTTCACCAAATTATCGTCGATAACAAAGCAATCGGGGAAAATATTTGCGGAACGATCGCTCTGTGCGCCGCTTACGAAGAGTGCGGGTACTACGCCGATCAGCTCGTCGCGTATTTGCAGAGCAATCGGGATTATGCGGAAGAACGTTTGGGAAAGATCAAAGGGGTTATCCCCAGCCGCCTTGAAGGAACGTATCTGATGTGGCTGGATTGCCGCGGACTGGAAATGTCTCAGAAAGAGCTTGACCGATTCTTTGTGGATCGGGTCAAAGTCGGCTTAAACAGTGGCACGACGTTCGGCCCTGAATGCGAGGGCTTCCTGCGTATGAACATCGCGTGCCCAAGGGCGACTTTGACGAAAGCTCTGGACCGCATCGAAGCGGCGGTGATGAGTCTGTAACAGGCGATTTTTATCGTTTGTATCATATACCTGAAAAACTGAAATTCATTTTGTTGCAATGGAGAGGAGTAGGCGATCATGCGTAAAGAAAAAGGTCTCAAGATCAATATGTTAGCGTTTATTTTGGGCATTCTGATTTTTTCATGTGTGTTAACCTATCTTATTCCTGCAGGAGTATTCGATATCGACAAAGCGACAAAACAACTCATTCCTGGGACTTTCCATTATGTAGCGCAGACGCCGGTCAGTCTTTGGCAAGCTTTGTGCAATATTTTCAATGGAATGGTCAAGTCGGCTAAAGTTATGAGTATTGTAATTTTTATGGGCGGTGCCTTAAAGGTAATCATCAATACAGGGGCGGTTGAAGAGTTCTTGAACTGGGCCATTTACCGGCTACAAAAAAGAGGCGTCGCCGTGATTGTGCCCATGATGGTTATTCTGTTTTCGCTTTTATCTGCATACGGCGGCAACGACTCTTTCTTTACTTTTACCGTTATTGGCGTCGCTGTAGCCGCACGAATGGGGTTGGATCCAATTGCCGGAATCTCCATGACTTATTTTGCCACGGCCGTCGGATTCGGCGGAGCTTTGAAAGGACGGACTCTTGTGGCTCAAGGACTCGCAGATGTGCCTCTTTATTCCGGCGCTGGCTGTCGAACCATTTGGTTATTCGTTATGACGGCAATTGCGGTTTTGTATTCGTTACATTATTGCATGAAAATAAAACGGGATCCGAGCAAAAGTTATATGGGCGATACAGAATGGCTTGACAGTAAGAGCTCTGTTGCGATCGAAGAGGTTCGGTTCAATCTTTCTTCTCTCGTCGTGATTATTGTTACCGCGGGTTCGTTTGTTCTCAGCGCGGTTATGGGAGTTCTGAAAGGCTGGAACTATCCTCAGCAGGTGGCCGTGCTCATGGTCGCTTCAACTCTCTGCGGACTTATCCGCAGAGAGTCGGTTATCAAAATCTGCGACGACTTTGCCGAAGGATGCCGTTCAATGGGATTTGTCGCTTTCATTATTGGATTGGGAAGCGCGATTGCCATTACTATGACTCAGGGAAACATTCTGCATACTATGGTTAACGCCGTCGCGGCGCCGTTGATGAACGTCAGCAAAGGGCTTGGCACGGTTGCCATGTTTTGGTTTAACTGGTTCTTCAATTTCTTTATTATTTCTGGATCCGGTCAGGCGGCTGTCGTTATGCCGATCATGAATCCTGTCGCCGACGCGCTTTCCATTAATCGTCAGGTTGCGGTTAGCGCTTTTGTATATGGCGACGCGTTTACAAATATGCTTTTCCCGACTAGCGCCTCTTTGTTGGGGGCACTGGCGATTGCCAATGTCCCGCTTAAAAAGTGGCTGAAGTTTGTTCTGCCGTTTCTTATCATTCTATCGGCAGCAACTTCAGTATTCCTCTTTTATTTGACCGAAATTGGCTGGACAGGGATGTAGGATTTCATTGGGACAGGATGTCGAAAGATGAAAGGCGTTGATTTGGTAAGACTCTCGCGGGAAATGTCGGGCTATGCCGTCGACGTTCGCCGGTATCTTCATGTCCATGCAGAACCGACTTCTCGCGAATTCGAAACGGTAAGATTTATTCGATGCGAGCTTGAAAAAATAGGGCTAAAGTACGTGAACATTCCGGACGGCGGCGTGTTGGCTGAAATAGACGGAGACGGTTCCAGTCATTCGAGTATCTTGCTGCGCGCGGATTGCGACGCTCTGGAGATGACCGAAGCCCCGGATAATGCCGCTGGGAAGAAAATCTGCATAAGTTCCAATCCTAACGCCGCGCATATGTGCGGGCATGATTCGCATACCGCGATACTTCTCGGCGCGGCTAGAATTCTTGCCAAGATGCCTCCAAATTCAATACGGGGAAAAGTGTATCTTCTGTTCGAAAGGGGGGAGGAGGGGGGGAACTGTATCTATTACGTAATGAAATACATTCAGCTGCATAAGCTCAGGATTGATAGTTGTTTTGCGTTGCACGTGGAACCGGATCTTCCCGTCGGAACTTTTTGGATCAGGGAAGGTCCCGCGAACGCTGGGAACGTGAATTTTGAGATTCGCCTCTATGGAAAAGGCGGGCACGGTTCGCGCCCGGATCTTGCAAATAATCCACTGGATTGTTTTGTCGCTGTGCTGAACCAGTTGAAGGACGTCAGATACAAATACATTGCTCCCAATGATTTGATTACCTACAACATCGGCTCCGTGCACTGTGGCACAAGACGCAACATTGTTCCGGATATGCTTGAATTCAGCGGGACCGCCAGATTTTACAATGTGGAGGCAGGCGGAATATTCAAAAAGAAGTTGCGCGATATTGTGGATAAGTGCGCCGATTTTTATGATTGCGTCGTCGAATATCGCGTCTTTTCTGGCCCTGGGCTGTCGGTCGTCAACAACCGGGAAGCGGCTCGGATTGCCGCTGATGCCGTGACAGAGATGTATGGCAACGGTTGCCTGAAAGATTTGCCGATAAGCCTTGGCTCTGAAAGTTTCGCAATGCTGTCGAACTACTATCCGAGCGTTATGATTCGTCTGGGCGTGCGGAACGAAGAAAGAGGAATGACGGCCGGATTGCACAGTTCTCATTTCGACTTGGACGAGGATGCCATTCCTTATGGGATCTCGGCGCATTTAGCGTATGTAATGAAATATATGAGCGTTGCGGATCGTGCGATTCCGTTCGAAGGATTTGCCGGAGACGTTGATGCCGTGCTGAAGCTGACGAATCGCCCTGTTCCAAAACGCTATGATACTATGTGATGCGTCGCCGCATAAAACGTGCGGCATTTAGGGCGCGCCGAAAACTCAGTATGACTTTTCAGAGGAAAAACTGTTTCTCGTCGAATGCAGGGCGAAGCGCATTGAGAGTCGCCGCTTTTCCGACACTGCGAGATGAAGCGTCGTAACAAAACGAGCAGACTGAGGAAATTTTTCTTCGGTCTGCTCGTTTTGTTGTTGAAAAGATTTTGCGAAAAAATTTACTCGTTGTAATTCGCCGCGCGGTGGACGGCGAAGACGCGGCGGCCGCGCAGGGAGACGTTGAGCTTCTTTTCCAGCTTGCGCGCGATACGCACGAAAGGCGTGCCGATCAGCAGATAAATCACTGCGACGATGAGGCCCGTGCCGAAGTAATCGTAGTTGACCGTGGCCAGCTGCCCGTAGGTGCGGGTCAAATCGACGAGCGTGATGATGGAGACCAGCGACGAGTCCTTGAGCAGGGCGATGAAGTCGTTGGTCATCGGCAGCAGAGAGACGCGGATCGCCTGAGGCAGGATTACGTGGCGCAGCGCTTCGCGCTTGGTCATGCCGAGTGCCAGCGCGCCTTCCATCTGGGCGCGCGGCACTGCCTCCAGCCCGGCACGGTAGTTCTCCGACTCGTAGGCGGCGTAGTTCAGTCCCAGCGCCAACGTTCCGGCCACGAAGGGCGAGAGCTGTACGCCCACGTTGGGCAGTCCGTAAAAGATGAAGAACAGCTGGATCATCACCGGCGTGCCGCGGATGAACTCGGTGTAGCAGGCGGCGAACGCCCGCAGCGGCAGCGGGCCGAAGAGGCGGCAGACGGCGATGAACAGGCCGACGATCAGCGCTAGGGCCATCGAGGCGACAGAAACTTCCAGCGTCACGACGGCGGCGCGTCCGAACGACGGCAGAAAGCCGACGTAGCGTTTGATTCGCTCCGGCCAGCTGCGCGCGCCGCGCTGGATGTCCGCCCAATGCTCGTACATGATCGGTTTCTCAAGCGCTGGCCGGTCGTCGTTGAAGTATTCCGCCATGAGCGGGTTCCATAGATTCCAGCGGTCGTAGATGCGGCGCAGCGTGCCGTCGTCGCGCAGCGTCACGATCGCTTCGTTGACGCGCTTCAAAAACGCCTCTTCGCCTTTGCGGATCGTCATGGCGTACTCCATGCGGCCGATCGGTTCGCCCACAAACTCGAACATGGGGTTGAATTGCGAATAATAAATCGACATGGGCGCGTCCATGACGACAGCGTCAAGGCGGCCGTTCTGCATGTCTTGGTAAGCCGTGGCCTCATTTTCGTAGCTGCGGATGTCGGCGATGCCGGCCTTGGCCAGCGTCTCGTAGGCATAGGAGCCACGCAGCGTGCCGATCGTGTGCCCGCGCGCGTTTTCGAGGTTGCTGACGCCGGCGGGATTGCCCTTGGGCACGACCATCTGCAGGTAGGTGACGTAGTAGGGGATGGAGAAGTTGATCGTCTCCTGCCGCTCCGGCGTCACCTCGATGCCGTTGATGGCGATGTCGTAAAGACCGCGCTGCATGCCGGGGATGAGGATGTCCCAGACGTTCTGCACGAACTGGGGCTTCAATCCCATTTCAGCTGCCAGCGCCTCGGCGATTTCGGTTTCGAAGCCCGTCAGTTTCTCGGGCTCGGAAGGGTCGTACAGGATAAAGGGCACTCCGCCCTCGGAGTTGCCGCCCCATCTCAACACTTTGTCGGGCATGAACTCGGCGGCGAACGAGCATGAAGCGGAAAGCAACGTTGCAAACACGATGACGCCTATCTTCGGCTTGATTCTCATGAAGTAGTATCAACCTCGCATTCTGGAAGATGGCTGTACGTGAATAAGACTAATTGTGATAGCTCGCGGGGCGCAGTGTCGCATCGCGGCCATGCTTTCCAGAGCGGTTGCCGCGGATGGCCACGGCAAGGCGGCGTTCGGTGTAGCGGGCCAGACGCACAAAGGGCAGCCCCAGCAGGAAGTAGATCAGGGCGACCATGATGCCGATGCCGAAATAATCGTAATAAGTGTTCGCCAATTGACCATAAGCCTTGGTCAGGTCGATCAGCGTGATCATGGAGACCAGCGACGAGTCTTTGAGCAGCGAGATGAAATCGTTAGTCACCGGCGGCAGCGAGACACGCACGGCCTGGGGAATGACCACGTAACGCAGCGCCTGGCGTTTGTCCATGCCCAGGGCGAGGGCTCCTTCCATTTGGGCGCGCGGTACCGCCATCAATCCGGCGCGGTAGTTCTCGGCCTCGTAGGCGGCGTAGTTCATGCCCAGACCGATCACGCCGGCCATGAACGGCGACAGTTTGATGCCGATGTTGGGCAGGCCGTAGAAGATGAAAAACAGCTGGATCAGCACCGGCGTGCCGCGAACGATCTCGATGTAGGCCGTCGCCAGGCGGGAGATGAGCTTGGGCGCGAAAAGGCGCGTGATCGCCAGCAGCAGCCCCAGCACGATGGCCAGGCTCATGGCGCAAACCGAAACTTCCAGCGTGACGACGGCGGCCTTGCCGAACGTGGGCAGAAAGCCCACGTAGCGTTCGAAGCGCTGTTTCAGCGTCATGCCTTGCCGCTGATACTCCGCCCAGGCGTTGAACTTGTCGGGGCCGAAGCGGGCCGGCGAATCGTCGTTGAAGAATTTTGCCATGACGGGCGTCCACATGTTCCAGCGGTCGTAAATGCCGCGCAGCGTGCCGTCGTCGCGGATCGATACCAGCGCCGCGTTCAGCTTGTTCAGCAGCTCGGTCTCGCCCTTGCGCACGGGAATGCCGTAGCTGATCTCGCCGATCGGCTCGCCGACAAATTCCAGATCCGTGTTGAAACCGGCGTAGAAAATGGCGATCGGCGAGTCCATCAACACCGCGTCGAGACGGTCATGGGCCATGTCCTGATAGGCGTTGATCTCGTTGTCGTAAGTGCGGATTTCGTCCACGCCGGCGTCGGCCAGCGTGAAGAAAGCGTAGGATTGTTTCAGCGTGCCGACGCGTTTGCCCACGCAGTCCTGCAGCGACTTGATATTGGCGGGATTGCCCCTCTGAACCACCAGCTGCAGGAACGTCTTGTAATAAGGCAGCGAAAAGTCGACTTCTTCCTTATGTTCCGGCGTGATCTCCAGGCCGCTCAAGGCGATATCGTACAGCCCGAGGTTGAGACCGGGGATTAGATTGTCCCAGCCGTTGTGGACGAATTTCGGCGTCATCCCCATGCGTTCGGCCAGGGCATCGACGATGTCGATCTCGAAGCCGATCATGATCTTGTCGTCGCGGGGATCCATGAACATGTACGGCACGTTGCCCTCGGAATCGCCGCCCCACCTCAGGGTCGGCTTATCCGCCGTCACGGCCGGAGAGGCGATGGCCAGCAGCGCCGGCAGGACGCAGAGAAGAGTGCGCAACCGTTTCATCAGTAGCTCACTCCGTTAAGGTGGCGCAGAAAGTTCTGCGTGCGGGGATCCTTGGGCTGCGTGAAGAGGACGTCGCCGTCTTCTTTCTCGACGATTTCGCCGTCGTGCATGAAGACAATGTAGTCCGAGGCGTCGCGGGCGAAGTTCATCTGATGGGTGACCACGACCTGGGTCATGCCGTCGCGGTCCAAGTCTTTCATGACTTGAAGGACTTCGCCGACCAGCTCCGGATCGAGCGCCGAAGTCGGCTCGTCGTACAACATCACCTTGGGCTGCATGGCCAGCGCTCGGGCGATCGCGGCGCGTTGCGTCTGCCCGCCCGACATGGTCACGGGGTACTTGTCGGCAAAATCGGACAAACCGACTTTTTCGAGCAGTTCGAGGCCCTGCTTTTTAGCGTCCTCTTCTTTGACATGCTTGACCACCATCGGAGCCAGCATGATGTTTTCAAGAACAGTTTTGTGCGGGAACAGATTGAAACTCTGAAAAACCATTCCGACTTCCTGACGCATCTTGTGGCAGGCGTCGAGGAACTTCTTGTCGAAATCACGATCTTTCTCTTCGTCCTCAACGGAACGGCTGACCGTTACGCCGGCTATGGAAATCGTGCCGGAATCGATGTATTCGAGGCAGTTCAAACACCTGAGAAAGGTGGATTTGCCACAGCCCGAGGGGCCGATGATGGAAACGAGGTCCCCTTCTTCAATGTCGATGGATACGCCCTTTAAAATGGTCGCTCCGTCTTCGTAACCCTTACGCAGGTTTTTCACCTGGATCAACGGTACAGCCGCGTTGGTCAAAAGTCTCATCCTCCTGTTACAGGTCGGGCATGAAGCTGTCGTCCTCCCTATAGCCTGTGCCGGTTCGCTCCCACAGGGTCCGGCATTTTTTTGTGTAAAAGTTTTCGCCCCTTCGTATTCCAGCTGCGCAGCCTTGGAACGGCCGGCAGTGGAGTCTCTCGTCATGAGGACGAGGTCATAATAATTATAGGGTGATTTCTCCCTTTGACAAGACCTGAATTTTCTCGAGCCGGTCGATTTGTCAGGCAAAATTCGTCGGAAGCTTCGCGTCATTTTGTCAAAAACGCGCAAAGGACTTTGTGATATCGTTCGTTTAATCCCGTACGACTTTGCGGAAACAGGCGACGAAAAATTTCTGCGGCGGAATTTCGCCCCGTAAAAATCATTGCCGAGTTTTTCTATAGGAATTTATCCTTGCGGCGTAAAAACATATTGATATAATAGGTTTATCTCAACAATCCGAGATCGATGGGGGAGTTTCATGTTAAAAGAACTGTTGAAAGTCGATGGCCTGACCGTGCGCGTGGAGGACCGGGAGATCCTTCGCGGCGTCGATCTGACGGTGAACGCCGGCGAGACGCACGTCCTCATGGGGCCGAACGGCGCCGGCAAGTCGACCTTGGGGTACGCTCTGATGGGCGACCCGCGCTATACGGTCGGCGCGGGAAAAATTTTCTTCGACGGCCGGGACGTGACCGAAGCATCCGCGGCGCAGCGCGCCAAGGCGGGGATGTTCCTGTCGTTTCAGGCGCCGCTGGAAGTGCCCGGCCTGACGCTGAGCGGTTTTCTCCGCACGGCGCTGGAACAGCGCACGGGCGGGCGCGTCAAGTTCGGGGCTTTCCGCAAGGAGCTGGCGAAGGCGATGGAAGTTCTGCAGATGGATCCGTCCTACGCTGACCGCGACCTGAACGTCGGCTTTTCCGGCGGCGAGAAGAAAAAGTCGGAAATCCTTCAACTGCTCATGCTCAAACCGTCTTTCGCCATCCTTGACGAGACGGACTCGGGGCTCGATGTCGATGCGGTGCACGTCGTTTCCGCCGGCATCCGCGAGTATCAGAAGAACGAAAACGCGGCGCTGATGATCATCACGCACAACGCGCGCATCCTCGAATCGCTGCGCGTCGACGCCGCGCACGTGCTCGTGCAGGGGCGGCTCGTCGCTTCCGGCGGCGCGGAGCTGGTCGGCGAGATCGGCGCGCGCGGTTTCGAAGGCTTTCTCGGCAGGTGAACGCCATGAAAGAAAAGACGTACGTCGAAGACTTGGATCGCAGCCGCTACGACTTCCGCTTCGACGAAAAAAGCGCCTACAAAGTCGAAGAAGGGCTGACGGCGGAAATCGTCGCCCGGATCTCCGCGGAGAAGAACGATCCGGAGTGGATGCGCGAGTTCCGCCTGAACGCGCTGAAAATCTACGGCGAGCTGCCGTGCCCCGACTGGGGGCCGTCGCTCGACGGGCTGAACATGGAAAACATCGTTACCTACGTGCGCCCCGATACGGAGCGTATGCACGCGAACTGGGACGACGTGCCGGCGGACATCAAGGACACGTTCGAGCGTCTCGGCATCCCGCAGGCGGAGCGCAAGTCGCTGGCCGGCGTGGGCGCGCAGTACGATTCCGAGCTGGTCTATCACAACGTCAAAGCCGAGGTGGCATCCCAGGGCGTGGTTTACACCGATCTGGAAAGCGCGCTGCGCGGCCCGTACGCGCGCATGATCGAAGAGCATTTCATGAAGCTGGTGCCGCCGCGCGACCACAAGTTCGCGGCGCTGCACGGCGCGGTCTGGTCGGGCGGCTCGTTCGTTTACGTGCCGCCGCGCGTGAAGGTGGAGATCCCGCTGCAGTCGTATTTCCGCCTCAACGCGCCCGGCGCGGGGCAGTTCGAGCACACGCTGATCATCCTCGGCGAGGGCGCCGATTTGCATTTCATCGAAGGCTGCTCGGCGCCCAAGTACAACGTGGCCAACCTGCACGCCGGCTGCGTGGAGCTGTTCGTGGGCAAAAACGCGCGCTTGCGCTATTCCACGATCGAGAACTGGTCGAAGAACATGTACAACCTCAACACCAAGCGTGCCGTCGTCGAGGAGGGCGGCGTCATGGAATGGGTATCGGGGTCGTTCGGCTCGCACGTCTCGTATCTCTATCCGATGACGATCCTGAACGGAGACGGCGCGCGCGTGGAGTTCACCGGCGTCACCTTCGCCGGGCGCGGGCAGAATCTCGACACGGGCATGAAGGTCGTGCACGTTGCGCCTTCGACCTCGTCGTACGTCTCCACGCGCTCGATCTCCAAAGACGGCGGCGTCAGCACGTTCCGCAGCGCCGTGGTCGTGACCGCCAAGGGGCAACGCGCCAAGTCGTCGGTCTCGTGCCAGTCGCTGATGCTCGACGCGCTCAGCCGCAGCGACACGATTCCCGCCATGGACATCCGCACGCCGGACGCCGACGTCGGCCACGAGGCCAAGATCGGCCGCATCAGCGACGAGTCGGTGTTCTACCTGATGTCGCGCGGCATTCCCGAGGACGAGGCGCGCGCCATGATCGTCAGCGGTTTCGCCGACAACGTCTCCAAGGAGCTGCCGCTGGAATACGCGCTGGAAATGAACAATCTGATCCGCCTGGAAATGAAGGGCAGCATCGGCTAGAGGAGGAAAACTTTCATGGATTCGATGGAGATGAAGGTCAATCGCCTGCCCGCGCCGACGTGGAACTGGCTGCGCATGAACGGGACGGAAACGGCCGCGCGGGTCGGCGGCGAAGGAACGTTCGGCGTCGAGATCCCCGCGGGCGTCACGGGCGAAACGCTGCCCGCGCCGTCGCTGCGCTGCGCGTGCGGCATGGGGCCGGACGTCGGCCGTCTGGCGGAGGAAGCGGCGCTGCCGGTCCGCAAGTATACGGCCGCGGGAAAAACGGAGGAAGCGCTGCGTTTCGGCTTTGATTACGCGGACGGCGCGGCGGCGTTCAATGCCGTGGAGCTGGAGACGGGCGAAGGCGGCGAGCTGACGGTCGTCATGGACTTCCGTTCGTCCCCCGGCGCGGCGGGGTTCGCCGGCGCGCAGACGAAGATGGAGCTGGGGCGGAACTCGCTGCTGCGGCTGGTGCAGATCCAGCGGCTCGGCGGGCTGACGTTTTTCAACGACGTGGGCGCGCGCTGCGCCGACGGCGCGCGCGTGGAACTGATCCAGCTGGCGCTGGGCGGCGGGAACGTCTTCATGGGCGCGCAGTGTGCCCTCGAAGGGCGAAGCAGCGCGCTGAAGGCCGACGTCGGCTATCTGCTGCGCGGGACCGAACGGCTCGACATGAACTATACCGCGCTGCACGAAGGGCGCCGCACGCAAAGCGAGATCAACGCCTCCGGCGTGCTGCGGGAGAAGGCTTTCAAACTGTTTCGCGGCACGATCGACTTTCGCCGCGGCGCCGCGCAGGCGTCGGGCAGCGAAAGAGAAGACGTGCTGCTGCTGGACGACGGCGTCGTCAACCAGACGATCCCGCTGATCCTCTGCGGCGAGGACGACGTGGAGGGCAATCACGGCGCCACGATCGGACGCCTCGACGACCGGCTGCTGTTTTATCTTGAGTCGCGCGGGCTGCCCCGCGATGGCGTGTATGAAATGATGGCCCGCGCGCGCGTCGCCGCGGTGGCCGCGAAGATCCCCGACGAAACGGCGCGGCGCGACGTGGAGCGCTGGCTGAACGGAGGTGCGGACGATGTCTGAGGCGGAACTGAAACGGGAGGACGAACGCCTGCGCGGCGACTTTCCGATTTTCGCCGATAAGGAGCTGGTCTACCTCGACAGCTCGGCGACGACGCAGAAGCCAAAGCGCGTGCTGGACGCGGTGCTCGATTATTACGAGAAAAACAACGCCAACCCGCTGCGCGGCCTTTACGGGCTGAGCGTGGCGGCGACGGAAGTCTACGAAAACGCGCGCGCGGCCGTGCGGAAGTTCATCAACGCCGCCGCGCCCGAGGAGATCGTCTTCACGCGCAACGCCACCGAAAGCCTGAACCTCGTGGCCTACAGCTACGGCATGAACTTTTTGAAGCCCGGCGACGAGATCCTCGTCAGCGTCATGGAGCACCACAGCAACCTGCTGCCCTGGCAGAACGTCGCCCGCGCGACCGGCGCGGCGCTGAAGTTCGTCGACTGCGCGCCGGACGGCTCGCTGACGGCGGAAGCGTTCGCCGCGGCGCTGACGCCGCGCACGCGGCTGGCGGCAGTGACGCACGTTTCCAACGTGCTGGGCGTGAGAAACGACCTGAAAACTTTTGCCGGACTGTGCCGCCGCAACGGCACGATCCTCGTCGCCGACGGCGCGCAGAGCGTGCCGCACCTGCCCGTGGACGTGCGGGAGCTCGGCGTCGATTTTCTCGCCTTTTCCGGGCACAAAATGCTGGCGCCGATGGGCATCGGCGTGCTGTACGGACGGCGCGAGCTGCTCGACAAAATGCCGCCGTTCCTCTACGGCGGCGAGATGATCGAGTCCGTCCGCCGCGACGGCGCCACCTACGCCGCCGCGCCGCACAAGTTCGAGGCCGGCACCGTCAACGCCGGCGGCGCGGCGGGGCTGGCGGCGGCGATCGAATACATCCGGTCCGTCGGCTTCGAAACGATCCAGCGCCGCGAAAACGACCTCTGCGCGCTGGCCCTGAACGAGATGAAAAAGATTCCGCACGTGCATGTGCTCGGCAGCGACGACCCGCTCGACCATCACGGCATCCTGTCCTTCACGATCGACGGCGTGCATCCGCACGACATCGCGGCGATCTGCGACGAAGCGCGTATCTGCGTGCGGGCCGGACATCACTGCGCCCAGCCTCTGCTCGAACATCTCGGCTGCCGCTCGACGGCGCGCGCCAGCGTCGCCTTTTACAACACGGAGGGAGACATCCGCCGTTTTATCGCCTGCCTGGCGGGCATCCGAAAGAAGATGGGTTACGATGGAAAGTAGAACATTTTACAACGAAGTTCTCACCGAACACAACGTGCGCCCCGCGCACAAGCGCGCGCTGGAAGGCGAGTGTTTCTCGCTGGAAGGGGTCAACCCGTCCTGCGGCGACGACATCACGCTCAGCCTCAGGGTCGAAGACGGCGTCATCGTCGACGGCGCCTTCGAGGGCGACGGCTGCGCGATCTCGCAGGCTTCCGCGGACATCATGCTCGATCTCGTCATCGGCCGCACGAAAGATGAAGCCCTGCGCCTGTCGGACCTCTTCCGGCGCATGATCCAGGGCGCGGCCTCCGAGGCGGAGATCGAAGAGCTCGAAGAGGCCGGCGCGCTGCGCGACGTCTCTCACATGCCGGCGCGCGTCAAGTGCGCCGTGCTGGGATGGCACACCCTGGACGAGATCCTGAGGAACCCCGATAAAGCCGTCGGGCAGCGCTGACGCCGCTTGAACGAAAAAATTTCCCCGAGCGCCCGGGGGAATTTTTTTATGGGTGCTCCAAGCGGACAGAGTTATCGGTTTATGATAAAATAGATAAAATCAAAAAAATGACAATAACGGGATAAAGAGCGGGCACGCTGATTTTCTTTGTCCCGATCATAAAAAGGGGTGACAGTCGATGAAGTTCTTTGCTTTAAGACGGTTGCGGGCGATTTTGGCCCTGACGGCGGTGACGGTGGCGTGTTCCGGAGCGCCCGCCGCCGAGAAGGTTCTTCTCGACACCGACATGGTGGAGGCTTTTGACGACGGCATTGCCATGCTCATGCTGGCCCGAGCGCCGCAGGTCGAGCTGCTCGGAGTGACGACGGTCGTCGGCAACACCTGGGTTGAAGAGGGAACGGCCTATGCCCTGCGCCAGCTTGAAGCCGTCAAGCTCGAATGGAAGGTGCCCGTGGCGATGGGATTTGCCGAGGCCACGCGCCGCGGCCGCGCCGAAGGACTTGGGGAAGAGCGGCGTCTTTTCGGCGAAGGTCACGACGACTGGATGGGCGCCTACTCCCATTCTCGTCCCGAATCGTGGCAGGCCGCCTACACGGCGATGTACGGCGTCAAGCCCAAATGCGCCCCCGTGAAGGAACACGCGGTCGATTTCATGATCAACTGCGTCAAACGCAATCCCGGCGAAGTGACGATCGTCGAGATCGGCACCTGCGGCAATCTCGCCGCGGCCGTGCGCCGGGCGCCGGAGATCGTGCCGCTGATCAAGCGCGTGATCTACATGGGCGGAGCGGTCTTTCAGGAAGGCAACGTCACGCCGGCCGCGGAGTTCAACTGGTGGTTCGATCCCGAAGCGGCCCGCAGTTGTCTGCGCACGCCCTTCAAAGAGCAGATCATCGTCCCGCTCGACACTTGCGAGAAGATCCGTTTCGACGGCCCCCGCCTGCTCGACGTGATGGGGCACGTAAAGAACGAGATGATCGCGCCGATGCTGCAGCGCAAGTACGACCTTTTCTTCGCCGATAATCCCGATTACGTGATTTACGTCTGGGACGTGATCGCGGCGGCGATCTTTGTGGATCCGTCGCTGATCGCCGAGGAAGTCTCGTATCCCGTGGACGTGGACGACCAGTTCGGCCTGAGCTACGGCAAAGTTTACGCTTTCAAGGGGAAAGCTCCTGCCGGCGCTCGGAGCGCCCGTATTATCCTGACAGTCGACGAGGGACGGCTGTGGGAAATGATCTATAAGCTCTGCGACGAGCTTTAAGCGAACGCGACAGGGCCCGGAACTCCGCGGAGTTCCGGGCCCTGTCGCAGTGTGGTCAAAAGAATTCCACAAACGATTCTTTCACGACATTTCCGGTATAATCTGAAACGAGAGAACGGATTCTTCCATTTCAATTCAAATAATTTTACGGAGGCGTTGCAATGAGTCAGAACAGTTTCACCCGTCTTTATCCGTCGGTCTGGAAGCAGGACAAACAGAGCGCGATCATGGAGTTCGCCGAAGGCTACAAGGCCTTTCTCGATACGTGCAAGACCGAACGCGAGACCGCGGCCGAAGTGATCCGCCAGGCGGAAGCGGCGGGCTACGGGAATCTCGACGAGCTGTGCGCGGAGCACCGCGGACTGAAAGCCGGCGACAAAGTATACGCGCTGCGCCAAAACAAGGCCGCCGCGCTCTTCGTGATCGGCCAAAGACCGCTGACCGACGGCATGAACCTGATCTGCGCCCACGCCGACGCGCCGCGCCTCGACCTGCGCGCCAACCCGCTTTACGAGAAGGACGGCTACGCGCTGATGAAGACCCATTATTACGGCGGCATCAAAAAGTACCAGTGGGCGGCGCTGCCGCTCAGCCTGCATGGCGTCGTCGTCAAAAAAGGCGGCGAGCGCGTCGACGTCGTCGTCGGCGAGAACGAGTCCGACCCTGTTGTGTACGTCAGCGATCTGCCCAAGCACCTTTCCGCCGAGCAGATGAAGCGATCCCTCGAAGAGGGGCTCAAAGGCGAGGAACTGAACCTCGTCGTCGGCTCCGTGCCGCTGGCCGGAGGCGAGGGCGACGCCGTCAAGAAACAAATCCTCGCGCTGCTGGAAGAGCGTTACGGCATCGGCGAGAAGGATTTCGTCAGCGCCGAGTTCGAAGCGGTCCCCGCCGGACGCGCCCGCGACGTCGGCCTCGACGCCTCGATGATCGCCTCCTACGCGCACGACGACCGCGTCTGCGTCTACACCGCCCTGCAGGCCATGCTGCGCGTGGAGCGTCCCGTCTATACCGCCGGCGTGATGTTCGTCGACAAGGAAGAAGTCGGCAGCAACGGCAACGCCGGCATGAACTCCCATTATATGGAGAACCTCGCCGCCCGCCTCGTGCGCCTGAGCGGCGGCGACGCGCTGGACCTGAATCTGGCGCTGGAAAACTCCAGACTGCTGTCCGCCGACGTCACCGTCGGTTACGACCCCAACTTCGCCGACGCGTTCGAGGTGAACAACACCGCGCGCCTCGGCAGCGGCCCCGCCATCGTCAAGTACGCCGGCTCCAAGGGCAAGAGCGGATGCAACGACGCCAACGCCGAATTCGTCGCCATGGTTCGCGACGTCTTCGACGACGCCGGCGTGACGTGGCAGATCAGCACCATGGGACGCATCGATTTGGGCGGCGGCGGCACGATCGCGCCCTTCGCCTCGCGCTACGGCATGCACGTGCTCGACTGCGGCGTGGCCCTGCTGAGTATGCACGCCCCCTTCGAACTGGCCAGCAAAGCCGACGTCTACGAAACGGTCCGCGCCTACGAAGCCTTCCTGAACAGCGCCGCCGAGATGAAAAACTACCTGCGCTGACGAGTGTGCGGCACACGCCTTGTTTTTGATAACCCGTCGATAAAAAGCGGCCGGAAGCCGGCGAGAAAAAATTCGTCGGTTTCCGGCCGCTTTGATCGTTCCACGCGGAACGGTCAGGCCGTTTTTTTCGGATAATTCTAGCGCCCGTTCTTCACGTCGTCGGCCATCGTGTTGCCGAAATCGACGGCCTTGAGCCACTCGGGATTGTAGCCGGGCTGCTTGATTTTGTTGTCTTCGATGTAGAAGGGCATTTGTCCGTACTTGGAGACCAGATATGCGGCGAAGCCCCACCAATCTTTTTCCAGCGCCTTCATGTTCGTGGCGCAGTAGTTGGTCAGGAACGCCTTGGCCGCGGCGGGATCCTTGGCGTAGAGGTCGAGGGCCAGTTTTTCGATGCCGGGCTGCGCGTCGAAGGTGCGCTGCTCGATCGCGGCCTTTTTGGCGCGGATCTCGGGGTACATCATGTCCCAGCGGTGCTGCGCCCACTGCTGCACGAAGTTGAACGCCCACCAGGGATTCTCCGTGTTGAAGTTGACGCGGTCGTTGTCGCCCCAGTTCTTCGGCAGCTCGGTGACGCCGGCGTAAATGGGCGTGTAAACGGTCGTGTCGGGAGCGGCGAGGCCGAACCACAGCACGCCGCCGATCGCCGCGGGCAGGTCGGCGCGGGTCTGCCCGATGAAGCTGTACGAACACTGCGGCACGGCGATGGCGCGTTCCCAGGAAGCCCAGGCCTTGCGGTCTTCCATGTCATGTTTGGGTTTCTGCGGGCGGAAGCGGGCGGGAGAGCCGAAAGGGCCGGCCGCCAGACCCTTGGTCATGTCGTAGGGCGTGCCTTCGAGGTGGTCGCTGTAGATCTTTTCCAGATCCTGAACGGTCAGCTTGTGGTCGGGTTTGACCGAGAACGGATAATCCTGAAGGCCCGAGCCGGGCGTCAGTTTCAGCGAAGGCGCGACGATGTCGAAAGCGCGCCACTCGCGGCGCGAGCTGCCGAAGCTGTTCTTGGCCGCTTCGCCGTAACTGCCGTTGTCGAAGATGTGCGAGAAGTTGAAGGGGTCGCCCTTTTTCCACCAGCCCATTTCCTCGGCCAGGGCGGTAATGTTGGCGGAGTACATGTAGTTGTCCTTGTCGTTGAAGTCGATCACGCCGAGGCGGGAGCGGTTGGCGCCGACGAAGAACTCGTCGTCGGGCACGCGGCGGGCCGCCCAGATGGCGCCCGGTTTGCCGCTGTCCTTCGTCCACAGCAGACCGGCGCCGCAGATCTCGAAGACCCACAGTTCCTTGCCGTCGCTGATGACCAAACCTTCGCCGCCGTCGCCGTAGCCGTATTTCTCGGCCAGTTCGCCCATGACCTTGATCACTTCGCGGGCGGTCTTGCCGCGCTGCAGGCCGAGGGCCTCGAGGTTCTCGATGTAGAACAGGCCGCTGGCGCTCTGCACTTCGTCGCGTCCGGTCCAGGTGTGTTCGCCGATCATGACCTGATGCTCGTTGAGGAACGGATAACCGATGTGGAAGTACGTGTAGGTGCGCTCGACCTGAGGAATCTGGCCGGCGACCGTCAGCGAACGGCCGGGGCGGCTGTCCATGCAGGAGACGATCTTGACGTCGACCATTTCGCCGGGCTGGTGTTCGCCGCCGGGCACCACGCGCACGCGGGCGTCGTACCAGCTGTCGCAGGTGTGGGCGACGAGGATCGAACCGTCGGCGGTGGCCTTCGGGCCGACGCCCATGGGCGTGCAGGCGACCGACGCCGAAGCGGCGGCCAGCAGCGCCGCGCCGGCGAAAAGCGTTGTGGAAATACGTTTCATGTCCTTTTCCTCCTTATGAGAATTGGCTTGGGGCTTAGTCGTAGTACAGGCGGTCCTTGGGAGCTTCGGCGGGGTTGTGGAACAGGAATCCCAGCCCTTTCTCCATGATTTCGCCGTAGCCGGGGACTCCCTCGATCAGGATGGTCTTGTCGGGATGGATCATGTTGTTGACTTCGATCAGCGTCAGCACGGTCTGCACGTGACGCGCGACGCGCTTTTCCGCCGGCCAGCCGTTCTCGTCGATGGGCGAATAAAGCAGGTGGTGCTCGCCGGCCTTCATGACGAAACGGTCCTTGCCCGACATCGCCAGTTCTTCGTCGGTGATGCCGCGGATGCGGTCGAGCATCGGCTCGGCCACTTCGCACAGATAGGACGTGGCCTCGGAGTGGTCGCCGATCTCGCGGTGCGACAGGCCGTGCAGGGCCTTGGGCGAGAATTCCATGCCGATGGGAATGTCGAACATCGTCGAGGTCAGCGTCATCGACGTCATCGCGCCGACGTCCTGTCCCTTTTCATGCACGACCATCGTGTTCTCGACGGGGTATTCCAGCTCGGCCTCGTGGAAGTCCATGGTCATGTCGACGCCTTCCTGGCGGATCAGCTGCATGGCGGCGTAATTCGTGCGCTCCGTGAGCAGCCCGTTGGCGCGCCCCGGCCAGGCGCGGTTGGCGTTGCGGATGTCCATGTAGGCCAGGTTCTGCCCGCTGGGGTAGTGGATGTACACTTCGGGATCGGGCCACGAGTCGAGAGGATTGCTGGCGCGGTCGCCGAAGCGCCAGCGTTTGACGCCCCAGTCCGTCTTAACGTGGGTGAAGCGGGGATAGGCTTCGCCCAGACGCGTGAGCGTCGAGCCGCTGGTGTTCAGTCGATCGATGACGATCACCCGTCCCTGCGTGACTTTCACGTTTTCCGTGAAGGCCTGAGCTGCCATGTTGGCGACCGGCTCTTCGGGGTGAGTTCCGCCGATGATCAGGATCGTACCGCCGGGCACGCCGCTGTCGAAGAAGTAAACGTTGGCGTCGTTGACGGTCCCTTTGAGCCCGCCGTCGGGGAAGTATTCGCTCAGTTTCTTGACCTGAGTCAGAGCCGCGCTGGGCACGACCGGCTCCTTGAACTCGCGGTGCTCCTTGAAGAGCACGCCCGCGGTGGCCGCCGCCGCTCCGGCGACGACGAGAGCAAGGCATTTTACGGCTTTCAGATTCATTGCGCGCGCCCTCCTTTTACTTGAGGCGCAGAAGGCGCAGTACGAAGGGCATCATGATGATGCTGTAAAGCACAGCTTTCTGCGGATCTTTCGTCTTGACGAAGTTCATGACCACCGCCAGCAGGAAAAACGCGGCGATTCCGTAATACAGCCACATAACGATATTGTTCAGCATGATCATGACCAACTTAACCTCCAATCACAGCGGCGAGCTCTTTGCTGTACACCATGCAGGCCGTGCAGACGGCGAGGATGAAGAGCATGGGGATCAGCGCGGCCTTGACGAAGCCGTCCCAGTAATTTCCCTTGTAATCAAGCTCCATGACCGCTGCGCGTCCGACCACCGCGGTGGGAGGCAGACAGTCGCCGACAGGCCACATCACCGACCAGGTGGAAAGCGAAACGATTGGATCGAGCCCGAGCATGTTGAACAGCATGATCAGCGGCACGCCGAACAGCGGCGCGACGGCGTACTGAAGCACGCCTTCGGAAAGCGGCAGGATGATCCACAGCGTGGCGAACAGCACCGTCAGCGGCAGCGTCACCACCATCAGCGACAGCAACCCGCGGGCGCCGCTCAGCGCCAGCACCTGGATCAGCGTGCCGACGACGACCATCGCGCCGACCAGGCCGAGCAGGTTCTCGACCGTCTGACGGGCGACCGCGAAGATGCGCAGGTGAATGGGGCTTAAGACGATGACAGAAAATGCCGAGATCATGAACACCAGCGGCAGGCCGAGGATCGGGAAGCTGAAGGGGAACGCGCGTCCGGCGAGGATCAGGCCGATCAGCACGACGAAGGGGATGACGGCCCGCTGCCAGTTCCAGCCGGCCGGAGCTTCGGGCAGTTCCTTGAGCGCCTGCTCCACGTCGATGGCTTTGCCGCGGCCGGCCAGCCAGAAGGTGGAGAACAACGCGCCGACGATCGACATCAGCGCCAGCGGTGCGCCGAAGCCGACATAGGGCATGTTCGCGCCGGCGGCCGCCATCATGGCCCACAGGTTGATGGGCGGACAGGCGGCGCTCATGGCCGCGAGCAGGAAAATCAGCGCCACGCGGCGGTCTTCAGGCACGCCCATGGTCATCAGCACGGAACCGACCAGAGAGCCGACCGTCAGCACCGTTGTCGCTCCCGAGCCGGTGATGGCGCCGGGAACCAGCATCAGGACCGTAAGGAAGAGCAGGCAGACGAAACGGTGCGCGTGAAAGCTGCGCACGATGCAGCGCACGATGTAGGCCACGCCGCCCGACTCCTTGTAGAGCATCATGAAAAACGTGGCGGTGAGAAAGGTCAGGCACACGTCGAAGTAGGTGAAGGAGCCTTCGATCACGTGACGGATCATTTCCACAAAGGGAAGGGGCGAACGGGGGTCGACGCCCTTCGGAAGCAGTGCATGCACCGCCAGCCCGACCAGGGCCGAGAGGAACATGGACAGCTCCGTGCTTATCTTCATTTTCTTGCCGATGGCGAAAGCGACGACGACCGCAGCCAGCACCAGCGAAGAATGGACAAACATAGTCATTGACAAATACGTCCTTTCAACGGAGAAATTTAAATGAAAAAGAGTGCGGAAAAATAAGGCGTTCCAGCGGCGAACAGGCTGCGGGAACGCCTTTGCCTTATTCGGCGGCCTTCAGCGCGGGGCCGATGGCCAGAGCGTCTTTGACGACGATCAGAGGTTTGTTGTGTTCCTGGGCGTACTTGGTGAAGAACCCGTCGCTGTCGCTGTCGGTGACGGCGAGGATCACATCGGCGTCCTTCATCACGGCTTCGATGGAAGCGGCGTCGGAGTTGTCGGTGCGGCGGGCCATGCCTTCGATGTGAGCGCCGATCACAGTCATGCCGAGCTTCTTGGCTTCGGCGATCAGTTCGGTGCAGCGGGCGATCTCGCTTTCAACGTTGGTGCCGGCGGCGCCCATGCCCTTCATGCTGGTGCCGGAAGTGACGATCAACGTCTTGGCGTTGGCGGCGGCCAGCTTGTCGGCGGTGAGTTTGTTGTCGTGGTTGGCCGCGATCTTGGACTGCATGGCCGACATGTGCACCATGACGGCGCCGGGGCTCTGGCCGCAGGTGGTAACGATAAAGGGCGCGTTCAGCTTGGGCACTTCCACGGCGAACGCGAAGCTGCTCAGCACGCAGGCGGCGAGCAGAGCGACGAAAACGGCGGATAACTTTTTCATGGAAAACCTCCTGAATTGAGAAATAGTGATTGTGAAGAACTGAACGATTCAGCCGCGCCTCGATGGAAGCGGCCGAATCGCTCAGGCGTTTCCGTGCGTTTAGCTCTTCTTGTTGTTGATGTACTTGGTGATCAGGGTCCTGTTCAGCTGGTGCCACGCCTTTTCGGCCTTATCCATGCAGTCCAGGGTAAAGCTGGTGACCATCTGCGTCGCGGCGGCGGGATCCCTTTTGTAAAGTTCGGCGCCTTCCTTGTCGATGCGGGCCGTTTCGTCGAAGAAGCTCTTTTCGAGAGGCGCCCGCACGGCTTCGAGATCGGCCATGGCTTCGGCGTAGCGTTTCAGAACGAGGTCGTCGGCGAGCATGAACGTCCACTGGGCCGATTCGGGCGTGTAACTGTCGCGGTCGAACTGGCGCCAGCTGGCCTTCGTGTCGGTCGCGCCGCAGTAGATGGGGACGTAACAGGTGGTGTGGGGCGCGTCGAAGCCGAACCACAGGATGGTGCTCAGGGGCTTGGGCATGCCGTCGCGGGCCTGGGCCACGAAACTGTAGGCGCAGTTGATCACCGAGACCGGGCGGCTGTAGTTCATCTTCAGCAGCGCGCGCATGTCGCGGGTGGGGAACGGCGAGGCCAGAGGGCTTTTGACGAGCTTGCCGTCCTTGCGGATGAACCATTCGTCGGCGTCGTACATGTCGAACTGAGTGCCGTCGTGATGGCTGCGCAGCATCGCCTGCACTTCCTGCACGGAAAGCTTTTTGCCGGGCTTGACGGCGAAGGGATAGGACGTCGCTTCCGCCAGCGGATCCCATTCGCGGTCGGGATCGAGACGGCGGTACAACGAGTAGAGGCGGTTGCGGACCCAGTCGGACGAGAGGGCCCAGCCGCCCGTGTAAGGCGCGTAGGCCTTCGCCCAGTTGAAGGGTGCGCCGCTTGCGGGATTCCACCAGCCCATGTCGATGGCGAACTGACGGTAGTCCTTGGAGGCCATGAAGTTATCCGTGTCTTCGGGATGGACTTCCTGGATGCGGGCGACGTTGCAGGTGATCAGCACCATGTCGTCGGGGACGCGCTGGGCGACCCAGTACGCGCCGGGCTTGCCGCTCTCGGGCGTCCACATCATGCCGGCGGAGCGGATCTCGAACAGCCAGGCTTCCTTGCCGTCGGCGATCGTCAGGCTTTCGCCCTCGAAATCGCAGGAACCGAGGAATCCGTATTTTTCCGCCAGGGAGCCGATCAGGGCGATCGCTTCGCGGGCGGTCTTGGTGCGCTGCAGCGCGAAGATCTCGAGCTGCTCGATCGTCAGAATGGCGCGAGCGTCCGGACGGAAGGTCTTCATTTCCACCTTCTGGGCGAAGGTGCTTTCGCCGATCGCCAGACCGTATTCGTTCATGAAGGGATAGCCGACGTGGAAATAACCGTATGTCTCCGGGGCCTGGGGGATCTCGCCGATCTTCGTGATTTCGGCGGATTCGTCGTTGGTGATGTTCCAGAAAACGGGCGCCATCTCGCCGTCGGCGTGCTTGCCGCCGGGGATGAAGCGCACCTGCGCGTCGTAAAACGCGCCGTCCGCGGTGTGGGAAGTGATGACGGAACCGTCCGCCGAAGCTTTCGCTCCGACGACGACGTCGGTGCAGGCCGAAGCCGCTCCGGCGAGAAGCATGACGCCAAGTACGCTGGAAACGATCGTGTGCTTTGCTTGCATGTTCCATTACCTCCTTCGGGATTTTGACACTCCAACTCTCTGTTCATCGAACGAAAAGCCGGCGGAGGATTTTCGCGTCGCAGCGGGCAAACCCTCCCGCCGGCTTTTTTGACACTGGAACGAAAACGGGAAACTACTTGCTGTTGGTGGCTTTCAGGTCGCGCTCGGTCATGCCGCCGAAGTCGACCGCCTTGAGCCATTCCGTGGGATAGCCGGGGGTCTTCTGCGATCCGTCGGGCTGCATGACGCCGCCGTCGCAGTACTTGCCGATCAGCTCGAAGGCGAAGTTCCACCAGCCGTCGTTGACTTCGTTCATGGCCTTGTTGGTGTAGGCCGTCAGGTACTCGACTGCCTTCTGGGGATCCTTCTTGTACAGCTCGACGGCGTGGGCTTCGATCGTTTTCTGGTCGGCGAAGAATTTATCTTCGTAGCTGGCCTTCTTGGCGCGGATCTCGGGATAAATGGCGTCCCAGCGGATCGTCGCCCAGTTGTTGACGAGGTTGAACGCCCACCAGGCGCTGTCGCGGTCGAACACGTGGCGCTTGGTCTCGCTCCAGGCCTTGGGCACGGAGGTCACGCCGCAGTAGATGGGAACGTACACGGTGGTGTCGGGCGAATCCTCGCCGAACCACAGCACGCCGCCCACGGCGTCGGGCATGTCGGCGCGGCTCTGGGACACGAAACTGTAGGAGCAGCGGAACAGCGCGATGGGACGCTCCCAATCGTCGCCCTTGCGACCTTCGGGACGAACGTCCTTGGGCGTCTGCCAGCGGCTGGGGCAGCCGAAGGGGCCGGCGGCCAGACCCTTGGTGAGGTCGTAGTCGGTGCCTTCGAGGTGATCGCTGTACACGTCCATGATGTCCTTGACGGAAAGTTTCTTGTCGGGCTTGACGGAGAAGGGGTACATTTCCCACTTGGCCAGCACGGGGAACTTCTGTGAAGGCGCGACCAGGTTGAGCGCTCTCCACTCGCGGCGGGCGGCGTAGTAGGGGTAGCCGTAGGGCTCGGGATTGAAGATCGTGGAGAAGTCGAAGGGCTCGCCCTGCTTCCACCAGCCCATGGCCTCGGGCAGCTTGGTGATGTCGGTGGAGTGCATGGTGTTCTCGGTGTCGTTCAGATCGATGACGCCGAGGCGCGAACGGTTGGCGCCGACGAACACTTCGTCGTCGGGGAGGCGCTTGGCCGCCCAGTGGGCGCCGGGATTGCCGGAATCCTTATTCCACAGGCCGCCGCCGCAGATCTCGAAGACCCAGCATTCCTTGGGATCGCCGATGATCAGCGTCTCGCCGCCGTCGGCATAGCCGTACTTTTCGGCCAGAGCGCCCATGACCTTGATGGCTTCGCGGGCCGTCTTGGCGCGGGCCAGTCCGAGCGCTTCGAGGTTCTCGATGTACATCAGGCCTTCGGTGGAAGCCAATTCGTCGCGGCCGCTCCAGGTGAACTCGCCCATCATCAGCTGTTGATCGTTCATGAAGGGGTAGCCGATCTGGAAGTAGGTGTAGGTGTGCGCCACCTGCGGGATCTGGCCGACTTTGCGCAGCGGCTTGTTGGGGCGGGTGTCGACGCACATGACGTTGTAGATGTCGACCATTTCGCCTTTTTTGTGGTCGCCGCCGGGAATGATCTTGATGCGGTTGTCGTACCAGCCGTCGCAGGTGTGGCTGACCATGACGGAGCCGTCCGCCGACGCTTTGGCCCCCACGCCCATGGGCGTGCAGGCCATCGCTGCCGCCGCCGAGAAGAGCAGGGCGGCGCTGACGAAGGCCGCTGCCGAGAAACGTTTCATTTCCATTCCTAATGACCTCCTTGAAAATTGCCTGCCGTTCGCAGGAATCTAAGAGAACTCCGTGCCGTCCCCATGGACAGCCCGGTACTGCACGATAAGGAATTTAAAGAAGGAAGATCTGGCAAAAATTCGCCCCACCGAAGATGACGCCCTGAACAAAATTTCTTTTGTCATCCACATGAAAGAGTTGACGCAAATTCTCGATTAAAGAAACGTCCAGATCATTGAAAGTGTAACAGTTTTCCCCAGCGAGATAAAGATTTAGGAAATGATTCCGTCGTTTTGTTCTTTACGTGTGTTGTTGTCTGAAAATTATTGAATGTTCTTTGTTGCAGGGAAGCGGATCTTTCTCTCTTTCACTCGGCATCGCAATTTGAAACGCTCGGCAGCGGCCGGATCACGATCGCCGAATAACCGACGCGGTGTGCCGGGGCACTGCTCGCTGAAACGGACCGGTAGGAACGAAATAAAAGAGCGCGAACGACCGAATCTCACGTGGTCGTTCGCGCTCTTTCCGCTGGAGATATCTCTCTGAATACTATTTCTTGATAAAAGGCCGGGCGCTCACGGGTAAGTCGTTCGATCAAGAATCGGAATCAGCGTCCTGGCGGCGGCTTTTGTTTTCCGGCTTATCGGCGCTGCCGAAGAGATCGTTGAAGATCTCTTTTACGGTCTGGATCTTGTTGACGCGCCACACGTTGGTGCCGCAGAAGAAAAGCCCTTCCTCCCAGTTGCCCTGAAGCGCCTGGATCAGGGCGCGGGCGATGCAGAACGTCTTGTGCGTGGCGCGGTAGACGCAATGCGCCAGGCAGTTGGCGATGCAGGGGTCCTGGCGGTCCTCGTGGCGGAGATAGCGCTCCACCATGGGGCTGCGCAGCGCCCGGCCGGGAAGGCCGCAGGGGCTGTTGATCAGCACCACGTCCTCGGGCGTGGCGTCGACGTAGGCTTGTTTGAAGACGTCGGAGGCGTCGCCCTCGGCGCTGGCGGCGAAGCGCGTGCCCATCTGCACGCCGCTGGCGCCCAGCTCAAACGCGTGCAGCATCTCGGCGCGGTCGAATATGCCGCCCGCGGCGATGACGGGAATGTTGAGCTTGATCTCTTTCAGCCAGTTCACGAGCTGCGGGATTACCGTCTCGAGCGAGAGCTCCTTGTCGTCCACCTGTTCGATCTTGGCGGCGCCCAGATGTCCGCCCGCGGCGTTGGGCGTTTCCACGACGAAGGCGTCGGGCGAGCGCCCGTAATTCTTCATCCAGCGGCGCACGATGATCGAGGCGGCCTTGAGGCTGCTGACGATGGGCACGAGCGCCACGTTGGGAAAATCCTTGGTCAGCTCGGGCAGCTTGAGGGGCAGCCCGGCGCCGGAGATGATGATGTCGATGCCGGCTTCGCAGACGGCGCGCACCTGCTGCTCGTAATCCTGAAGCGCGCACATGCAGTTGGCGGCGAGGATGCCGCCTTTCGCCTTTTCGCGGGCCTTGGCGACGAAATCCTTGAGGGCCTCCACGTTCTTTTTGAAGAAGTTGTCCACGTTGCAGGTCATGGTCGCCATGCCGATACCGACGGTGGCCAACGTGCCGATGCCGCCTTCGGCCGCGACGGCGCCGCTGAGACTGGGGCCCGAAATGAGGACGCCCATGCCGCCCTGGATGACGGGGAAGTGCGGCGTGTACCGGCCGATCTTCAAAGTTGGCAGTTTGTCAAGAATCATGCTTTTCTCCTTTCTCCGCGAAAAGGTGCGCGCGGAGTTCCATATGCCGTACGAGACGGTTTCATAAATATAGGGCCTTTTGGCAGATTGTGCAAGCTCTTTCGTGTCGTTTCCCGCCGTGGCGGAGAAAAAAGCGCCCTCGCGCGGCGCGGGGAAAGAAAAACGTTCCGTGGACGGCCGCTCAGTCGACGACGCGGACTTTTTGCCCTTCGCGCAGGCCGCGCGCGCCGACGGTGACGATCTGATCGCCGGGCGCGAGTTCGCCGACGATCTGGACGCGGCTGCCGCGAAAATCGCCCAGCGTCACGGGGACGCGGACGATGCCGCCGCCGCGCCCGCAGCGCCAGACCCACGTGCGTCCCGAAACGTCGCCCACGACCGCTTCGAGCGGGACGTAGAAGTTCGGATCGCCCGTTTCCCCGCCGATCAGGCTGGCCGTGACGTTCACCGCCATGCCGGGCAGAATGCGGGCGCTCTTCGGCTGCGGCATGGCGACGGTGACCGGATAGGTCTGCGTGCGCGGGTCGGACTGCGCCCCCACTTCCTTGAACGTGACGCGGAACGACTGCCCGGGCAGTTCGTCGAGCGTCGCTTCCAGATCGAGGCTGACTTTTTCGGAAAGGCGGAACATTCTGTTTTTTTCGTCGGCGACGGCGACGTTGGCGATGTCTTCTTCGGGGACGCGGATCACGATTTCGACGGAGTCAAGGTTCTGCAGGCTGGCGACGGGCTGTTTGGCCTGCACGTCCTGAAAGTTTTCCGCCATACGGGCCACGATCACGCCGCCGAACGGCGCGCGCAGCTCCGTGTCGGCGAGCGCGTCCTGCGCGGCGGCGACGCTCGCTTCCGCCGTCTTCAGCGCCGAGCGCGCCACGTCGAGCGCCGTCTTGTAGCGGTCGTACTGCGCCTGAGAGACGGACTGTTTTTTGTAAAGTTCATCGTAGCGCCTGAAGTTGTTCAGCGCTTCGCCGTAGCGCGCCCGCGCCTGAGAAAGCCGGCTTTGGGCGTCGCTGAGGCGCGTGCGGAAATCGCGCGGGTCGACGCGGCCGATCAGATCGCCCTTCGCGACGCGCGAGCCCATCTCGACGGGGAATTCCACCAGCGGCCCCGGCACGCGGAACGACAGGTTCACGCGCTGCGACCCCTGAACGGTGCCGTAATAATGGCGCTGAGGATGCGACCGGGCCGAGCCGAGAAACAGCGTCTTCACGGGGATCGGCGGCTCTTCGGCGGCGGTCGGGGCGGCAAGGAGGCTCAACGCGGCGAGCGCCGCAAACGTTTTTATAAAGGACGTTCTCGTTTTCATGGCGAAGAAACTCCTGTTCTGTGGAAATGTTGATACGGCTAAGTCTAGCACGACCGGCAACGCTTGTGAAGGGCCGGCGGCCGCTTGGGACGGAACGCGCGCGGTGCGAAGAACGCGCCCTTTTGACAAAGCTTTGCCCTTGCAATACCATTATGCCGTGGCTGAAAGAGAAAGAGCGGTCTGACTCGTAACGACGAAAATCCGCCGCCGGCGTGCCTGCGGGGCACGAACGGACGGTTGGAACGACGCGCCGGGTTGCAAAAGTCGCCTCTTGGACTTGAAAATTCCGAAGGGAATGAGAAAAAAGTAATAAATAATATAGAAGCTTTGTTGATACTGCGGGGGAGTTCCCGTTCGGCGCGAAGCGGTGTATGATTGGGCGCGAGGTGATCGAAATGGCGAAAAATCCGAAGACGAACGCCGTCCGCGAGGCGGAGCGTCTGCGCATCCCAGTGCGCGTGATCGAATACGAAGCGGACGAGAGCGACCTCAGCGCCGCCCACGCCGCGGCCGGCTGCGGCGTGCCGCTGGAACGCATCTACAAGACGCTGGTGCTGCGGGGCGACGGGCGCGCCAAAGAGCTGCTCGTGGCCGTGATCCCCGGTGCGATGGAGCTGGATCTGAAAAAACTGGCGGCGTTGTCGGGATACGATAAAGTGGAAATGATCCGTATGAAGGAACTTTTCGAGCTGACGGGCTATGTCCGCGGCGGCTGTTCGCCGCTGGGCATGAAGAAAAAGCTGCCCACGTTCCTCGACGAGTCGGCGCTGCGGCACGAACGCATCGCCGTCAGCGCGGGACGGCGTGGCCTGCAGATGGAACTGGATCCCCGCGATTTGCAGAAAGCCGCCGGCGCGACCGTCGGCGCGATTTCGCGCGAAGCGGCGAAAGAAGAGGAGAAAACATGGTGAAATGGGTTGTATTGGCGTTCCTGGCCGTCATGAACCTGGGCGCGTTCGCGGCCTACGGCATCGACAAGAAGATCGCCCAGCGCAACGGCCTGCGCGACGACGACGTGGACGCGAGCCGCATCAGCGAAAAGGCGCTGTTCCTGTGGGCGCTGTGCGGCGGCGCGCTGGGCGCGCTGCTGGGCATGAAAGTCTGGCGGCACAAGACCAGACACTGGTACTTCGTCTGGGGCGTGCCCGCGATCCTGTTCGCTCAGCTGGCGTTGGGCGCGTGGCTGGCCTGGAAATTCTAGGAAGCCGCCATGGAAGCCAAAGGTGAAAAACGCTCTTACGCGTTCCGCGTGCGTTATGCCGAGACCGATCAGATGGGCATCGCCCATCACAGCAACTATTTCGTCTGGTTCGAAGCGGGGCGCTCCGATTACTGCCGCGACCTCGGCGTGCCCTATCCCGAATGGGAGCGGCACGGCGTTTTTCTGCCGGTCGTCGAGGCGCGCTGCCGCTACAAATCGCCGCTGCGCTACGACGAGCTGGCGACGCTGGAAGTTTTTCCCGTCGAGTGCGGCGCCGCAGCCATGACCTTCGGCTATCATCTGCGCCACGCCGACGGAAAACTGGCCGCCGAGGGCTGGACGAAGCACGCCTTCGCCGATGCCGAGGGCAGGCTGATCCGCGGCGGGAACGAGTTCATCGAGCGGCTGAAGAGCGCGATCTTTTCCGCCTGAGGGTCGAAAAGCTGCGCGCAAAAATTTATATGCTGTAAGACGACAGACACAACAGGAGGAATCAGAAGTGGCGGAAAGAACGCTCATTGCGGTGGCGTGCAATCTCGATTGTCCGGGAACGACGCCCATCGTCGGCGTGTACAATTCCTACACGGGAGCGCTGACGGAGGCGGGCGGCGCGCCGTTCATCGTGCCGGACTCGGCGGACGAGGCGCTGCTTTCGCAGTATCTCGACATGGCCGGGGGGCTTTTCGTGCCCGGAGGCATCGACGTCTGGCCGATGCTGTACGGTCAGGGGCCGGACGCCAGGCTGGGGCGGCTCGATCCCGGGCTGGACCTTTATCAGATCGCGCTGATCAAACTGGCCCGCGCGCGGCGGATGCCGATTTTCGGCGTGTGCCGCGGCATCCAGGCCATGAACGTGGCTTTCGGCGGCACGCTGATCCAGCACCTCGGCAACGACCCGGTCAGATTCGACCACCAGCAGAACATGCCCGGCCGATGGCCCAGCCACGAGGCGACGGCCGAAAAAGATTCGCTGATTGGCGCTCTTTTCGGCGAAAAATTTTCCGTCAACAGCTTCCATCATCAGGCTCTGGACGCTCTCGCGCCGGGATTCAGGGCCACCGCCTGGGCGCCCGACGGCGTGATCGAAGCGTTCGAGGCGGAAGACGGCTCGTTCTGCATGGGCGTGCAGTGGCACCCCGAGCGCATGATCCACGATTTCCCCGCCGACCTGAATCTCTTCCGGCGCTTCGTGGAGGAGGCGTCCAGATACCGCGCCGGCCGGAGCTGAGAGAATTGAAACGGAAACGAATCGGAAATAAAAAGCGGCCGGAAGCCGATGAAAACTGACTCATCGGCTTCCGGCCGCTTTCAATGTTCCACGTGGAACATTTACGGCCGTTGAATATCTCGTGCGATCTCTCATCTTGCAGAGAGCGTTCCCCTGAGAATTGGCATCGCGAAGCATTTTCCCCGCTTTTCTTTGCGTTTCCGGGGCTCTGCGGCGGCTTGTGCTTCGCTCCTGTTTGTCACTCTTCCGCGATCTCGAAACGTTTCTTGAGTTCGAAGAAATTTTTGCGGAAGGCGATCAGGCCCTCCTTCCGCATCCTCGACAGCTCCGCCGAGAGCGCGCTGCGGTCCGCCGCCAGATAGTCGGCCAGCCCCTGCCGGTCGAGCGGGATGCGAAAACTTCGCGCTTCCGCTTCCTGCGCGCAGTACGACAGGTAGGTCAGGATCTTGTCGCGGAGCGTGCGCCGCGAGATCACGGCGAGGCGCCGCAGCAGCAGCAGATTTTTCCGCGCCAGAATGTGCATGAGATTGTCGAGGATCTGCCGGCCTTCGCGGTCGGGATTGCCTTCTGCCAGCAATTTGGCCGGATCGCCGAAGAGCGCGCGGGATTTTTCCGCGGCGACGACGCCGACGGGCATTTCCGCGACGCCGGCGCAGAAGAACGCTTCGGCGAAAAGATCGCCGGGGGCCAGCGTTGTGACCACGATGCGCGCGCCCCAATAGTCTTCCTTCACGATCAGAGCGGCTCCCGACAGCAGAATGCCGAGCCCGCGCGGCGCTTCCCCCTGAAGCAGGATGGGCTGATCCCTTTCGTATTCCGCCTGACGCGGCGACAGAGCCGCCACGGCGCGTTCCAGACGGTCCGCGGCGATCCCGGCGAACAGCGGACACTGGGCGAGAGCTTCGTAGCTCATCTTCGTCACCTCTTTGTTGTAAAAACAACAGACATCGCCGCCTCATCATAGTACACTGAGCGCACGATGTCAAAAAACGAGCGCCCGTTTTCGGACGGCGCGCGGCAAATGGATTCCGGGGGGATTTTCATGAGGAGAAAAATCGTCAAAATCGACCGCGACAAGTGCAACGGCTGCGGTGCCTGCGCCGCAGCCTGCCAGGAGGGCGCCATCCAGATGAGCGGCGGCAAGGCGGCGGTGGTCCGCGAAGATTATTGCGACGGGCTGGGGAACTGTCTGCCGCATTGCCCGACGGGAGCGATCGCCATCGAAGAGCGCGAGGCCGTTCCCTTCGACGAGGCCGCAGTCAAGGCCGCTCAGGAAGAGCTGGCCGCAAAAAACGCCGCACCCGCGAGCGGCTGTCCCGGCTCGGCCGCACGCGCCATTTTTCGGCCGCTGCCCGGCGGTGCCCCGCGCATGTGTCCCGGCCCGATGGCGCGCGCCGTTCGGCACGATGCGGCGGAAGCGCCCGAAACGGCGGGCGCGCCGGCTGATCTGCGCAGCCGCCTCAGCCAGTGGCCCGTGCAGATCAAGCTGGCGCCCGTCAGCGCGCCTTTTTTCAAGGACGCCTCGCTGCTGGTCGCCGCCGACTGCACGGCTTACGCTTACGGCGCCTTTCACCGCGATTTCATCAAAAACCGCGTCGTGCTGATCGGCTGCCCCAAGCTCGACGAGGGCGATTACCGCGAGAAGCTGACCGAGATCATCAAAAACAACGAGATCAAAAGCGTGACGATCGTGCGCATGGAAGTGCCCTGCTGCGGCGGCCTCGAAAAAGCCGCCCGCGCCGCGCTGATGGACAGCGGCAAATTCATCCCCTGGCAGGTCGTCACCATCGGCGTGGACGGGCGCGTGGTCGAATAGCTTTTTCGCCGAAAAAAATTTATCGCCGCAAAGCGACGACGGCAGAGGCGCCTGAACGAGTCGGCGCGCCTCTGCCGTCGTTTTTTATCGTACGGTCGCTTTGTGATGACGATAAGTAAACTATTCTTTTTTGACTTTTGTGAAGTCTGGTTGTATATTTATCACTGATTAAGCACTCTTTGTGATAAAGTCGGAAGAAGTTCCTTCTTCCGGCGTTTAAGACCTCACAAGAGGAGAAAGGACAACGGTCAGTGGAATGCGAACGATGCGCTGCGAGCAAAGAGCAGCTGAACGAAATCGCTCTGCGCTTTTTGCCGTTGGCGAAAAAAATTGCCTGGAAGTATACAGGGCGCGGCGCCGAATACGAAGATCTGGTGCAGGAGGGCATGATCGCGCTTTTCGAACTTGTGCGGCGCTACGACGAGGAACGTCCGGCCCAGCGCCTGAGCCTGTTCGTCTGGTATCGTCTGCGCGGCCGGGTGCGCGACGCGGCCGCGCGGCTGCGCCGAGACGGCGCCCACGATTCGCTGGAACAAAAGTTCGAGGACGACGGTTTCGACGTCCCCTGCGAAGAGGGCGGCTACGCCGTCTTCGATCTGCTCGAAAGCCTGCCGCCCCCCGAGCGCGAGCTGGCGCGCGATCTGGCTTCCGGCCTGACGCAGAAGGAACTGGCCCGCCGCTGCGCCGTCAGCCAGCAAGCCATGAGCAAGCGCGTGCGCCGCCTGCGCGACAAAGTGCGGCGCACTCTGGCAAGCTGAAAATGAAGAGACGGAACGCCCCGCTTGAGAGCAAAAGTGAGCTCAAGCGGGGCGTTTTTGCTTGCCGTCCAAATTGTGCCCCGTTTTCACGCCTTTGCTCGCCGACATCTTTGTTCCTGCTTCTTTCTCGTCAGGTGCGCCCCGATTTGACGTTTGTAAATTTTGATGATATTCTACATGTAGAATTACATGTAGAAATGGAGGGGTTTGATGGTCGATATGGCGGAAAGAAACGAAAAGAAACGCTTATCTGTCGCGAGACGCCGCAATGCCCTCAGATCGGATGGTTACCGTCCCGTTCAGCTTTGGGTGCCGGATCTTCGGAATCTGGAGGTTCGTAGTGCCTGTCTGCGAGATTTGGAAGCGATTCGCGACGATCCGCGCGAGCGGGAATACCATTCGATGCTGGAAGCTGCCGCCGCGGATATTACGGAGTGGGAATACTGATCGATGCGGCGAGGGGATTTGGTAACGGTCGCTGTACAGGGAAATTACGGGAAACCGAGGCCGGCTGTGGTGATTCAAGCCGACGTTTTCATCGATCACACTTCTATAACATTTCTGCCATTGACTTCTTTTCTTGTGGAGGCCCCGCTTCTTCGCTGCACGATCCTGCCCGATAAAGAAAACGGACTTGCAAAAATCTCTCAGGTCATGATCGACAAAATCATGACTCTGCCCAAAAAAAAGGTCGGGAAAGTCATTGGGCGTCTTTCAGGCAAGGAAATGAAGCAAATTACAAGTCGGCTGGCTCTGTTTATCGGGATCGGAGAGCTTGGAACCTAATGCCGCGCGCCTCGCAGGAGGCGTTTTTTGTAAACGAAAAGCGGCGAACCTCGCTTCATTCGAGGTTCGCCGCTTTTCGTTTACCGTTTGAACGCGGGGTTTTTGCGCGAGGCGGACAGGTCGGCGTAAGTGTTGAAGGCGACGCTGTCGACGACGCGTCGTCGTTTTTTGTCGTAGACGACGATGTTCATGCCCAGCGACTGCGCGGAATACTCGACGCCGTCGATCCGGATCGACGACTCGGAGCCGGCTTCCATGCCCGTGCTGATGAGTTTGATCTTCAGCCCCGCGGCGTCGACGGCCGTGTCGATGCGGCCGGGCGTGCATTCCTCGCAGACCTTTTTGCCGCCGTCGCTGACGGCCGCGTAGCTCCAGCGCCGCTTGCCGGACAGCGCCAGGTCGAGCCCCAGCGGCGCAAAGAGTTTGCGGTGCGTCTCCGTGAGGCGGCGCGCGCCCTCGTCGAGCACGGAGATCAGCACGACGTAATCGGGATCGGCCAGCCGCCGCAGATAGCGGCAGAAGTCCGTTTCCAGAAAGAGCGGCGTCAGGTCGACGGACTGCGCGTGTTTCTGCCCCTGCGCGTCGATAAAGCCGACGTCGGCGGACGGACCTTGCGCCGGCAGGGCGGAGATCACGCCGTCGAATCCGGCCGACACGGCGCAGTCCAGCGGCGCGGCGCCCGCGCTTTCTGAAGCGCCGAGCAGTCTGATTTTGAAAACCTGTTCCCATGCCGTCTGGAAGTAAAGGCGATCGCCGGAGCGCGCGACGTATGGCCCGCCGGGCCACGAGGCGAGAAACGCGCCCTTTTCGACGGGGACGCGGTGATCGACGGGGCAATGGAGCAGTTTGGAAGTTTCGCCAACGCCCCGCCGCGCCTTCCCGGGCTGCGCGCCCGCGAGCAGCGGCGCCAGTTCGTCCAGCGATATCGACGCGGCGCAGGCGGCGCGGTCGAGCACTTCGCCGCAGGCGGGATCGAAGACGACGAAGTTCGCGCCCTGTTGCGCACAGGCGTATTCAAGGCCGTTCACGCGCAGCGACAGCCGCGCGCGCGTGCGCGACTGGGCGGTGGTGGCCTCGTCGTACGTGTTGAGGTCGAGGTAAACGCCGCCTTCCTCGCCGTCGAAGTGCAGCGCCGTACCGGGCTCGCCGTGCTGAAGCGTGAGAATCCGCCCGTCCCGCACGGCCAAAAGGCCGGGTTTCTGCCCCGGGGCGTTGACGGCGGCGAGGATCAGCGCCTCCGACCGCGCCAGCTTTTGCACATAGGCGGCGAGATCCTGCTCTTCGCGCAGCGGCGCGCTTTTCGCCGCGGGAAGGAGGCTGAACGGGCGCATGTTTTCCGCGCCGCCGCGCCGCCAGCCCGCTTCCAGATATTCGAGACCGGCTCCGTCCAGCGGCGCGGCGGCCCAGCGGAATTTTTGGTCGGAAGCGCGGCACAGCTCGCGCGGCGTCAGCCTGACGGTCTGCCCGCCGCGGCGGGCGCGCAAAATTAGATCTTCTGCGGACAATCGGCTGTCCAGCATCTTGCAGAAGAGCGTGTCCCGATGGCAATAGACTTCCAGCGCGCCCGCAAAGGCGACGCAGGGCGCGCCGCCGTCCAGCACGGTACGCTCGTCCTGCGGCGCGCCGCCGTCCCCTGCGGCGTACCGCCACTGCGCCGACGTCCGCAGCGGCGTCTCGCAGGCGGCGGCGACGGGTTGGTCTTTTTCGTCAACGAATTCCAGCCGCAGGCGGTACGCGCCTTCCGGCGGCACGGGAATCGACGCCTGCAGGTATTCGGCGTCCTGCGGCGGCAGGTCGCGCGGCAGCGGGAACGCGCGCGTATATTCCGGCATGGCGTGACCGTCCGCGGCGCAGAGCGACGCGCGGATCCGCAGCGGCGTATCGCCCGTTCCCGAAAGCAGGCTGTCGCTCGAATTGAAGACCGCGCACTGAAAAGCGCCGCTGCCGCCGGTCCTCATGAACAGCTCCGGCTCGGAAAAGACGAGGCGCGGCGCGCCCGCGGAAAAGTCGTTCGTCTTCAGCGGCGCAGGCCGGGCGGACGCGCCTTTAGGGCGCTTGAAGAAGCGGTTGTAACGTGCCGATGTCTTGCCCAGCTCGGCGACGTAAGCTTTTTCGCCCAGTTCCTCGATCATCGTCGGGCGCGCGCTGAACAGCGACGTGCCGATGCCGAAGCGGCGCTCGGGCAGGGACGCGCCGATGGCTTCGAGAATCGTCGGCGCGAAATCCGGCGCGCTGAAAAGCCGCTCGATCCCGCGCTCCGGGCGCGGGATCGCGTTGATGAACAGGTTGAACACGGCGCGTCCGTTCCCCAGCGGGCGCCCGGCGATCGTGTCGCCCATCCAGAGGTGGTCGCCGAGAACGACGATCGTCAGGTCGCGGGCGAACGGCTGCGCCTGTACCCAGTCGATGAACTCGCCCATCATCAGGCTGCCGGCGCGGATCACGTCGCGAAAGTCGTGCCAGCGCGTTTCCGCGCGGACGTCGGGGTCGAGGAAGTAATACGTGTCCGGCCCGTGCGTGTCGAGCGTCTCGACGAAAAAGGCATACGGCGCGCCCGAAGCGGCGCGCAGCGCCAGATCCTCCTTGAGCCGCTCGTAGAGATAGCGGTCGCGCAGTCCCCAGCCGTTGCCGCGGTTCTGTTCCACGTCGGAGCGGTACTGGCTGAACCAGCGCAGATCCTTGACGACGGGGCGCTCCGCGTGCGTGCGGATCAGGTTTTCGATGCCGCCGAACGAACAGTCGCTGGAAAACATGAATTCCAGCGCGTAGCCGCTGCGCTCCAGCACCTCGAAGATGCTCAGCGCGCCGGGCAGGAACGACTCGTAGTCGCCGTAGTTGTTGTGCCCGATCGGCAGCAGCAGCGGCAGCCCGAAATCCGAGGCCGTCACGCCCGCCGTCGTCCAGGTCGTGCCGCGCACCTGGCGGAAGCCTTTGAAATGGAGGTGGTCCTTTTGCAGCCGCGCCAGCTCCGGCAGCAGCGGCGCGCCCATGACCGCCGCGTCGTTGAACGTGTCTTCCATGGATTCCATGTGGATCACCAGCAGATTGCGCTTGGCGCCGGGGAACGACCAGCGCACGTCCTGCGGCTCGGGCACGGCGTCGAACAGCGCCGTGGTTTGGAACTGGCGCAGAACGAACTCAGCCACGCCGACGCTCTGTTCCGCATACAGCGCGAACCCCGCCAGCGCCAGCGCCGCCAGCAGCCCCGCCCCGCGCCGTCCGCGCCGCAGGCAGAAGCCGCAGAACAGTCCGTACAGTGCCGTGACTGCCGCCGCGCCCGCGGCCGCGGCGAAAATGAGGCGGCGCAGGTTGGCGTCGACGCCGCCCGTCAGCGGCACGTTCAGATGGAACAGGATCTGCTCCATCGACACCCGCCCCCAGACCCGGCGCACCAGCGCCAGAGCCGCTATTCCAGCAGCCGCGAGAGCGAAGACGGCGGTCAGCGCCGCGCCCTTGAAAAAGCGCGCATGATTTTTTATGAACGACATAAACATAATCTCCCGGTTGAATGTAACGTTGCGGAACGGTTATTTATACTGATTCCCGACAGAAAATATCGATATGGCTCGCAACGTCTTTGAGTTTGGCTTTTCAATCAAGAAATAGTATCAGTATCGGAATATGTCCGAAATCTTGAGAACAGCTCGCGCACGAGTAAACGAAACGGCAAGGCGCCGCCGCAATATCCGCGGCGGCGCCTTGCCGTTTACGCCAAATGGCGGACGCGAGTTTTACTCGCAGATAGCGAAAACACGGACAGGAAGTCCCGTCGCTCCCTTGATGTTGGGATACCCCGCGAAAAGGAGCGCGCCGGCGGGCGGCAACATATCAAGATTGCAAAGCACTTCTATCTGAAGTTTGCCCTGCTGAAGGACATATCTCTCGCAGGCCAGGTCGCCAGCCTTCGCCGCTTCGGCCGACGCATCGGTGTCAAGGGCCTCGTGCCCGTTCGCAGCCGCGGAGCGGAACTCGTAGATATATTTGAGCGCAGGCAGCGACCACCCCGGGAAGTTTTCAGAGCCGTCCTCTTTTATTTTCGTTCCGGAGAGGGCATCCATGTCGGGCCAATTCTTGCTCCAACCCGTATAAAGAGCCACAAACGCACCGTCGGGTATGGCTCCGTATTTCGCTTCGTATTCCTTGATGTCGTCTATCGTCACGGCGTAGCAGGGATCGGCTTTTACCTTTTCCGAAATGTCGACAACGCAGAGCGGGAACACGCAGTCTTTCACGCCGAAGGCTTCCGACAGCGGTGCGCCTTTGACGAAATGCCCTGGGAAATCTATGTGCGTTCCGAACTGCCCGGGAAATTTAAAAGTCTGAATGAGACATTCAAGCATCGGATTGCCCCAGTCGAACACAGTTTTGCAGAGTTCGACGGATCCATCCGGTATGCCGCTCCAATAGGGGCTTGTATTATCGAGAGGATGCGAAAGGTCTATCCAGCGCAGCTTTTTCAGTTCCTGAAGCTCGTTCCAAAGCTTATACATAGAAGATCCATCCTTTCAGTAATAATATTCGTTGTTCGCTAACTTATTCAATTATATTTTGCCTCTGTTCAAAAAACAAGTGTCTTCTGCGCGGATTTTTTCTCGGCGCATGGCCGGGATGCCGCGCTTGGACAGGGATACGTCGGGCATAAGGGACTTGCAAAATATAAACGATCAGGCCAAAATTGATGCGGGAGCTTCGGGCGCCGCGGCAGGCGCGGCGACGTCGTTTTTTATGAGTCCCTTCGATATTTTTATCGCAGCGACTTCTTCGTCCAGTTCCAAGAATCGCGGCACATGTCGTCGAGCGATTTCTGCGCTTTCCAGCCCAGCAGGCGCTCGGCCTTGCCTGCATCGGCCCAGCATGCGGCGATGTCGCCGGCGCGGCGCGGCGCGATCGCGTAAGGGATTTTAATGCTGTTGACCCGTTCGAACGAACGGATCAGATCAAGCACGCTGCTGCCGCGCCCCGTGCCCAGGTTGAACGCCTCGGCGCCGGTGTGCGACGCGGCGTAAGTCAGCGCCGCCGCGTGCCCCTTGGCGAGATCGACCACGTGGATGTAATCGCGCACCCCCGTGCCGTCGGGCGTGGGGTAGTCGTCGCCGAAAACGCGCAGCTGCGGCAGCTTGCCCGCCGCCACCTGGCACAGATACGGCATCAGATTGTTGGGGACGCCCTGCGGCTGCTCGCCGATCAGCCCCGACTCGTGCGCGCCGATCGGGTTGAAATAGCGCAGCAGCGCCGCCGACAGCTCCGCGTCCGCGGCAGCCGCGTCGCGCAGGATCTGCTCGATCATGAACTTCGTCCAGCCGTAGGGATTCGTGCAGCCGCCGGCCGGCATGTCTTCGGTGAACGGAACGGCGTTCGTCATGCCGTAGACCGTGGCCGACGAGCTGAAGATGAAGCGCTTGCAGCCGTGCGCCGCCATCGTTTCCAGCAGCGCCAGCGTCGTGTCCAGATTGTTGCGGTAGTAGAGCAGCGGCTTGGCCACCGATTCGCCCACCGCCTTCAGCCCCGCGAAATGGATCACCGCGTCGATATGACGCTCCGCGAAGAGGCGCTCCAGCGCCGCCGTGTCGGCCACGTCGATTTGGTAAAACGGCACGCGCACGCCCGTGATCCGCTCCAGCCGCTCGATCACCGAAGCCGAACTATTGCTCAGATTGTCGGCGATCACCACGCCGTGCCCCGCCGCGATCAGCTCGACCGCCGTATGCGACCCGATAAAACCGGCCCCGCCGGTAAGCAAAACGTTCATGGTCGTTTCCTCCAATAAAAGATTGTCAGCCGCCGCGCATCACGCAAATTCCGGCCTCTGCCATAGAATTATACACTGAAACAATTATGCGATGGCTGTTGCTTTTTTCCGTTGAACAGAATGCAATAATTATGTGATGGCGGCACACGTAAATCCCAATAATAATGTGAGGCGTGCTGTATATGGAACGATTGGTTCTGAAACGATTGCGGGAATGGAAACGCTCGTCTTACCGTAAACCTTTGATCTTAAAAGGCGTTCGCCAAGTAGGCAAGACACGGCTCCTCAAAGAATTTGGCGCACGATATTATGAAAACGCCGCTTACTTCAATTTTGACGGGAACGAAGAATACAAACAGTTCTTTGAAACGACAAAGGGCGTCGAACACCTCTTGCAAAATGTGACGCTGCCCAGCGGCCAAAAGAAGCGTCTCCGTTCCGTTGGACAATGTTTCTTCGATCCTGATTATCGTCCAGTAGAATGGGTTGTTGCACAAACGCAGTATGAGCCGCTCAACGACGCAACGCTTCTTCGTTCCCCAACGTTGAGATACATCTTCAAAGAAGTTGAAACTGAATAGTGCGTTGTATTGACAACGCACATTTATCACACTACAATTTAAGACAGAAAGGAGCTGATGATCATGGCGACAACCAACGTCACCGTAAGAATGGACGAAAACCTGAAAGCCGATTTCGAAGAAATGCTCGCCGACTTCGGGCTGAATACGTCGGTGGCCATTAACATCTTTGCGCGCCAGGTCGTGTACGAGCGGCGGATCCCGTTCGCCATCGCGCGCGACCGCCCCAACGCTGCGACGCGCGCGGCCATGGAAGACACCCGCGCGCGCCGCGGCCTGAGCAAGACTTTCTCGTCCGTAAAAGACTTGATGGCCGATCTCGATGCTTAACCTCAGATATCAGTCGGCCTTCAAGAGCGACTACAAGCGTATCCGCAAGCGTGGGTACGATATTCGGCGGCTGGAAGACGTCATCGAAACGCTCGCAAAAGAGCTGCCTCTCCCCAAAGAGTGCCGCGACCACGATTTGGGCGGCAATTGGTCAGGGTTTCGCGAGTGCCATATCGAGCCGGACTGGTTGCTCGTCTACGCTATTGACCATAACGATTTGGTCTTGATCCTCAGCCGTACCGGTTCGCACAGCGATCTGTTCGGATAATCACAAGGAGCCGCTGATTAAGTCGCATAGCTATCAAATCATTCATTTGAAAGTCAACTTTCCGTTTTCGTTCGTGGGAAATAATTAACGGCTCCTTTGTTCTGCGCACATGTTATGTTTCTCGTACCGGACAAAAATTACCAAAGGACAGCGAAAAGCCGTCTCGATTGACTTTTGAGACGGTCTCTTTTTGTAAATGTACCGTACCCGCGTATAGACACGGCGTAAAGTTGTTCCTTCGCCATCAACGCAGCCTAACATTCTTTATATATACGGTTCTGCGCTGAATGGAACAAACCTAGGGAGAGCCTACATCCTGTCGCCTGAAATCTACAGTAAAAACTGAGCGTTTTTAAACAGACTCTAGCTAGGATATATGTTATTGCGGAAATATTACAGGTACGTTAGGCTAAACCTAATGAATCCGTTTGGGATTACTATAATGAAAGAAGAGTTCATAATGAAAAATAAAGATAGACTTACCGTTGCCGTCGCCGGGACAGGATATGTTGGACTCAGCATAGCAACTCTTCTGGCTCAGCACCATAGAGTCTACGCTGTTGACATCGTTCCTGAAAAAGTCAACTTGATCAATAGTGGAAAATCACCATTTGCGGATAAAGAAATCGAACAATATCTGGCGGCGGGAAAATTAGACCTCATCGCCACGCTGGACGCCGCGGACGCGTATAAAAAGGCGGATTACGTCGTGATCGCCGCGCCGACGAACTACGACAGCGCCAAGAACTTCTTCGATACCTCCGCCGTGGAAACTGTTATCGAACTGGTGATGAAACATAACCCCAACGCGATTATGGTTATCAAATCCACGGTTCCCGTAGGATATACGCGTTCAATTCGCGAAAGGATCGGCAGCCGGAACATTATCTTCAGCCCCGAATTTCTGCGCGAGAGCCGCGCCCTCTACGACAACCTTTATCCTTCGCGGATCATCGTCGGCACAGACCTTGACGATCCGCGGCTCGTCGAGGCGGCGCGTGCGTTTGCGGAACTGCTGCGGGAAGGCGCCCTCAAAAAAGACGTACAGACCCTGATCATGGGTTTTACCGAGGCGGAAGCCGTCAAACTCTTCGCCAATACCTACCTGGCCCTGCGCGTCAGCTTTTTCAACGAACTCGACACCTATGCGGAAATGAAAGGCTTGAACACAAAACAGATCATCGACGGCATTTCCCTTGACCCCAGAATCGGTTCCCATTACAACAACCCGTCTTTCGGCTACGGCGGCTACTGCCTGCCCAAGGACACGAAGCAGCTCCTCGCCAATTATCGGGACGTGCCCGAAAATCTGATCGAGGCGATCGTTCAATCCAATAGGACCCGCAAGGATTTTATCGCCGAACGCGTGTTGCGAAAAGCCGGTTACTTCAAAGAAAGTTCAGAATGCGGCAGTCGCGGCGAAGAATCAATAACTATCGGCGTGTACCGCCTGACCATGAAAGCGGACTCCGACAATTTCCGTCAGAGCTCAATCCAAGGCGTCATGAAGCGCCTTCGGGCCGAGGGGGTTACCGTCATAATCTACGAGCCGACCCTCAAGGACGGCGAGACGTTTTTCGGCAGTGTCGTCGTCAACGATTTCGAGCAGTTTAAACGCCAGAGCCGTGTTATTATCGCCAACCGCTATGACCCCGTGCTTGATGACGTGAAAGACAAAGTTTACACTCGCGATATCTTTATGAGAGATTGATGCGAAACTTCAGAGGAGAGTCCTTTAGATGACAATACTGCAAAGGGCGAAAAAAGTACTGAAGCGCTTTTATCCCCTACCTGTAGACGTTTTTAACAGGGAAATCCATAAACTAAGCAGTGCTGTTGCCGAAGCGGACGAAAAAATTTCTGCAAAAGTGACAGATCTTTCGGATTCTGTTGCTCAGCGCCTACAGGATATCACAAAAGAGCAAACGCAGACAGCGGAGACGCTGACGGCAGAGCTGCACAAGCAAAGAGCACAGCAAACGAATGCACTGACTGAGCTTCAAAAGCAACTTGATCAGCAAGAGCAGAGAATCATTGCCGAAATGGACGAGCGAACCGCTGAACTGCAGAATCAATTCAAGCGGCAAACCCAAGCCCTTGCCTCTGAACTGCAAAAGCTGCTGCACAATGGCGAAAAAATCTGCTCCGAACTCCAGAAACAATTTTCGCTTTATGAAGCCAAGCTGTCTGAGCAGAACACGCTCATTAACCAAGTCAACCGCCAGAGCGTCATCAGCTCGCGCAACGCTTCCGAGGCCGTCTGGGCGGAAATCTTCAATAACACCATTACGGGCAGCGAATGGCTGACCGATACCGCCTTTTCGCCGGGGCGCTGGGCCGTAGGATATCCCTATCTCTACGTCATGTATAGGGTTTTGAACGAAGTCCATCCCCGTAATATCCTTGAACTGGGGCTCGGACAGTCGACGCGCATGATCGCTCAATATGCCGCCTGCTGTAAAGCCAGACATCAGATCGTCGAACACGACCCGGAGTGGATCGAATTTTTCGCAAGGTCTTTCAAGTTGCCGCCGTGCAGCAGCATCGTCACCCTGGATCGAGAATTGGTTCCGTACAAAGAAGCGGAAGCCGTCCGAGTCTTTAAAGACTTCTCGAAGACCTTTGCCGGGCAGCACTTCGATTTCATTTCCATCGACGCGCCCTTGGGCGGGGATATGAAACAGTACGCCCGGATCGACGTGCTGCAATTACTTCCCGACTGCCTGGCCGAGGATTTTGTGATCATGTTGGACGACTGCGAGCGTCCCGGCGAGAATCATACGTGGGAAGAAATAAAACGTGTCCTCAGTGCTGCCGGCGTCGCATACAGCGAAGGCGCCTATGGCGGTGTCAAAGACTGCCGGATCATGAGCTCAAGATCACTAGGCTTCGTCTGTAGCATGTAAGAATTTAGAAACGTTGACACTTCTGCAGTCTCGATCAATACAGCACGCTTGGAATAAAAAGCTGTCAAATTATAAGTGTTTCCATAGAATGTGGACGATAAGATAGGAGCGTAGGAGATGGAGCGTATAAAAACTTTGAGCGGAGAATCTGATGAAAAGATATTGGGTAAAATCATTGTCTCTGTTGTGATGCCGGTTTATAACGCACAAGAATATCTTGCCGCAAGTCTTGATTGTCTTTTGAATCAAACATTGAAAGATATTGAAGTTATCTGCGTGAACGACGGTTCTAGTGATAATTCTCTGAAAATTCTCGAAGAGTACAGACGACATGACCCCCGTGTGGTTATCTTATCGCAGTCGAACAAAGGCGCAGGTGCTGCACGGAATTTGGGTTTTTCGCAGGGGAGCGGACGTTACGTCTACTTTTTTGATGCGGACGACCTGTGCGCCCCGGATTTGCTCGAAAAATGCGTAAATGCTGCCGAAGCTCAAGAGGCCGATATTGTTGCTTTTAACTTTTCGCGTTTTTACCCTAATGGGAATGAGGAGCAGCGCATGGGAATTCATGACGATTGGCTCCCTAAAGGTTGTAAGGTTTTCAGCTGGCGTGACTGTCCGGAACTGATCATGAGCGTTGTCAATCCGACCCCTTGGAACAAGCTATATCGCGCTGATTTCATACAGAAAAATCAACTTAGATTTGAAGAGATTTCAACCACTAATGACATTACCTTCTGTGCTGTCAGCATGGCTGTGGCATCGCGCGTGACCTTTCTGAAGGATTCCCTCTTTAGATATCGTGTCGGGCATTCACAGACAATTACCTCCAGAAAAAAGAAAAATTGGGCAAATATTATCACAGCAGTTCAAAGTGCAGAGAAGCAGATAAAGCGGCTTCCTTATTTTGAGGAAATTGTTGATTCACTGTGCCGTTTCATAATTGAAAACTGCATTTTTGGGATCAATTATTTTGACGGAGATTATAAAAGCGTGTCTTTCGGAGAGTACTATAATCGGGTACGCAGCATTTTTGCCGGAGAGATGTTTTCAAATGTTAGCATCGACACCGTAAAGAATGAACTCCTCGTGCAGAAGTTTCGAGCTATACGTAAAAACTCGTACGAAGACTACCTGAAGCTGGCTGGGCACAAAATCGTCATTTCTCTGACTTCATATCCGAAACGGATTAAAGATGTTGCCGGCGTTTTGGAAACAATCTTCCGACAGAGTCGAAAAGCAGACGAAATTGTACTTTGGCTTGCAGAAGAGCAATTTCCCAAGAAAGAAAACGATCTGCCGGATAATTTACGGAAACTTGTTGATCAGCGAAAGATGACCGTTCGCTGGATTGCCGAAGATTTGCGCCCGCATAAAAAGTATTTCTGGGCGCTGCCCTCGTATCCTGACGACATTGTCATAACGATCGACGACGATCTGATTTATCCTTCGGATATGATCGATTCGCTGTTTGTGAGCTATCTGATTTATCCTCGCGCCGTCAGCGCCATGAGAGCTCATCTGATAGTGATTAATGAGGCTCTGGAGATTGAGCCGTATAACAACTGGATTCTTGAGACGGATCATTGCCGCTATCGCCCTTGTATGCAGTTGCTCTCAACTAATGGTGCGGGCACTCTTTTCCCTCCTGGTATTATGAGAAAAAATGAGCTTTACAACAGCGACGCTATCAAAGATACGTGCCTCAATGCAGACGACCTGTGGCTGAAAGCGATGCAGTTGTGCGAAAATGTTCCCGTAGTTGTCGCGCATAAGTACAAAAGCTTGCAGTATGTGCCAGACTCACAGGAAGAAGCGCTTGCTCATGACAACATGACAATGTGTCAGAATGACGTCCAGCTTAGGAAGATTACCGACTGGGTTGACAGAAAGTTAGGAGATGGATATTTTGTCAGGAAATTAACGTTGCCACCGCAGATGGAGGATAGCGTACAATTGTTGGGCGTCTCGGCCATATGTAAAATGTTCCGCGCAGAGCGCTGCAGAGAAAAAAATGAACGGCGCGTACTTAACAATAGATTGCAGAGAGCTCTCACAGCAGAAAAAGAACTAAAAGATGTGTGCCGGAGACTGCGGAAAGAAAATGTCGCGCTTGTCTCTAACTACCAAAAAACGCAGAATGAACTGCAGAAGATTAAAAAGTCAAAGCGCTATAAGCTGGCGGAGTACTTAGCAAGGCTTGTGTGGTTTGTACGACGGCACTTCAAGCAATCAAAAGGAAAACTGCTGTGATTCCCTGGGGTGATTTCTGTGTTGCTGCAGGTGAAGAGGAGAACCGCGTATCCAAGTCAAACGTTCTCGGGCGGATATTCAATACTTGAAAGTTCTATGTTTTTTTACAAAGCTCTGGGGTATACTCTTTTTTGGAATAATGAGCTAAATAAAATCGATGTTTACGTAGAAACATTCTAGAGATCTCAAGCTAAGAAAAGAAATCTTGTAATAAATGCTGGGGCGCTAACTACAACGGGCATTGAAAAGATCACTCCGCCTGAAGTTGGCTATTTAATGGGTAATATGTGTACTTTGCCGCCGAAAAGTCCGGTCCCGCAACGGGAATTTTAGCTTAAATAGGTGCGAGGATAGATACTCGAATTCGTTGCACTTGCCTGATTATTCACCAAAAGAGCCGGAAATATCCGACTCTTTTTTGTATAATAAATGTCATCACGCTGTTTTTAGAAAAGGCAGGGGATCAGAGTGTTGCCTCAGGTATCGGTTGTTATTCCTGTTTATAACGCGGATGCGTATCTTGAGCAGTGCTTGGGAAGCATTGTTTCGCAAACGCTGAAAGAGATCGAGATCATCTGTGTCGACGACGGTTCGACGGATCGTTCATATGGTATTCTGCAACGTTTTGCGGAACAGGACGACAGAATCGTTCTCCTGCAGCAAAAGAACCAATATGCAGGCGTGGCGCGCAATGCCGGACTGAAGGCGGCTCGAGGGGAATACGTGATTTTTCTTGACGCCGATGATTTTTTTGATTGCACCATGCTTGAAAAGATGCATTCCCAGGCTGTTTTTCATAACGCCGATATTACGGTGTGCGGCGCTCAGAATTATGATGCCGTGAACGGGAAAATTACGCCGGCACCTCATCGTTTCAGGAGTCTTCTCGTCAAAGGAATGGAGGTCTTTTCCAAGCGGGATATTCCCGACGAAATTATGAATATCACCTCGCCAGCAAGCTGGAACAAGCTTTACAGGAGGAAGTTTCTCCTTGAGGAAGGGCTGGAGTTTCAGCCGCTGCACAACACCAATGACTGCTTCCTGACGGAAGTGGCGATGTGCGTCGCGAAACGGATCGCCTACGTTGACGAGCCGCTGGTGAATTACCGCAAAGGACAAAGCAGTAATCTGCAAAGTTCCAGGCAAATTTCGCCATGTGATTTTATGGTCGCGTTCGAAGCGGTTTATGACGACCTCCATCGACGCGGAATATTCCAAGAGGTGGAAAAAAGTTTTGTAAGGTTTGTGGTCGAGAACGTTGCTTATCAAGTGAAATCATTTCAGGATCATGATGAAAAATTTGCTGTTTTTGGCGAGATGCGAAAGCCTCATTTTGCGAGAATGGGGGTTTTTTCATATCCTGATGACTTTTATCCCGATAAAGGGGCGCTCAACGCCGCGCGCGGGGCTTTCCATGCGCTGGACTGGCATAACCGTTTTTCAATCCGTGGGCACGAGTCTTTTCCTGTAATCAAAATATCTGCAAGGCCGGCAACGCTGATAACTGTGCTTATTCAGACAGAAAACATTCCCGAGGGCGTTGTTGAAAGCATCGGGAGCATACTACGCCAGTCTTGGGAGGACTTTGAAATCTTGCTGATCGCGAACGGCGCGGCCTGCGAAGATCTGAATGAGCTGAAAGTCCTGGCCAGTCGTGATGAGCGAATCTCTCTTTTTTCGCAAGGACTCTCACCTCGGACGGCTGCGAAGAATATTGGCATTGAGCATGCCAAGGGGAAATACCTTTGGTTTTTCCCCGTTGGTTGCGTCCTGGCGCCGTACGCGCTGGAACATCTGTGTGCCGTGTTGGAAGAACTGTGCTTGGACGGCGTATATTTTGATGAAGGCAATGTTGAGTCGGAACAAGTTAACGAAAGTAGGGCAGAGTTTCTCGCTGGACTCGTCAAATGTCGTGATGGGCGGACTTTAATGCGTGAATTGAAATCGAAACGAATGTACCGTTCTTCAGTATCTGCTCAGATTGTTAAAACGGATTTTTTGAGAAGAACAGAAATACGTTTTGCTGAAGAAACCAGCGATGGCAACGATCTCTTTACATTTTGCACGATGTTGGCGGCAGGGCGAACGGGATATTTCCCCCGAGATTTCTACCGGCAGTCGGCTGAAAGGCAGATGGTGAGAGCGGATCCTTTTGAGAAGGTCTATGAAAAATTTTATGCTTTTATGAAAGGTTGGCAATATGTGCAACACGTGGGTCTGAAAGATGACAACCTTCCCGCCGCTCTGAGCGTGCTTCAGGACTTTTTAAGCGCGGCTAGAAATCTTTATCAAAAACTGTCGGGGGATGCGCGGTGTTCGTGGTGGGGATTGCCTCGGACGCAGGGATTGTTGTTCAAGGCACTGGTGGCCGATGAGTGCGGGAGGGCGCAACAGCTTGGTTCCGCCAAAAAACAGCTGCAGAATATCAAGAAGGAAAATCTTGCTTGGGTAGGCCGATTTGAAAGCATGCAGAAAGATGCGGCAAAGATGAAAAAGCGGCTTTCATGCTTGGAAAACAGCCGCTCGTATAGACTGGGGCGCGCGGTTACGTATGTGCCGAGGAAAATTAAGGACACTCTTTGCCGATGGCGCCAGCATGGTCTGGCTTGCACCGTGAAATCAATACTCCGTAAAAGCATGAGATTCGGGAAACAGTAAGACGTCTTATGATAATAATCGGGAGAATAAAATAAGACTCGAATTGTGGAGGAACGGATGAATTTCACGAAAGACGATACATTGAAAGTAAAAGGATCGGCCATAATACTTATGCTGATTCATCATTGTTTTTTAGCTCCTGATAGGTATAAAGGCCAGGCCGTCATCTTTTATCCTTTCACAGAACAATTGGTCAATTATTTTGCTTTGGCAATGAAAATATGCGTCGCTCTTTTCACATTTTTAAGCGCTTATGGCATTTTTATGTCATACAAGAAAAAAAGTCAGATGCTTCTTTTGACTGTAAAAGATATTCATTCCGAGATGGCGCGGCGAACGACAACTCTTTTGGGAGGGTATGTTTTTGTCTTCTTCCTCGTGCAGTTGTATTCTGTCTTGATCATAAGAGGAGGTCGCTACGCTAAAATTTATGGCCATGGAATAAAGAGCGCGCTGTACTTTTTGATCGATTCTCTGGGACTGGCGGAACTGTTCAGGACGCCCACCTTTCTGGCAACTTTTTGGTACCTGTCGCTTGCCTTGGTGATTATTGCGCTGATGCCGATACTGATCGCTTTCTACAAGCGGTTCGGGACAGTTTCTCTGCTGAGCATGTCTGTTCTCTGTGCCGTCTTTTTTCCTGTCTCTTCAAAATGTACTTTTGCTTATCTCCCTCACTATGCGTTTTGTGTCGCCTTGGGAATCGCGACCGCGGATCATAATTGGCTGTGCCAGTTCCGAGACTGGAAACCGGCAGGAGCACGTGGAATCGGTAAGATGCTGAAGGCCACTTTGATTCTTGTCTTCATTACGTTATTTCTATACTGGAGGCAGGTTACGAGATATACGCCTTTGTTGCCGATATGGGACGGTGTGGTGTCGTTTTTAACCATCGCGTTGATGTTCGAGTTTATAAATCCGATACCGTTGCTGGGGAATTCCCTTAAATTTCTGGGAATCCATTCAATGAACGTTTTCCTGATTCATAATTTTGTCAGAGTGGTGTGGTACTATAAGTTTACATACAGCTTCAAGTACGCTTGGCTTATTGTGATTGTTCTGCTGGCAGTTTCATCGCTGCTTTCTGTTTGTATCGAATGGTTGAAGAACATTTTGGGATATTCTGCCATGATTGGAAATCTGAGAAATAAAGCGGCAGCGATGGCGGCGAAAAAAGAGAAAATAGGATAAAAACGTCAGTACTCTGCGAATATATAAATGCCGCTGGGCAATGGGATGCTCCACTGTCAGCGGCATTTATATGACTTATTCAAAAAGCGCTTCAAATTCATCGATGCATCTTTGATTATATTCCTGCATATTGATATTCAATGGCATGATATTGCCCGCGTCAAACTCCAGCATTCCCCGGTACAGCGCTTCAGCGCTTTCTTCGACAAGCAGGCCGCCCTGATATTGGGTCAGAATTTCTCGTGGCCCGTCTATATTTGTGCTGAGAATAGGAACGCCGAGACAGTCGGCTTCAAAGAAAACCACGGGCAATCCTTCATGACTGGAGGACAGTACGAACAGATTGCATCTTTTCAAAATGCTGATAGGGTTGTTTATAGATTTAATAAGGCAGACGTTTCTGGTGCAGGGAAGTTTGCGGGCATAATTCAAAGTGTGGCGGTAAGAGTCTCCATACCCGCCGATGATAATGAGCTGGGAATCCTGATGATCTGCCCAGTACATGTTAAAAGCATCGAGCAGACGTAAATGTTCCTTTTCGGGAGAGAAGCGTCCTATTGAAATGAACTTGTTCCCTGAAGAACGCAGGATGCCGTTGATCCCGTCGGCGTTCATAGTCTGACAATCGGTTGTGACGTCGAGTTCCACATCCATATTTCCTCTGCTGGTTGTTCCTCTGTAATCAAAGCAGTTATGTACTGTGCGAAAATCGTGTGCGTGGCCGGCTATTTCTGCGGCAATGTTTGTCGAAGCGGAACTAACGCCAACGACTTTGTCGTACTTCCGATAGCACGTAAGCAACGTGTTTTTATGCTGCACTTTTTTCTCGGAAAGTTCTTTTTTCATGTCGTTATGAACGAAGACGAACTTTTTCGGCGCTTGCAGAAACAGATTCAGAGGATCCCGACCGTAGCCGACGAACTGAATGAAAATATCATGAGGAATATTCCCGTAGTATTTCATGAACATCCGTTGATAACTTTTTGCGACGAAGTGGTTGATAATGGAAAAGCTCCAGTTGAATTTGTAGTAAAAAAACAGGGCGAACAATTCCATGACGGTTTTTTCTAGGGTATCGATGGAAAGAAGTCCCATATGGGAAGGGAGGTCGTTGAGTTTTTCCCTGTTTTCATAGGTTGCGGGGCTTAACTTGTAGACGGCAAAATAATTACGTTTTTCAAGATCTATCGTGTGGAGCAGATCAAAAGCAGCCGACGTGATCCCGTTTTTGATCAGCTCCAGATAAATAAAGACGTTAGTTTTGCCGTTGCTGGGCAGTTGCACTGTCTTGCAGTCGTAGTCGTAACCGAGGAATTGAGCGCAGACTCTCTTTACGGACTGAGAATTCTCATGTTCAACAATTCCTCGGATGAAATTGTCTTCAAGGTAATGAGGCCGCGTGTTTATTGCGGAAATCAGTTGATCGACGGTTTTTGCCTGTACGAATGGCAGTGTGACAATGGAAATATAAAGTCCGCGATCCTGGAGATATTCGTTTTCGTCATATGTGAACAGAATGATGTTTTTCCCTGAACAGGCAAAATCAAACATCACGCTGGAGTAGTCTGTAACAAGACAGTCTGCAGCGTTGAGAAAATCATAGGTTTCATATTCTTCAGGCATGTGCCTGATATGTTTGTATTGGTCTATGCTGACTTCTGCGGTAGCGAGAGGATGCAGCTTGACGAAGAAAAACTGATTGTCGTTGAGTTTTGCATCGAGTTCATCCAAGTATGACTGAAGCTGAGCAGTATAAGTTTCCGACTTGTCTGTATTTGAGTTCCCCCGCCATGTGGGCATGTATACGATGATCTGCTTTTCAGAAAGTCCCAGCGCGTGCCGTACTTCCAAGGCGCGAGCCTTGTCAAAGAAAACGGCGTTGCGAGGGTAGCCTTCATTCAGGATCTTCCCTTCGAAAAGATGATCGAGAGAATAAGCTTTGACCATCAGTTCTGTCATGTACCCACTGGGGCAAAGTAGATAGTCGGACGCAAAAAAATTACGCTGCATATTGCCGAAGTTGTATGCAGTTTTTGCCTCGTCCAATCCCATTTTTTTCAGCGGTGTGCCGTGCCATGTGTTCAGATACTGCTGCCCTCGACGTTTTATAAAGCAAGCATGAAAAGTTACGTCGTTGATAAGGTATTTGCAGGTCCCGAGCAGACGCCAGTAGGTAAATCGGTGCAGACGAATCAAATGCACGTTGTTGATATGGTAATGCTTTAACAGAGCTGTGTATTTGCTTTTGGTTTTCGGTATATAGGCAAGATAAAGGGTGTATCCCGGGTAGTTGTTGCTGAGCTCCTTCAACAGGTAAAAAATGTTGCCGCCGAAGTCGTCCCCGTAACGCGATTGGAGGAGAATGCCCTTGTTCTTCAGAGGCAGATGGCCTCGGCAGAAAACATACCAGCTTTCGATAACGCTTGATTTGAATTCTCTCAAGGCTCGCGTGACAAGTTTTTTCAATCTGTTCATAATGACCTCCACAAATGCCAGCTTTTTCCTAAAGAAGACTTTAGGTGAGATTGGGCACGCGCATATTGACGCTAACGATATACACAGAGCATTGGTCTGGGCAAGATCGTGCCTTGATGAAACCGGCGCTGGTAAAAACTGATGAGCAGTGTTCACCTGCTCCTGTCATTTGACTGTATGATTGTCAGTTCGTTATTTTGACGGTTATGCGTGACCATGGTGTTGAGAATCAGCCCGCAGACAGCCGTCAGTCCTGAAATGATCATCAGGGCAACGGATAGAATTGCCAGAGGAACATGCGATACAAACGCAGTACGGGCATATTCGACCAGTACGGGGAGTCCTGCGGCGAGCCCCAGCAGAAAAAGAACGAGAGCGAAAGAGCCGAAGAACAAAAGCGGCTGGTAATCGCGGAGCGTTGTCACGATTGTTCTCAGGACGCGAAAACCGTCGCGAAACGTGTTGAGTTTCGAGAAGCTGCCTGCCGGTCGGTCACGGTACGCGATAGGAATTTCTTTGATAAAAAATTTTCGGTCTAAGGCGGAAATGGTAAGCTCTGTTTCAACCTGAAAGCCGTCATAGAGCAGCGGCATGTTCTTGACAAAACGACGACTGAACGCGCGGTATCCAGTCATGATATCGGTCAAATGGCTTTTAAAGCAGAAATTGACAAGCCAGCGAACCAGATTGTTGCCGAAATCGTGAAAGCCCCGTTTGTTTTCCTTGTAGTAAGTCCCGTTGCTCAGGCGGTCTCCGACTGCCATATCCATGTGTTCATCAACAACTGCGGAGATAAGTTTACGTACAGCTTCGGCAGGATAGGTATCGTCGCCGTCGACAAGGACATACACATCGGCTTCATAAGACCTGAACAGCTCTCGGATGACGGCACCTTTGCCTTGGCGAGGTACGTCAGTGACCTCTGCTCCCGCTTCATGGGCAAGAAACGCAGTCTTATCTGTTGAGAGGTTGTTCATGACCACGATTCTTGCTTCGGGTAATTCTTTCCTGAAGTCCAAAACGACTTTCCGTATGGTCAACTCTTCATTGTAGCAGGGAATCGCGACAATGATCTCCATTTTCCAGCTCCTTTATTCTGTTAGAGTGTGCGTGCGGCCGTCATATTTTGATGACGCTGCCAGCGTAAACAGTATGGGAAAGGCTGCAAGAACTGGTAGAAAATAGCGTGGATGTCCGTTGACGGGAGAGGCGATGCAGGTCAGAACCATCAGCAGGAGCGGTAAAGCTGCGATCAGGTCTCTGTATCTCCTGCTGGCTAAAAAATAACAGCAAATAAGCGTGATTCCCCACGTATACGTTGCCAGTTTTAGAAACAGGTTCACGACGGGCAGCTTTTTAGTGAGCGTATGGTAATTCATCATTGCTGTTCTGAGAAACTGAGGAAAATGATATTTGACCGAGAGTTTTCCCCATTGGAGCCACGCCTCTGCCTGGTAAGCATGGATCTCAGGTTTTTTCACTTTTATGGGCGGAGTGAAGGCATAATAACCGTACGAATTGGCAAAAAACGCCTCGAAGTGGTTGCGGGGATGACGCAGAAACATGCGGAGCCATACCTTGACACAGTTTATTTTGTTTTCACTGGTAGCGTTGTTTCTTAGAGAAGATTTCACTGGGTCGGATAGATTAGGATCATATATTTGGGGAAGTTTATCAAGGGGGAGAACTTTATCTAGGGTAGCGCGTTCGTCCTCTGTGATGTCTGAAGGATGATCCCGAGTGTATCTGGCGATTTGCTGGAGGGGGATGCTCAAGGCTTCTGCCGAACTTCCGGGAGTTAAGCCAAGAATTTTGAAATTGTATGTTTGAAAAACGAAGTAGAGAATAGGGACGGTAAGGAACAGCAAAAATGTTTTCTTCTGCCGTGATTTGCGGAAGATAAGCGAGGAAATGCAGATGAGCGTGGGAAACACGGCGTAGATCCCGTTATGACGAAGAAGGCATGCGAGAAGCGAAACCGTTAGATAGGCTGTTAAATCCTTAGGGGACACAGGACCCTGTCTAAGAAGAGTTGATGTCGTTAAAGCGAAAAGAGCGAAGATGCCGCTGAATATGGGATCTTTAACAAAAGCTTGGGAGTAACCACCAAAATATGAAATGAATGAAAAATATATTAGAATACCTGCAGAAAGCGCCGTTGAATGAGTCCTTCGATATGAGGCTTTGACAATTTGTCCGTAGATCATCGCACTTAAAACGCTTTGAAATAAAACATATAGGAAGATTCCTAAATTATCATTCCCAAGACGTCTCCCCAACGAGAAGAGTCCGCCGATGAGCCATGTTGTTAAAATCGGATGATGGTCGGTAAGCGGTCGAACTCCAATGAATTCGAGAACTGACCGCAGTCCATCGAATACCGCTGACCCCGGGTAATAGACGACGAGCCATGGCGCCCAGCAGAGCAGGATGAAGAGCGTCGGCCATAGTCCTGAATATTTTGCCGAAGGGATGGATTTTTGCGGTGAGATCGAAGCTGGCTGTTTCGCTGAATCAAACAACCAGAACAAAAAGAGCGAAACAGAGTAAAAGAGAAAGGCATATCCGATAATGCAGATGACCGCGATGAAATGTTGATACTTATTGGCTAGTAAAAAATCCATCGAGTCAAGGCTGTTCATACTCAGACCAACGGTCTGCAGTACGCCGAAAAACATGCTCAGCAGCGCAAGCCAAGGACGGAAAAAGTGATATTGACTCGCTCGTTCCCAGATTTTTTTATAGGTAAAAGTTAAAAGGAGCGCTAAGAGCGTCCAAGTGACGTTATAAGCGTTGAAATTTTGCGGAAGCATGTTGAAAGCAGAAAGAAAAAGATTGTTGACGTTTTGCCACTGCGGGACATGAATCCGCATGGACAAAGCCAATGTTGTTATCAAAGCTGCGCACAGAGGAAGGGCAAAAGGCGTATGGGGCTGTGAAAAAGTTTGCTTAGGAGGAATCATTTTTTTACTCCTTGTCGTTTTTTGTTGTTCTTATCTGATTTCTGTACGGGGCATTATTGGGAATCGAGTCTATCGTAGAACATAACCGAGGATTCCGGTATAGAGACAAGAAGAGGCAAAAACGACGATCAAGGCGCATTTTGCCTCGATGTTTTCCTGTTTTCTGCGACTGTTATTGTGCAGGTATTTATCCTCGGAGATCTTTTTTTATCTGGGTCGTTGAGATCTCGGGCGTACGAGGGAGATAGACAACTTCGCACTGCTCTTTCAGAAAGTCGAATTTCCCTATCCAATCGTCTCCCATAACAAAAATGCCGACGTCATATTTCGTGACGTCGGTCTTTTTCTGCTCCCAGTTTTCTTCTGGAATAACAAGATCGACATATCGTATGGCTTCGAGCATTTCTTTTCGTTTCTGATAGTCGAAATAGCATTTTTTGTTTTTGCTGTTCCAGTTGAATTCGTCGGTAGACAATGCCACGATTAAGTAATCGCCGAGCGCTCTAGCGCGCTTGAGCAGGTTGATATGCCCATAATGAAGCAGATCAAAGGTACCGTAAGTGATAACGCGTTTCATCGTCATGTTCTCCCGAGGGTGAGGTTTAAGGCTATGTCTGGCATCTGAAAAATGGTTATTAAGAATCTGCAGAAACAACAAAGCACGGAATTGTAAGTTTCGTCTTGCGTCAGAACGGATGCGGTTTATTCAAGAACGTTTTTTTGCTTGAGGTTTCTTTATCCCAGTTGTCCCCATCGATAATCGAGAGAATTTTCCTTCCAACGATGGCAGATGCCTGACCGGTTTCTGCGATGCCAGCCTTGCAATGATACTGCTGCAGACTCTTCAGATATTTTTGCCTGTCAAACGAAAGGATATTATTTGCTAACTCACGGATGTTTTCAGCGATGGGAAAACCCCACTGCGCCATAGGCATATAGAATCCCCGTTCGCGCTCATAGGAGAGGCGATCCGGTGCAAAGATGAAAATAGGATTTCCCGTCAGGGAAAAATCCCAGACGGAGGACGAGTAGTCGGTGATAAGCGCGTCAGCAGCACAAAGTAAGCGCTGCATATCAGGATAATGGTTTAAATCAATGGCATTGCAAACGGTGCGAGGCGAAAAGGTAAGGCGGTGTGAACGATACCCGAATTGCCAGTTCTCTTGTGTTGCCTTTTTCAATGTCCCTTTGATAAATTCTATTTGGGTTTCATTTAAAAATGGATTGAGGGCGTTGAGAGAGGAATGTCGTGCCTTACGGAATGTCGGAGCATAAAGAACAAATTTGTCATTTTCAGAGAGTCCCAGCTCTGACCTGACTTTTAACGCTATGGAATTGAGGGCTTGAGGAGTAAAAAAGACATCATTTCGGGGGAGTCCAATTTCCCATAAAGACTCCTTGGTGGAGAGGTGATCTTCTATTGCGCCTTGAGAGAAGACTGTGCAGCTTGAGAGAAAAATATGCGTTTTCGAAGCGGCCAGGTCCCTATCTTTAAGGATCGCGGGGCAACGATGCTGCGGTGCTGTTATTCTCTTGCAGGGGCCTCCTCCGTGCCATGTGTTCACGACAGTGGTGTGTCTCGAAAAAGGCATGTAGGAGACGCCACCGTTATTTGTCAGGAACACTCGCGAATGCAAACTCTTGATAAAGAAGGCAAGGGAGCGCTTGTTAAAAAAAGAAACGCCGTCAATCTGCGGAAACGGAGGATTGCAGGCGAAGCAGATATCGAGAACATGACCGTGCTGCAGGAGGTAGTTGCAGATTGAAGCAGGACTGTCTGCATAACTCCCCAAATCATTAAGAAGTGTGATCCTGTCAGCTTTTACAGGGAAAAGTCTCAACGGGAACAACAGGAACCGAAGTATGTATTTTATGGCAATTTTGCAATAAATATTCATACACTCGAACCTCGAATAAAATGTACTGTATTATCTCTTAATTATCTCTCATCCAAAAACGCCTCATAGCGGGCGCAGACATCGTCCACCCGATCCCCGAATTCGACCTGCCGGCCCTTATGGAGCCAGAGAACTTTATTGCACATGTTTTGCACTTGCTCAAGCGAATGGGACACCAAAATGGTGGTCGCGCCGCCGCGGATGATCTCCTGCATTTTTTCTTCGCTGCGCTTGCGGAACGCGCCGTCGCCCACGGACAGCACTTCGTCGAGGATGAGGATGTCGGGATCGACGAGCGAGGCGATGGAAAAGGCAAGGCGCGATTTCATGCCTGAAGAAAGCTGCCTGAAGGGGCGGTCCTGAAACTCCGCAAGTTCGGCGAAAGCGATAATTTCGTCGTATTTGTCGTTCATAAAGCCGCGGGTGTAGCCCAGCATGGCACCACGCAGGTAGGTGTTTTCCCGCACCGTCAGATCGTTGTCGAAGCCGCTGGCAAGTTCCAGCAGGGCGGCGATGTTTCCTAGGCAGCGCACACAGCCTTCGGTGGGTTTCATGATGCCGGAAATGGCTTTGAGCAAAGTCGATTTGCCGGCACCGTTCGTGCCGATGATGCCCAGCATGTCGCCCTTTTCAAGGGAGAAAGTGATGTGGCGGTCGGCCCAAAATTCCTGCACGTGGTAGTCTCCTTTTATTTTTTGGATGACATAGTCTTTGAGGCCGATAGCTTTGAAATCTCCGATTTTGTAACGGATTGAGACATCCTTTAATTCAATGACAGACATGGCGTTCACCTGTTACACGTAGTAAAGAAATTCGGTGTTGTATTTTCGATACATCCAGCAGCCCAGCAAAAGGACAGCAGCCACGTCGAAGGCCATCAGCAGGTGAAAGGTGACAGTGGGAACGGTGTCTTCAATGACGATTTTTCTGAAATAGCGGATAAAAAGATAGACTGGATTGATCAGAAACGCATATTGCGCCGTAGTGCTGAAACTGTCGATGCTGTAGAAAATGGCGGACATGTACATAAGCAGCTGAGAAAAAATGGACCACAGATATTGAATGTCGCGGAAAAAAACGAACAAGGCCGACAGCACCAGCCCCATGCCGATGTTGAACAGCATCAGCAGCGCTACGGGATAGAGAAGAAAGATGAACTTCCACGTGAAAGTAATATGGTCGATCAGACAAAAAATGAAAAAGACGACAAGAGTCAGGCCAAAATTGATGAGGGTCTGACAGTTTTTGGAGAGGAGAAACAGATACTTGGGGACGTTGACCTTGGTAAAGATCGCGGCGTTGCCGAGGAGCGACGTCATCCCTTGCGTTGCGGACTCGTTGAAGTAGGCGAAGACAAGATTGCCGCAGAACAGGTAAGTGGTGTAGTGCAACATGGTGCGGCCGAAAAAGTGGGTGAAGACAAGCCGCATGACCAGCAGCATCGCCAGCGGCGAAAGAATGCTCCATCCCATTCCGAGAACGGTTCGTTTGTATTTTTTCTTGAAATCGCGCTTCACCAGTTCCTCAAAGAGAAACTGGTGTTTTTTGTATTTTTCAAGCATGAGACGCTCCTTGCTTTGGCATGATATGTAACAGTTATGGGGATATCCGTTTTCGAACGGAACGGCGTTTCTCCTCGGCGCGCCGCTGCCGCGGAATGCGGCGATCCTGCTGCCGCTTTTTATAGCGGCTCCGTATATCAGGTACAAACGGTTCTCTTTACTTAAAAACTTAAAATCTTCAAAACGGCTTACTTAAATCGGCAAGCGACGCGACGTGCTCATTATACGCAAGGTTCCGGAAAAATGCCAGTTTGCAGTGGATCCTGCTTTGTCGGGGGCGTTGGCGCGGCGTCTGCCGGTCGGTTTGTTTCACGGGCGCACTGCCGCGCGGAGCGGCGAGGCGCTGAAGGGGAGATTCTCCTCGAAAAAGACAAACTGGTTGTATTTTAGATGATGGAAAAGCACTCTTGATGATGTAACAGGAAAGGAGGTGAGAACGATGGTTGCACAGATTGTTCTTGCGAACTGCAAACTGCGCATCAAAACCAAGGCCGGCGCGCTGGAGAACGGCGCCGACAAGGTAAAGAGCATTTCCCTGACCGGGATCCGGGAAGGGGCCGAAGGCCAGCCGCTGCTCGACGTGGCGGACGCGATCGGCACGGTGATCAGCAATCCGGTATTGGAAGTGCTGCGCGTTGACGAGAACGTGGTTTCCGCCGAATAAGGCGGTTTGTGACGGGAAAAACGAAAGGAGGTGACAGGGATGCCCAAGACCCTTGCGATGAAATTCGGCCTGGCCAGCGGCGGCAAGCGCACCATTTCGGTGTCCGACGTGAAGGACGACGTGAACGCGGAGACGGTGACCGGCTGCATGAACGCCATCGTCGGCGCCGGCACGGCGTTCGACGACGCGCCGACCAGCTCGCTCAAGGCGGAACTGACCGAGCGCACTACCACGGTGCTGCTGGACAACGAATAAACTGAAAAAACAAGAGCGGCGTTCCGCGGAGCGCCGCCATGAAAATAGAGGCGGCGGAGAGTCTTTCTTTGCCGCGCGCGACGACAAACGCCCGAGGCGAACGTACACAATGCGCTCGCTTCGGGCGTTTTTTTATATTGGCGGCCGTGAAAGTCCGAAAAAAAGCGCCGGTCAAGCCGGGGGCAAAAAACTCGATGGCCGTTCGGAAACGTTCCGATCAGATGTATTTCAGGAATCCCCGTACGGCGTATCCGCACATGTACTGTATTGATCGGAGCGCGTTCAATCCCAGATGCCGCCGATAAATTTCCCATACGCCTCTGGCGGCGCGGAGCTTGCTGTGGTTGCGGGAGCCCGGAAGGAGCAGGGTGTCGGTCAGCGGTTCCTGGCACGCAAAACAATCGCACTCTTGGAGGCACTGGAGCCAGCACCAGTAATCTTCGTGAATGGCACGGGCGTCCATGGGATACTTTCGCGCCAGTTCGCTGCGGAGCATGACGGTGGAGCAGCCGATGGAGTTCCATCTGATCAGGTCGCCGCGGGCGATCCGCGGGGGAACCCGCGACACTTTGCACAGCGTCCGCGCCGGGTAGGAAATCATGTTGTAGGCGCTGCACAGGAAGGAAGCGCCTTTTTGCTCCGCCAAGGCAAGCTGCCGTTCGAGTTTGTCGGGATGGAAAACGTCGTCGCTGTCGAGAAACGCGATCCAGGGAGTTGCGGCGGCGCGGACGCCGCGGTTGCGGGAGTCGGCGGCGCCGAGATTTTGCCGGTTGCGCAGGACTTCAAAACGGCTGTCACGCGCTGCGTAGTCGTTGGCGATCTTTAAGGTCGCGTCGTTGCCCTCCGGGCCGTCGACGATGACGAACGCGCGCCAGTCGTGGCAGGTTTGGGCAACGAGGCTGTCGAGAGCGAGCGAGATCGTACTTTCCGCCTTCGAGGCGGGAATAATGATCGAGCAAAGCGCTGGATTCATGCTGAACCGTCCTTTGCGAAGACGCTATGGAAATAACTTTTACGGGAATGAAAAATCAAAGCGATCCGTTAAGATTCGATTATTATACGGGAAGTCCCGGGAAAATGCCACTCGCGCTCAGGATCCCACAGGGCAATCGCTTGCGAAACGAGCAAACCCGCAGGCACCAGAGCCAGATATTTCTTTGATGATCGGCAAACATGGCCGTTTCCGCGGAGGTGTCCATGCTGCAGATCACGCTCAGCACGCTTATCAGAAGGATATCCTGGAATCGAGAGTGGATCGCGTTTCCTGTGCGGAAGTCTTCGGTTTCCGCCGGCAGTTCCGGAAATGTCCGGTTCATTCTCGTGCCTCCTGTCGGGGTTCTTGGTGTCACTTTTATTCTACCGCAGGGAGGCTTTTTTGAGATGGACGTGCTCTTCTGAGTTGCCGTTTTTTCCTCATGGGTCTCCTGGCAATTTTCTCGAGAGACTTTTCGCAAGCGATTGCCGTGACCTTGCGCGCGGGGGGGGGCTTGAAGTGAGGGGAGGGGATCTGCTACAATTGACAGCGGTGTGAAGAAGTTTCACAGACCACAAATCAAGATTCGGAGGAATTTTTGAAATGAAAAAAGCGATTTTGGCTCTTCTGGCTGCGGCTGCCCTCCCCTTCGCCGCTCAGGCTCAGGTCGTCGACGCGGTGCAGGCCGACGGTTTCGGACTGAATCTGGTCTACCCCGCGGTGCACGTGGAAAACGCGAAAGCCCAGGAGATGATCAACAAAGACATCGCCGCTTACGTTGACGGCATAAGAGCGAAGTACGACGCTCAGAACGACGTCTCCATGAGCTACGCCGCGAAGTTTGAGGACGCGAAGTACGTCTCCCTGGTCATGAGCGCGTCCGTCATGGAGCGGGGCGCGGCCAATCCCGAGAACTTTGAGCACGGCGTGGTGTACAGCAAGGTCACGGGCAAGCGTATGCCGCTGAGCGCTTTTGTCCGCGTCAAGAACGCGAACTCCCTCGTGAAGAATCTGAAGAAGGGCGCTTGGAAGCTCTACAATCAGGAAGGCAAGGCGATCGCTTTCAACGCCGACTTCGTTCCCGAAAAGCTGAGCGACGAGTTTTATCTTGCCGACGCCAAGACAGTGGCCGTGATCTATCAGCAGGGCGATCTGGCTCCCTATTCCGAAGGCGCGACGCGCGTGATCTCGAAACGTCGTTAATCACGGCGCGAAAAAACTATAGCGCAACCCCGCCGCGGGCGCGGTTCTGTTTCTTCACAGAACCGCGCCCGCGGCGGTTTTTTTGCATTCGGGCGGCGCAAGCGGAATGGAAAAATTGCCGCTTTTTGCCGGCGCCGTCGAATCGTCGCCGCCGGCCGTGCCGGCGGTTTTCCGTTTACAAAAAAAGGGCTTTCCCGTCAAGCGGGGAAGCCCTTTTCGCGTTCATTGCCGACGATTGAACGGCCTTTGCAGCGAAGATTCGTCAGCGGAAACTATCCCAAAAACGCCAGGAACGCCTCGACCTGCTCGTGCAGGAGACGAAGCTGTTCTTCGGTGAAGACGACTTTGTCGGTCTTGAAGGCGTCCATGTTCACGGCGATGCCCGTGCCGCCGCCGGGCATCACGTCCGCGCGCATGAATTCGAGCAGCTCGGTCAGACGCGCGCGCGAATTGGCCGTGGCGTTCTTGCCGCCGGCGCCGCTGATCGTGACCTTTTTCTTGTACGTCGCGGCGCTCTTGTAATCGCCCTGCGCCGTCGGGCGCGAAAGCCAGTCGAGCAGGTTCTTGAGCAGGCCGGGAAAATTGAAGTTGTATTCCGGCGTGACGATCCACACGCCGTCGGCGGCGGCCACGGTCTCGCGGACGCGGCGCACCGCTTCGGGCGCGGGCCATTCGACGTCCTGATTCATGTAGGGGATGTCGTCGAACTGCAGCGTGGAAACGCTGGCTTTCCCCGCCAGTTCGGAAGAGATGACCTGAGCCAGCTGGCGGTTGAAAGAGTTTTTTCTCAGCGAACCGATGATCAGCAAAATATTATGCATATGATCCTCCTTATGGCCGACGGATTACAGAACCAGAGACGGCGCCGAGTAGACGCGGGCGAGGAGCTCCTGGTTCAGCGCGTACAGCCCCTTGGGGTCGGAACCGAAAAGCGAGAATTTTTTGATCAGGTCGTCGGCGTTCTTTTCCTCTTCGCCCTGTTCCTTGACGAACCAGTCGAAGCACTGCATCGTGCGGTAGTCGTCGACGTCGCTGGCGGCCTTGTAGATCGCGTTGATCAGGCTGGTGACGTACTGCTCGTGCTCCAAAGCGAACTTGAGCGGGTCGTCGAGGTTCTTGTACACCTTGTCGGGCTTGGCGATCTCGGAGAAGGTGACGCGCTCGCCGTTGTTCTGCAGGTACGTTCTCATCAGCATGGCGTGGTCGCGCTCTTCCTGCGCCTGCACGTCGTACCAGTGAGCGAATCCGTCGAGCCCCTGATCGTAATAGTAATTGGCAAAATCCAGATACAGATACGCCGAGTAGAATTCTTTGTTGACCTGAGTGTTGATCAGTTCTTTGACTTTTGCATCCAACATGACATTTTCCCCCTTGAAATTTTGAAGCGATTCAAAAGAACGCCGCGATCCCCGCAGCATATTAAGTATAGCATCTCTGTCGGATTTTGCAACGCCGCGAGACGCTGCGGCGTGCCGAGCCGGCCGAACGATTCGTCGTTTGCGACGGAAATTGACGCGCCTGCCGGCGCCGCGATTTTTGACGGAGAGGGGATCTTTCGTTGTTATAACAACATACATGCCAAGCCGTCTGTGATACATTACGGGCAGACAGGAAAAAATTTGGCCGCGGGGAGGCTGAACGCGATGAATCGAGCGTTTTCTATCGCCGAAGAGCATCCGCCCAGGGACGGCATGACGATCTCCACTGTGTCGGGCCTTCGGGCGGAGACGAAAGTTTCGTACTTTTCGCTGGGGAGGGGAACCGACGTCAGCGCCGAGAGCTATCCGACGGAGATGCTCTGCGTCGGCGCCGGCGGCACAGGGCGTTTTGCGCTCGGCGCCGGGGCGGACGGGAAAGAGGTCGAACTCGGCGAGGGCGAAGCGCTGGTCGTGCCCAAAGACACGCTCTGCGGGATCGCGGCGCGGGAAGGATTCGTTTACACGGAAGTGATTGCGAAAGGAGAATTGCAGATGAACGAAGCGGTCAAAGCGGGCGAAGTTTTCGCACTGGCGGATCTGGCGCCGTATGAAAAGGGCAGTATCGTCAACGTCGACGTGGTTTCCAACGAAGGATTCAAGTTCGTGGTCATGGCCTTCGACGAGGGCACCGCTCTTTCGCCGCACCGCGCGCCGGGCGACGCACTGATCTTCGCGCTGGAAGGCAAAGCCGTGATCGGCTACGAGGGGCGGGAACACCCGATCGAGGCCGGCGAGAATTTCCGCTTCGCCGCAGGCGGCCTGCACAGCGTCACGGCGAACGGCAAGTTCAAGATGGCGCTGCTTTTGACCCTGAAGTAAAAAGCGCCGCGGGAGGAGGACGAAGATGAGCTACGAAGCGTGGCGGGACAAGACGAACGGCTTCCGCAAAGTGGACGTGCGGCATCTGCAGGGAAATTTCGCCGCCGGACTGATCCAGGCGGCGGCCCGGCTCGAGGTGGGCGAAGGGCTGGAGGTCGTGCAGACGTTCGAGCCCCATCCGCTGTACGCGGCTTTGGAGAACCTCGGCTTTGAACATCACACGGAACAGACCGCCGAGACGGAGTTCCACGTGTTTTTCTGCCGCACAGAGAAAAAGGAGGGCGAAGAAGCGCCGTTTCGGCCGCTGGCGCTCCTGAATTACCCGATGATCGACGAGAAGCTCGGCAAGATCGCCGTGGATTTCTGGGAGACCACCTGGCAGAGCCCCAGGCGGACGCTGCCGTACGAGACGCGGCTGCTCCTGTCCCTCGCCAACGCGGTCGGCGCCGGGAGGATGCGGCAGGCCTCCCGCGAGCTGGTCAAAGCCTATGTGCACGGCCTCGACTCCGCAGCGCTGGACGACGTCTTCGAGCTGCTGGCGTGGAATCAGGGCATCGGCTTTTTCAGCTCCGAGATCGGGCCGTCGCCGCTGTTTCAGGCCTACAAACTGATCAAGACGCAGGAAGGGCAGGGCAAGGAACGAAGCGAGATATGCCGCGCGCTGAAAGAGAAGTTCGGCGAAAAGAATCCCGAGATCGGCGTCATGTAAGCGCCGTTTGCGGGCAGAACCCCGTTTTTAAGGAAAGGAGACGCGCGTGAGAAAACACGTCAAAAACAACGTAAGCTGGGTGGGGCACATCGACTGGGAGCTGGAGCGCTTTCACGGGGATGATTATTCCATCGTGAACGGTTCCAGCCAGAATGCCTATCTGATCGAGGAGGAGAAGACGGTCCTGATCGATACCGTATGGACGCCGCACCGCTTCGATTTCGTCGAGAATCTGAAAAAAGAAGTTGACCTGAAGAAGATCGATTTCATCGTCGCCAACCACGGCGAGTGCGATCACTCAGGCTCGCTGACGGCTCTGATGGATGAGATTCCGGACACGCCCATCTACTGCACGGCCAATGCGGTCAAGAGCATCGAAGGGCAGTACGGCGCGCGCGGCTGGAACTTCCGCGTGGTGAAGACGGGCGACAGCGTCGATATCGGCAGCGGCAAGAAACTGATCTTCGTGGAGATGCGCATGCTCCATTGGCCGGACTCCATGGCCACCTACCTGACCGGCGACAACATCCTCTTTTCCAACGACGCGTTCGGCCAGCATTATGCGGTGGAGGAACTGTTCAACGACAAGGCGGATCAGTGTCTGCTGGACAAGGAATCCATGAAGTACTTCGCCAACATCCTCAATCCTTTTGCGGCAATCCTGGCCAAAAAGCTGGAAGAGATCGGCGCGCTGAACCTCCCGATCGAGATGATCGCCCCTTCCCATGGCGCGGTCTGGCGCCGGGATCCGCGGCAGATCGTCGCAAAATACGCGAAATGGGCGGGCGCGTATCGGGAAGATCAGGTCACGGTCGCATACGACACCATGTGGGAGGGCACCGCGAAGATCGCCCACAGGATCGCGGACGAAGTGCACCGGCAGAGTCCCGATACCGTGGTGAAAGTCTTCAACATCGCGAAGGCGGACAAGAACGAGGTCATGACGGAAGTCTTCCGCTCGAAAGCCATCGCCGTCGGCTCTCCGACGGTGTCGGGCGGCATCCTTTCGAGCGTGGCGGGCTGGCTGGAATTTCTCAGACAGCTGAAGTTCAGGAACAAGAAGGCCGCGGCTTTCGGATGCTACGGCTGGAGCGGCGAGTCCGTCAAAGTTCTGCGGGAGCGCCTGAAAGACGCGGGCTTTGACGTGATCGATGAAAACGTGCGCTCTCTTTGGAATCCCGGAGAGGAAGATTTCGCCGCCGTTCCCGCTCTGGCGGAAAAGCTTCTTGGGGGACCGGCGGCACAAGCGTAAAAGGGATTTCGAAGTATCACGGGGAAAAAACGAAAAGGGGGATTTGAAAATGAAGTACGTTGTGAACGAGAATTGTATCGGCTGCGGGCTGTGCGCGTCGACCTGCCCCGAGGTCTTTTCCATGACCGACGCGGGCGTCGCCGCGGCGATCGCGGAAGAAGTGGCGGAAGAGAACCGCGGCAGCGCGGCGGAAGCGCGCGAAAACTGTCCGGTCGGCGCGATCGAGGAGGTCTGACGATGGAGCGTAAAATGTTCTGCTACCAGTGTCAGGAAACCGCGGGGGGAAAGGGCTGCACCGTTTGCGGCGTATGCGGGAAGAAACCCGACGTGGCAGCCATGCAGGACCTTCTGATCTCCGTGACGAAAGGGCTCTCCTGCGTCGCGGACCGGCTTCGCCGCGAGGGACGGCGCGTCGGCAAAGAGGTGAACCATCTCGTGACGATGAACCTCTTCGTGACGATCACGAACGCGAACTTCGACCGTCAGGCGATCATCGAAAGAATCCGGGAAACGCTGGACGTGAAACAGAAACTCCTGAGTCAGACGGAAAACGTGTCGGGACTGCCTCACGCGGCGCTCTGGAACGGCGACGTCGGCGAATTCGACGCTGAGGCCGCCGCAGTCGGCGTGCTCGCCACCGAGGACGAGGACATCCGCAGCCTGCGGGAACTGATCACGTACGGCCTCAAGGGACTGGCGGCCTATTCCAAGCACGCGAACGCGCTCCTGCAGGACAACGAAGACGTGGACGCCTTCATCCAGCGCGCGCTGGCCAAGACGCTGGACGACAGCCTGACGGTGAACGACCTTGTGGCGCTGACCCTCGAGACCGGAAAGTACGGGGTCGACGGCATGGCGCTTCTCGACAAGGCCAACACCGAGGCTTACGGCCATCCGGAGATCACGACGGTCGACATCGGCGTGCGGAAAAATCCCGGCATCCTGATCTCCGGCCACGATCTGAGAGATCTCGAAATGCTGCTGGAACAGACGGCGGGGACGGGCGTGGACGTGTACACGCACTCCGAGATGCTTCCCGCCCATTACTATCCCGCGTTCAAGAAATACCCGCACTTTGCCGGCAACTACGGCAACGCCTGGTGGAAACAGAAAGAGGAGTTCGAGAAATTCCGCGGCCCCGTTCTGATGACGACGAACTGCGTCGTGCCGCCCGCGGACAGCTACAAAGACCGCCTCTGGACGACCGGCGCCACGGGCGTTCCCGGCTGCAGACACATCGGCGGCGCCTACGGCGAGACCAAGGACTTTTCGGCGCTCATCGAACAGGCGAAAAAGTGCCCTCCGCCCGAGGAGATCGAAACGGGCCGCATCGTCGGCGGCTTCGCGCACGAACAGGTGTTCGCGCTCGCCGATAAAGTCGTGGACGCGGTCAGATCCGGCGCGATCAGGAAGTTTGTGGTCATGGCGGGCTGCGACGGACGGATGAAGTCCAGAGAGTACTATACGGAGTTCGCCAAAAAACTCCCCAAGGACGTGGTGATCCTGACCGCCGGATGCGCCAAGTACAAATACAACAAGCTGGACCTGGGAGACATCGGCGGCATCCCGAGAGTTCTGGACGCCGGTCAGTGCAACGATTCCTACTCGCTGGCGCTGATCGCCCTGAAGCTGAAGGAGATCTTCGGGCTGAACGACGTCAACGACCTGCCGCTGGCGTTCAACATCGCCTGGTACGAGCAGAAAGCCGTCATCGTCCTGCTGGCGCTGCTGTATTTGGGCGTCAAGAACATCCATCTGGGGCCGACGCTCCCGGCGTTCCTGTCGCCGAACGTGGCCGGCGTGCTGGTCAAGAATTTCGGCATCGCAGGCATCGGCACGGTGGACGACGATCTGAAGCTGTTTTTCGGTTAAGAGGCGAAAAGCGGCGTAAGGACGAACCCAGGACGCACGGCCTTGTTCCGTGAAAAGTCGGCACGAAAGTCATCTGAAAAGCAAGATGAGGATCGTGCCGGCTTTTCTTTTTTGTCGCCAGTTGCCGAAAATGGCTGCTTTCAGCTTTCAATGAAAGACGGTTCGAGTGCGCTTGAAGTTTCTTCTTGAAGGGGAAGAGAGTAAAATAATATAAACAGAACGAGTTTTTCTGTTTGGAAAAAGATGTCGCGGGGCGTTCGCCCAATGGACTTTCATGTGCGGTTCACGGCCAAGGGGAGGCCAGGCGGGCCATTTGGATTGGCGGGGGAGTTCAAAATGAGGAAAAACAAGATCGACAAGGAGGGGGCAACATGTCGGAAATCAAACTGAGCGCGAAAAAACTTGGATTTGGGCTGATGCGGCTGCCGAAAAACGGCGAAGCGATCGACGTCGAACAGGTAAAAAAGATGGTCGACCTCTTCATGGCGGCCGGCTTTACGTATTTCGACACGGCCTGGGCTTATCCCGGCTCGGAAGACGCGATCCGTCAGGCGCTCGTCGAACGCTATCCGCGCGAAAAGTTCACGCTCGCCACGAAAAACGCCGCATGGATAAACTGCCAAAGCCGGGAAGACGCCGTCGGCCAGTTCGAGACATCGCTGAAACAGACCGGCGCCGGTTATTTTGACTTTTATCTGCTCCACAACCTCGGCGAGGGCAGAACCCATTTCTTCGACGACTTCGACATGTGGAGCTTCGTGCAGGAGAAGAAAGCGGAAGGAAAAATCAGGCACGTCGGCTTCTCCTTCCATTCCACGCCGGAGGAGCTGGACGCTATTTTGAAAGCCCATCCCGAAGCGGAATTCGTACAGCTGCAGATCAACTACGCCGATTGGGAGAATCCTCGCATTCAGTCGCGGGCCTGTTACGAGACGGCCAGAAAACACGGGAAGCCCGTCGTCATCATGGAGCCCGTCAAAGGCGGTCTTTTGGCCAGCCCGCCGGAATCCGTCGAGCGCGTGTTCAAAAACGCCGATGCCCAGGCTTCCTGCGCTTCGTGGGCCATCCGCTTCGCCGCCAGCCTGGACGGAGTGATCGCCGTGCTGTCCGGCATGAGCAGCGTGGAGCAGATGAAGGACAACCTTTCCTACATGACGGATTTCAGGCCGCTGACGGAGGCCGAGCGGCGCGTCGTCGCAAAAGCGCGGGAAACGCTGGACGCCTTGCCGATGATCCCCTGCACGAGCTGCAACTACTGCGCGGAAGTGTGCCCGCAGAACATCGGCATTTCCGGTTCCTTCACGGCGCTGAATCTATTGAACATCTACGGCAACTACAATTACGCCGAAGGCCAGGAGAAATGGCTCGTGGAACGCCACGGCAAAGCCCGCGCCAACGAATGCATTCAGTGCAGCAGCTGCGAGCAGGTCTGCCCTCAGCACATCAAAATCCGCGACAACCTCGTGAAGGTCGTGGAAGCTTTTCACATGGCCTGATGCACGGGGGCGAGTCGCCTGCGGAAAAATTGCTCAGAATCGCCATCTTGCGAACGTCAGCGCTTTAGCGTATAATAGCCACGTTTTGCGGGTGTAGCTCAGTTGGTAGAGCATCAGCTTCCCAAGCTGAGGGTCGCGGGTTCGAGCCTCGTCACCCGCTCCAATTTTAACGAGAACGGCTGAACGAACAAAAGAGAGCAGGGGCTTTTGAAAAAGAGCCCTCGCTCTCTTTTGTGTACCTTGCGGTCGAAATCGTCGTGTATCCTGAAAAGTGGACGCCGCATTTCGAAAAAGCGAGGCCGGCCGCCGAAGAAAGACGGCGGCATTCGAAAAGTTGATGCTGGTTCTCAATAAAACGGCTTGACTGTGAACGTTCAGCGCCCCGAAGGAGTCCAGCGCTCAGGATTCTCTCGGCGGCTGCGCAATCTGCGTGACTCGCTTTGCGTTCTCCCTGGACGTTCTTGTTGTTCAGCGTTTCGATCAGGAAAGAGAATGAATTGTGGATGGCGCAAGAACATAAAAGTCCATTTTAAATGATGATCATCTTAAATGATGATCATCGTTTTTGAGATCTATATTATTGGTGAATGAACTAATTGAGCAAATCATTGCTTATTACTCAAAGGCTATAAAACTGCGACTTTTTCCATGAAAATTGAATATGGAAACCTTTCAATTCTAAATTTGTGATTATTGACACATCATGCATGAAAACCTAAAATTATAAGAACTTGGGCCTGCGTGAATGCACCGCAAGGCCCCTGTATCTTGCCGTACCGCGCGGGGATGCAACGGCGATAATCTTTTTCTGGCAGGGTGCCGTGCTTTATTCAGGCAAAACGGCAAATTTAAATTTGGCAATGACTGCGATGTTCCGCAGTATTCCGTGACTGAAAAAACGAAGGAGGTGAACGCATGTCTACCAATCTGACCGACGAGATCAGGAGCGTCGAAGCGGCGGCGGCCCAAAAAGTGGCCGGCGCCAAAGCGGAAGCTCAGGATCTGGTTATCAAGACTCGCAACTCAGCGGCCCTTCGTGTTAAAGAGGCCAAGCAGGCCCATTTTCGCGAGTACCGCTCCCGCCTTGCTCAGGTAGAAGCGGAAGCGGCCGAAACCGCCGCTCGGACGGTGGAACAGGGCAAGACCGAGGCTCGGCAGTTTGTCGAGGCTCACGAAGATGCGGTAAAGAAAACGGCTCAATGGTTAGCCGAAGAGGTGGTGTCTCAGTATGGCCGTTGCTCGCGTTAAAAAAATCGAACTGTACGTGCACCGCACGGCCGTCGAAGAAGTGCTGTCGGTGCTTCAGGAGCGTGGGATCACTGAGATCGCCGCTGCTGAAAGGAACGCTGCCGAAGAGCCTTCCGCCCGTCCGGCGCGAAGCGGCGGGGATTACGCGGCCGCCCTGAACGACGTGAATTACCTCGTCCGTTATCTTGCGCCTTACTATAAAGATCCCGTCGGGACGCTGGGGCGGATACTGGGCGAACGCGACGACGTCAGCGTGGAAAAGCTGGCCGCATTGGCCGAAAAAGTCGACGCCGGCAATCTGGCGGCGGAAGTCCGCAAGCGCGAACGCCGCCTGACGGAGCTTCGATCCGACGTACAGCAGGTCAAAAGTTTGCAGCAGACCTTGGCGGCGGTGAAAAGCTTTAAGCCGCCTCTGTCCATGGTGACGGAAGGCACGCGGCTGGTCGCCGGATTTTTGGGCGCCGGGCGCGCCGAGAACCTGCTGGAATGGAAAGACGCGGTGGAGGAAGCTTTCGGCGCCGACGCGGAGTGCCTCGTCTCGGTTCCTTCCCAGGGAAGCCGCGATCCCGCCTGGGGCAGCGTGTTCTACCTGCGCTCGTTCGAGGACAAACTTTCGGAGCTTTGCCTGAAACACAGCGTCGCGAAGATCGATCTGCCTTCTTCGCTGACGGGGACCGTCGCCGAAGAGCAGAAAAAACTTTCGGACCGGCTGGCCGCTCTCGGGCAGGAAGAGAAGTATTTCGTCAACTGGCTTCAGTCCTTTGCCGACGCGCATATGGACGAGATCCGCCGCCTCGGCGATTACCTGACGATCATGAAGACGCGCCAGGACGCCGAGGACGAGAGCGAGCGCACCGAGCAGGTCGTCCTGCTTCGCGGCTGGGTCCCCGACAGCAAAGCCGCGGAACTCAAACAGATCCTCGCTCCGCACGAAAAGGACGTGGATCTGCGGCTTTCGGATCCGGCGGAGGACGACGATCCGCCGATCGTGCTGGAGAACAGGAACTGCGCGAAACCGTTCGAGATGCTGACCATGCTGTACGGCGCGCCCGTGTACGGTTCGGTCGATCCGTCGTTCCCGATGATGCCGTTTTTCCTGCTGTTCTTCGGCATGTGCTATGCCGACGCCGGCTACGGCATTGTGATCACGGCCATCGCCGTGTACTTCCTCAAAAAGTATCGGAAAATGCCCGACGGCATCAAGCGGGCCCTGACCCTCGTGAAATATTGCGGTATTGCCACAGTCATCTATGGCGCCGTTACAGGCAGCTGGATGGGCGACATGATCGACGCCTTTCCCTTCCTGGGCTTCCTGCGCCCGGCGAAGAATCTGGTGACGCTGCTCGAACCCATGAAGGATCCCATGCTGCTGCTGGGGATTTCGCTGGCGCTGGGCATCGTCCACATCTATTACGGCATTCTGCTTGCCGCTTACGCCAATGTCAGGGAACGTCGCTGGTTCGCCGCCTGCGCCGACCAGGGCGGCTGGCTGCTGCTCCTGACGGGGCTGTTGATCTTCGGCGTCGGCGCCTTTGCGGCGCCCCGGGTCGAGCCGTTGGGTAAAAACATGGCGATCGCCGGCGCCCTGGTTTTGGTCCTGACGCAGGGGCGAGAAAAGAAGGGCATTGTCGGCAAGTTCGTTTCCGGCGTGCTGAGCCTGTACAACGTCACCAGCTATCTGGGCGACGTGCTCAGCTACAGCCGCCTGCTCGCCCTGGGGCTGGTCGGCGGCGCCGTGGCGATGATCATCAACCTGATGTCCAAGCTCTGCGGCGGCACCGCTTACGTGGGCTGGATCCTGGCGCTGCTGATCTTCTTCGGCGGCCATGTTTTCAGCATGGTGATCAACATCCTGGGCGCGTTCGTCCACCCGCTGCGACTGCAGTACGTGGAATTTTTCGGCAAGTTTTACAGCAGCGGCGGGACGGCGTTCGAACCCTTCTGCTACAGATCGGACTATGTCAACGTGACTGGCCGCAAGGACGCTTAGTCCCTGCGTTGGTTGAAAATTACCCAAACCTTTGAGGGGAGTGTCGTTTTATGGATTATCTTGGTATCGCTTTTGTTGTGCTTGGCGCGGCTCTGGCCGCCGGTATGGCGGGCATCGGTTCGGCTATTGGCGTCGGTATCGCCGGTGAAGTCGGCGCCGGCGTAATGACGGAAGATCCCGGCAAGTTCGGCCTTGTGCTGATGCTGCAGGCGCTGCCCGGAACTCAGGGTATTTACGGCCTGCTGATCGCGTTCTTCGCCATGCTGAAGGTCGGTCTGGTCGGCGGTTCGGCCGTCCCCTGCGATTGGGTGCACGGTCTGGCCGTCATGTTCGCCTGCCTGCCCATCGCCCTGGGCGGATGGATCTCGGCCATTTCGCAGGGAAAAACTTCGGCCGCCTGCATCCAGATGATCGCCAAGCAGCCCGGCGAAGCCGGCAAGGCCGTTATCCTGCCGGCCATGGTCGAGACGTATGCGGTGCTTGCCCTCCTCGTCAGCATTCTTCTTATGAACGGCATCAGCCTGTAAGCCTGGTCCGGACCATGGCACTCGCTGACATCAGGAAGAAAATCGAACAGGACGCGGCCGGCGAGGCCGCGAAACTGCTCGACGAGGCCCGAAAGCAGGCCGGCGTCCTGAACGCGGACGCCGACGCCGAAATTTCCAAAAGCAAGAAATATTACGACGGCCTGTACGCTGCCGAAGCTCCCGAAGTACGCCGCCGCGCCCAGATCATCGCGAATCTGGACGTGAAAAAACTCCGTCTCGGCGCCAAGCAGGAGCTGATCGGGCGCAGTTTCGACGGCGCGCTGACGCGCCTCTGCAAATTGGCCGGCGACAAATATCTTGCGTTCATGGAAAAGCTTCTCGACCAGGCGGTCAGCAGCGGCGACGAGGAACTGCTCGTGGCTGCCGGCGAGAAGCGCATCGATCAGGCCTGGCTCGACAAATACAACGCTTCCCGGGGCAAAAAGCTGACGCTTTCCGCCGAAAAAGCGGACATCAAAGGCGGCTTTGTCCTTCGCAAGGGCAGGATCAGCACGAACTGCTCCTTGGAAACCCTGATCCACTGGCTCAAGGACGAACTGGAGTCCGACGTCGTCAAACGGCTGTTTGACGCGGAGTAAGGTGGTGTGATCATGGCCCCGAAGGAGCGGTATGGTTACGCTGTAGCGCGTCTGAGGGCGCTTGAGAACCGTCTGCTTGACGAGTCGATCCTCCAGAGGATGATCGACTGCGACACGCTGGAGGGGGCTGTAAAAGTTCTCGGGGAAACTCCCTATTCGGCCTGGCTGATGGAGCTGAAATCGCCGCTGGAATTCGACCGGGCGATCGAGGCGGAACTTCGCCACAGCTATGCGGAAATCGAGGCGTTCGTTCCCGACCGTGAGCTGGTCAGTCTGCTGCGTCTGGTCTACGACGTGCACAACGTCAAGACGCTGCTGAAAAGCCAGTTCCTGACGGTTCGGGGAGAAAAACGCCGTCTCGACCTGCTCACCTCTCTCGGCACCATCGACACGGACAAGCTGATCCTGGCCGTCGAAGGAGAGGAGTACTGGGAGCTTCCGTACGGATTCAACCAGGCGGTTCCCGAAGCCCTTGCGGCATGGGAGCAGACGCACAACGCTCTTGCGGTGGAGAAGATCCTCGACGGCGTGTATTTCGAAGCGCTGCGGGAAGTCGCCGCAAAGCTCGGCATGGAGCAGGTGGAAAAATGGGTTCGCGCCCGCATCGACGGCGAAAACCTGAAAACGCTCCTGCGCCTTTCGCGCATCGACATGGACCATGGGACGACCGCGTCTTTCCTTCACGAAGGCGGCCTGCTTCCCGTCAACCGGCTGACGCCGCTCGTGACCGAACCGGTGGAAAACTGGGGGCGCCTGCTGGCTTTCGCCGACATCGGCGCGCTGTTGGCCCCTTTCTCGGAAGGAGAAAATTTCAACAGCCTGCTCGTGCAGTACGAGAAGGATCTGGACAACTTCATCACCGGCGCGATCGCCAAGAGCCGTTTCGGCGCGTTCGAGCCGGGCAACGTGGTCCGTTACCTCTGGACCAAGGAAATCGAAGCCAAAAACTTGCGGGTGGTGCTCGTTTCCGTCGCCAACGGAGTCGAGAAAGACGCCATAAGGGGGTTGCTGCGCGATGTCCGCTGATGCCGGAAGAAAGAAAATGGCGGCCGTAGGAAGCTACGACACCGTGCTTCCTTTTCAGGCTGTCGGCGTTCGTCCCTTTCCCGTCGAGAGCGACGAAGAGATTGCCGAGATCGTGAGCCGTCTGGCCCGCGAAGACTACGGCGCGATCTTCGTCGAAGAGCGGCAGTTCGTCGCTCAGGCTTCTCTGATCGACCGGCTCGTTCAGGAGTACGCGGCCAGCATCATTCCCATCCCCGGGATCCGCGGATCCATCGGCGTGGGGCTGAGCGCGGTGCGCAGCAGCGTCGAGCGGGCGGTCGGCATGGATATTTTCGCAGAGAAATAGTGAATTCACCTGGAGGCGATTGTTTTGGCCACGGATAAAAATGTAAAGGGCACGATCGAACGTATATCCGGACCTCTGGTCGTCGCGAAGGGGATGACCGGCGCGAGCATGTACGAAGTGGCGCGCGTCGGCGACATCGGCCTGGTCGGGGAAATCATCGAACTCAACGGTGATCTTGCCTCGATCCAGGTCTACGAGGAGACTTCCGGTCTCCGTCCCGGCGAGCCCGTCGTGGGCACCGGCGAACCCCTGAGCGTCGAACTGGGCCCTGGTCTTATCGAACAGTTTTATGACGGCATTCAGCGTCCTCTGAAAGCGATCGAAGAAGCGTCGAAGAGCGTCTTCATCGCCAGAGGCATCAGCGTTTCCGCTCTCGATCACGAGAAACTCTGGCAGTTCGAGCCGAAAGTTTCCGTCGGCGACGAAGTGAGCGAGGGCGACGTCCTCGGCGTCGTGCAGGAAACCGTCCTTGTGGAGCACCGCATCATGGTCCCCAACGGGGTCAGCGGCAAGGTCGTCTCCGTCGAGTCCGGCGAGTTCAACGTCGACGCCGTGATCGCCGTGATCGACGACGGCAAGGAGAAGCACGGCGTTTCCATGCTGCGCCGCTGGCCCGTGCGCCGCGGCCGCCCCGTCGCCAAGAAGCTGCCGCCCGTCACGCCGCTGACGACGGGCCAGCGCGTCGTCGATACGTTCTTCCCCATCGCCATGGGCGGCACGGCCTGCGTGCCCGGCCCGTTCGGCTCGGGCAAGACGGTCATTCAGCACCAGCTCGCCAAGTGGGCCGAAGCCCAGATCGTCGTTTACATCGGCTGCGGCGAGCGCGGCAACGAGATGACCGACGTTCTGCGCGAGTTCCCCGAGCTGAAAGATCCCCGTTCGGGCCAGCCGCTGATGAAGCGTACCGTGCTGATCGCGAACACGTCCAACATGCCTGTGGCGGCCCGCGAAGCCAGCGTTTACACGGGAATTTCCATCGCCGAGTACTACCGCGACATGGGCTATTCCGTGGCGCTGATGGCCGACTCCACCAGCCGATGGGCCGAAGCTCTGCGCGAGATGTCCGGCCGTCTGGAAGAAATGCCCGGCGAAGAAGGCTATCCCGCTTATCTGGGAACGCGTCTGGCTTCGTTCTACGAGCGCGCCGGTCGGGCGATCTGCCTGGGCGGCGACGGCCGCGAGGGATCGGTTTCCGTCATCGGGGCCGTTTCGCCTCCCGGCGGCGACCTTTCCGAGCCGGTCACGCAGAACACGCTGCGCGTGACCAAGGTCTTCTGGGGGCTGGACGCCAATCTGGCCTACCAGCGCCACTTTCCGGCCATCAACTGGCTGAACAGCTATTCGCTGTACACCAACAAGCTCGACGAGTACTGGGACGCCAAGTTCGACGCCGAGTGGACGCCCGCGCGCGTCGAAGCCATGACGCTGCTCGAAGAGGAATCCTCGCTGAAGGAAATTGTGCAGCTGGTCGGCATGGACGCCCTTTCGCGCAACGAGCGCATGACTATGGAAACGGCCAAGTCGCTGCGCGAAGACTTTCTGCACCAGAACGCCTTCAACGACGTGGACACGTACACGTCCATGGAAAAACAGTTCAAAATGCTTTCGACGATCCTCAAGTTCCATCACGCCGGGCTGGAAGCCCTGCAGAGCGGCGCCGAGATGAACAAGCTCTTCAACCTGCCCGTGCGCGAGAAGATCGCCCGCATGGGGCTGGTCGGCGAGCAGGAACTCGAGAAGATCGACGCGCTCGAAGGCGAAATGAGAGACGAGATTGCTCAGCTTCTCGCGTCAGGAGGCGAAAAATAAATGAACCTGCCAGTTGAATACAGAACCGTAAGCAGCCTTGCGGGCCCCCTTCTGGTCGTCGAGAGCGTCAAGGAAGTTCCCTACGATTCTCTGGTGGAAGTCGCGCTGCCCGACGGCTCCCGCCGCCGCGGCAAAGTGCTGGAGACCGATTCCGGCCGCGCCGTCGTGCAGGTTTTCGAGGGCACCGACGGCCTCGACGTCGACACGGCTTCCGTCACCTTCCTCGGCAAATCGCTGGAGCTGCCCGTCTCCGAAGACATGCTCGGCCGCGTCTTCAACGGCCGCGGCGATCCCATCGACGGCGGCGCGCCCATCATCGCCGAGAAAAACATCGACGTGAACGGACTGGCCATGAATCCCTACTCGCGCGACTATCCCGACGAGTTCATCCAGACCGGCATCAGCACCATCGACGGCATGAACCCCATGGTCCGCGGCCAGAAGCTGCCCATTTTCTCCGCTTCCGGACTGCCGCACAACCGCATGGCCGCCCAGCTGGCCCGCCAGGCCAACGTCATCGGCGGCGGCAGCGAAAAGTTCGCCGTCGTTTTCGCCGCCATGGGCATTACCTTCGAGGAAGCCGCTTTCTTCATGGAAGACTTCCGCAAGACCGGCGCCCTCGACCGCACCGTCATGTACATCAACCTCGCCAACGACCCCGCCGTCGAGCGCATCTACACGCCCAAGCTGGCGCTGACCGCCGCCGAGTATCTGGCGTTCGAGAAGAACATGCACGTGCTGGTCATTCTCACCGACTTGACGAACTACTGCGAGGCCCTGCGCGAGATCTCCGCCGCCCGCAAGGAAGTTCCCGGCCGCCGCGGCTATCCCGGCTACCTCTATACCGACCTCGCCACCATGTACGAGCGCGCCGGCCGCGTCAAGGGCAGCACCGGCTCCATCACCCAGGTGCCCATCCTCACCATGCCCGAAGACGACAAGACCCATCCCATCCCCGACCTCACCGGCTATATCACCGAGGGGCAGATCATCCTCAGCCGCAACCTGCACCGCACCGGCATCTATCCGCCCGTGGACGTGATGCCCTCGCTGTCGCGACTGAAGGACAAAGGCATCGGCGAAGGCAAGACCCGCGAGGATCACGCCGACCTGATGAACCAGCTCTTCGCTGCCTACGCCCGCGGCAAGGAAGCCAAGGAACTGGCCGTCATCCTCGGCGAAGGCGCCCTGAGCGACGACGACAAGGCGTTCGCCAAGTTCGCCTCGCGCTTCGAGGACGAGTACGTCCGTCAGGGCGAATACGAGAACCGCGCCGTCGAGACGACCCTCGAACTGGGCTGGAAACTCCTGAACATGGTTCCCGTCAAGGAACTGAAACGCGTCAAGGACAAGTACATCCAGAAATACCTGATGCCGCTGAAGGAAAAAGAAAACTCAGAGGAAAAGGCGTAAGGGAGGGGGATCGCAATGGCACGCGTGAACGTGAACCCCAATCGAATGGAGCTTTCGCGGCTCAAGAAACGTCTCGCCGTCGCCCAGCGCGGCCATAAGCTGCTCAAGGACAAGCAGGACGCCCTGATCAAGGCCTTCCTCGAAAAAGCCCGCGCGGTCAAAGCCACCCGCGAGAAAGTCGAGAGCGAGCTCATCTCGTGTTACCGCAGCTTCCTCATGGCCCGCGCCCAGACCTTGCCGGCCATGCTTGAACAGGCTCTGATGATCTCCGGCAGCACCTGCACCCTCGACGTCGCCACGCGCAACGTCATGAGCGTCATCGTGCCCGAGTACGAAGTCCATCAGGAGGGCAGCACCTTCAACTACGGCATGGCGACCACGCCGGCCAGCCTCGACGTGGCCCTCGAAGACTTTTCCAAAGTCATTCCCGGGCTGCTCCAGCTCGCCGCCGACGAAAAGGCCGTCGCTCTGATGTCGACCGAAATCGAGCGCACCCGCCGCCGCGTCAATGCCCTCGAGCACGTCATGATCCCCAACTACGCCGAGACGATCAAATACATCTCGATGAAGCTGGACGAACAGGCCCGCTCGACCACCAGCCAGCTGATGAAAGTCAAGGAAATCGTCAGCGAACACTGAACGGCGAAAATAGAATACGTACGAAGAAAGCCGCCTGTCCAAACGACAGGCGGCTTTTTGTGTGGAGATAAGTCGAAGAATGATAATGGTGATGAAACGTGGAGTCCATTACGATTATTAATCTGCTATGCGTTCAAAAACAAGGTTGCATACGGTGCGATCTCCACCAAAAAATCCGGTAGAACCAGCCGTTGACTGCGCGAATGTGTGAAGTCTGTACCCTTCTGCAAACTGCTGGTTGCACAAGTCTTCGATTTCCTTGAAATTCTTTGAACCTTTGCCGACAAACTTCTCTCGCAAAACAATTTGCATAACACGGTACTTCCCGTTGCTAGTGACCAATTTTCCCGATTCATCATTAAAAGCATCCAAGATTTTCCCCATAATTTCTTCGCTCCTCTGCGCCATGAGATATTGCTTATTTTGTCACTCTGTATTTTGTCAGGAACTCGTATCGGCGTTTTCTCTGTGTTCTGTGGGAATGATCCAGCTCTCAAAGAGATCAAGGTGCTCCCCCATGATCCGGGCGGCCTCGTCGGGCTCCTGGTTTTCGATGGCGTTCAGAAGGCCGATGTGCTCTTTCAATGCTCTTTTGGACATGTCGGGGCGGGCCTCCCTGTAGAAACGAGCGCGGTTGCTGCCAATGTACTTGAGCAGAAGGGCGTGAATGCTCTCGTAGATTCGCGTGAGTATGTCGTTTCCGGCTGCTTTGACCATGGCCGAATGATAAAGGGCATCCCATTGTGCTCCGTCGTTGGGACGGTTCTCGCCGGATTTCTCTATGAGCCGTAGCTCTTCTACGCAGCGCCTCAGATGGGCGATGTCGTCATCGGTACGGCGCTTTGCTGCGAGGCGTGCGGCGGGAATTTCTGCGATTCTCCGAATTTCCATGAGCTGATTCAACGACTGGTCGGGCCAGAGGATCATTTCTTGGAGGTTGAGCGAGAAGTCCAGCATTCCTGGATCCCTGACGAGCTGTATTCCTCCCCGTTCCCTGGTCTGAAGAACGTTCTGTGTCTCCAATACCGCCAACGCCTCCCGCAGGAGGTTCCGGCTAACTCCTGTGATGGAGGCCAGTTCCCGTTCCGACGGCAGGCGATCACCTTTGCGCAGGTTCCTGCGGCGAATCTCGCCGATAATGCTGTCTACCACCTGACTTCGTTTATTCTGCAAAATTTTTCCTCCTAATTTATTTTTTAACTTGCATCTTCTTTAAGAAGTATTATAATACAATTACAATGGTAGTGACAGTGGTAGTGCCAAAAAAACAGAAGGGGGAATGAAGATGAGGTCCAAATGTAACTATTGTATTGCGGTACTGGTATTGGCAGTTCTGTGCGGTTCCGCTTGTGCCGCCCCGAAGGCGCTCAGGTTGGCTCACGTGGTGAACGAGCAGGATTCTTTCCATGTCTGCGCTCTAAAGATCAAGGAAGTTGTTGAAGCGGAAAGCGGTGGTGAGCTTACGGTTGATATCTTCCCAAACGCCAAACTGGGGGACGAGAGGACTCTTCTCGAGAATGTCCGCATGGGCGTCATCGACATGGCAATTATCACCGGGGGGCCAATCATCAACTTTATGCCTGAATTCGGCATTTTCGATCTTCCCTTCCTGTTTCGTGACGAAGCTCACGCTTACAGCGTCCTTGACGGCGAACTGGGGCAGGGAATCCTTGACCGTATGGACAAGATGGGCTGGAAGGGGCTTGCCTACGGGGAGCGTGGGTTCCGCGACCTGACAAACTCCAAGCGTCCCGTGGTGAAACCTTCCGACATGGCCGGCCTCAAGATTCGCCTGATGGAGAATCCCATTTACGTGGAGACCTTCCGCGCGCTTGGCGCCAACGCCGTGCCCATGTCCTGGCCCGAGACCCTGACGGCGCTGCAGCAGGGAACCATCGACGGGCAGGAGAACCCGCTGAACGTCATCGTGGCCTTCAAGCTCTACGACAGCCAGAAATACATGACTCTGACGCACCACACCTATTCGCCCAACGTCGTCATGATGAGCCACCGTGCCTGGAAGGGACTGAAGCCCGATCATCAGGAGCTGATCCTGAAGGCCGCCAGAGCCGGAGCCAAGGCCAACCGCGACGTTGACATTCAGAAGGCGGCCGAGTGGCTTGAATTTCTCAAGGCTCAGGGCATGATCGTCAGCCAGCCTGACGGCGAAGCTTTCCGCGAAGCGGTCAAGCCGCTCTACGAGAAGTACATGGAGAAATTCGGAGCTGAGACGGTGCAGGCGATCCTGGACGTGAAATAGACCATGAAAGACGGCAGGATGAACAACCATGCGGGCGAGAGGCGTTTTTCGCCTCTCGTTCCCTTGAGTGCCCGGATCAATGGACTTTGCGAAGTTCTTCTGTTTGTGCTGATGATTGCCATGATCGTGATCACGACGGCGCAGGTTGTTTGCAGATTGGTGACCCAGGCACTGACATGGTCGGAAGAGCTTACGCGCTTTCTTCTCGTCGCCGCCTCCCTGGTGGGCGCGGCCGTGGCCTTTTACCGCGGAAGCCATATTTCCGTCACCTTCGTGATCGAGAAACTGCCCAAGAGGGGGCAGACGCTGGTCTTTCTCGTCATGCAGGCGCTGGGCGTCCTGTTCTTTGGGGTGCTCGCGCGGTACGGCCATGTCATGATGGAGCGGGAAGCTCTGCAGACGACGCCGGCACTGGGTATCTCCATGAGTGTTCTTTACGCTCAGTTTCCGTTGTTTTCCGCGGTGGTCATCCTCCACCTCCTCGCCACCGCGGAGATTTATTTGAGAGGGGGCAGGCGCTGATGGGGCTTATGATGGGAGTCGTGTTTCTCGTCCTTATTTTTCTGGGAATGCCGATTGGCCTGTCCATCGGCATGTCCAGCCTGGCCATGCTCTTCATGAGCGATCTGCCCTTTGAAATGCTGCCTCAGATGATGTTTTCCGGCAGCAGTTCCTTTGTGCTCGTAGCGGTGCCTTTCTTTGTCCTGGCCGGCGACGTTCTCGCCAAGGGCGGCATCTCCGAGAGAATTGTCTCCTTTGCCGAGGCTTCCTTGGGGCGCTTGCGTGGCGGGCTTTCGATTGTCTCCGTCGTCGCCTCCATGTTCATCGCGGCCATATCGGGTTCCGGGGCTGCGACGACGGCGGCTGTCGGAGCGGCTCTTTTGCCTCAGCTGGAGAAAAAGGGCTACGACTTGGATTTCTCCGCTTCTTTAATTGCGGCAGCCGGCACGATCGGCGTCGTCATCCCTCCGAGCGTTCCCATGGTTCTCTTCGCCACGATCGCGGGCGAATCCGTGGCGAAGCTGTTCCTCGCCGGTTTCGTCCCCGGCGTGATCATGGGCGCGGCGCTCGTCGCCATCGCCCTGTGGGTGGCTCATCGGCGGCATTATCCGGCCGCGGACGCCATAGATCCCGGGGAAAAACGCCGCCGTCTCGTGGACGCGCTCTGGGGGCTGATGACGCCGGTGATCATTCTGGGCGGCATCTTCTCGGGGGTGTTCACGCCTTCGGAAGCAGCGGCTATAGCCGTGGACTATTCGCTGGTCGTCGCTTTCGTCGTTTATCGCGAGCTGGACTGGAGAAAATTCTACAAACTGGTCGTCGACGCGGGCGTCACCTCCGCTCTGGTCATGTTCATCATCGGCACGTCCACGCTTTTCGGCTGGGAACTGGCCTTCTGCCAGGCGCCGGAGCAAGTGGCGGAGCTCATGCTCAAATGGGCTGGCGGCAGCGGCGCCATGATCTATCTGATGATCATGGTGATCATCCTGATCGCGGGCATGTTCATGGAAACCTCCTCGGCTCTGATCGTGCTGACGCCCATTTTCCTACCCACCGTTGCCGGGCTGGGCGGAAACGTCATCCACTTCGGTCTCCTGGTGACCGTCGGACTGGCTATCGGCATGGCGACTCCACCCGTGGCGATCAACCTCTATGTGGCCAGCGCCATCACAGGGCTGCCGATGGAGCGTCTCAGCAGGCCCATCGTACCGATGATCCTGACCCTGATCGTGGTTTTGCTCGTTATGACTTATTTCCCGTCTCTGACTCTTTTCCTGCCCGGTCTTATGGGCGTCCAATAATCGAAACCGGAGGTACATTAATATCATGAACAGCGACAAGATAAAAAAGGGGTACCTGCGAGCTCCCCATCGTTCCCTCCTGAAAGCCGGAGGCTACACGGACTGGGAGATCGAACGTCCCTTCGTGGGCGTCGTCAACGCTTACAACGCCATCAATCCGGGACATACCCACCTGAACCGCATTGCCGCAGCTGTGAAGAGCGGCGTCTACGCCTTCGGCGGTCTGCCTCTTGAATTTCCAGTGGTGGGGGTCTGCGACGGCATCGCCATGAACCACGAGGGGATGCGTTTTTCCCTTCCCAGCCGGGAACTGATCCGCGATTCCATCGAGGTGATGGTGAAGGGGCATGCCCTTGACGCTCTGGTGCTGATTCCCAACTGCGACAAGATCGTTCCCGGCATGGCAATGGCCGCGGCGGAGCTGAACATTCCCGCCATCGTCATCAGCGGTGGTCCCATGCTCGCAGGCCTGACCCACGGCAGGTCCTCCGACCTGAACTCCGTTTTTGAAGCCGTGGGAGCCCGGGCGGCCGGCAGGATGGGCGACGAGGAACTGCGCTACTACGAGAACACCGTCTGCCCGACCTGCGGTTCCTGCTCCGGTATGTTCACCGCCAACACCATGAACTGCATGATGGAGGTCCTCGGGCTGGCTCTGCCGGGCAACGGCTCCATCCCCGCCGTTCTGGCGGCCCGCGAGCGCCTTGCCAAGGATGCCGGGCGGCAGATCATGCTCATGATCGAGAAAAACATCCGCCCGAGCGACATCCTGACCGAGGAGGCCTTCGAGAACGCTGTCGCGGTGGACATGGCCCTCGGCGGCTCTACCAACACGACGCTCCACCTTCCTGCCATCGCAGACTGCGCCGGCGTGAAACTGAGTCTGGAGAAAATGGACGAGATCAGCCGCAATACGCCGCACCTTTGCAGCATGAGCCCCGGCGGAATTTATCACATCGAGGACATCGACCGCGCCGGCGGAATCTCCGCGGTGATGAGGGAACTTTACGATGCCGGCAAGATCCATGGCGACGCGATGACCTGTACGGGCGAAAGGGTGAGGGAGAAGCTGAAGAACGCCAAAGTCCTCGATTGCGACGTGATCCGTCCTCTGTCCAATCCCGTGGACCCGGAAGGCGGAATCGCCGTTTTGAAGGGCAATCTGGCGCCTCTTGGCTCCGTGGTCAAGCAGACGGCAGTGCTTCCGGAGATGATGCGCCACAGCGGACCGGCTCGCGTGTTCGATTCCGAAGAGGCAGCCAGCGAAGCCATTTACGGCAACAGAATCAACGACGGCGACGTGGTGGTGATCCGCTACGAAGGGCCCAAGGGCGGCCCCGGCATGAGAGAGATGCTGTCTCCCACGTCGGCAATCGCCGGCATGGGCAAGGGAAGCACCGTGGCGCTGCTGACGGACGGGCGCTTCTCCGGCGCCAGCCGCGGCGCGTCGATCGGCCATATCTCGCCTGAGGCGGCTTCCGGCGGTCCCATCGCCTTGGTGCAGGAGGGCGACGTCATCGAGATCGACATACCGGCCCGCAGGCTGGAGCTCAAGGTCTCCGACGAAGAGCTGGCCCGTCGCCGCGCGAGCTGGGAATGCCCCAAGCTCGACAGCGGAAGCGCCTTCCTCGAGCGTTACCGCGCCTTCGTCACTTCCGGCGTGGAGGGGGCTGTGCTTCGAAAAAGATGATCGTCGTTCCGATCTGGTGTGCTTCTCGCCTTTCTGTGTATAATTGACGCAGCACGGAAGGGGAGTGTTCGCTCATGAAAAAACGGATCGTTCTCGCGTTCGGCACGCGGCCGGAGGCGATCAAGATGGCGCCGGTGTATCTGGCGCTGGCGCGAAGCGGCGCGCTGGAGCCGGTGATTTTGCTGACCGGTCAGCACAGGACGCAGCTCGAACAGGCGCTTTCCATCTTCGGCGTGCCGCACGAGCGCAATCTGGACGTGATGACCGAACGGCAGACGCTGCCGGAATTGGCGGCGCGGATCTTGCCGCAGGCGGCGGCGGCGTTTCGCGGACTGAAGGCCGATTACGTGCTGGTGCACGGCGACACGCTGACGACGTTCGTCTCGGCGTGGGCGGCGTTTCTGGAACGCATCCCGGTCGGGCACGTGGAGGCGGGGCTGCGCAGCGGCTCGATGAGCGAGCCGTTTCCGGAAGAAGCCAACCGCGTGCTGACCGACGCGCTGTGCGACACGTTCTTCGCGCCGACGGAAGGGGCGCGCGCCAATCTGCTGAAAAGCGGCGCCGCCCCGGCGCGCGTTTTCGTGACGGGACAGACGGCGGTCGACGCGATCCTCTTCGCTTCGAAAAAAGGAGTTTTGCCCGATGACGTGCCCGAGCGCGGCCCGGTCGCGACGGTGACGCTGCACCGGCGCGAGAACTGGCCCGTGCTGAACGAACTGGCGCGTCGTCTGGCCGGTGTGGCGCGCGCCCGCGCGGAGTGGACGTTCGTGTTCCCGGTCCATCTCAACCCCGTCGTGCGCGAGGCGGTCGTGCCGCCGCTGTCGGGCGTGGGGAACGTGAAGCTCGTCGAGCCGCTGGAATACGGCTGCATGGCGGCGCTGCTGGCGCGCAGCCGTTTGATCCTGACGGACTCGGGCGGTCTGCAGGAGGAAGGCGCGTCGCTGGGCGTGCCGGTGGCGGTGGTGCGCAACGTCACGGAGCGGCCGGAAGGCGTGGAAGCGGGAATCGTGACGCTGCTCGGCAACGAGCCTGAAAGGGCGATGACGGAATTCGCGGCGCTGATGGACGATGAACCTCGCCTCGACCGCATGGCTTCGGTCAAAAATCCCTACGGCGACGGACGCGCTTCGGAGCGGATCGCCGCGGCGCTGGAACGCCGGCTGGCCTGACTTGTCACACAAAAAAACGCTTGGAGCACAGGCTCCAAGCGTTTTTTTGTGTGTTTGTCCGTGATCAGTCTTCGATGCCGTTGGCCTTGAGAACTTCGTTCAGGCCGCTGACGAGATCGTCCGGGTCGAGGCCGTGGGCCATGGCGCCCTCTTCGAGGCTTTCGGCGTGGGAGATGGCGCAGCCGATGCAGCCCATGCCGGACAGCATCAGGGGCTGGACGACCTGCGGATACTTGTCGACGATGTCGGCGATCAGCATATCTTTGGTGATCATATCGATGCACTTCCTTTTTCGTTAAACAGCAGATTGAGTTCGGTCAGATTATATCCGAAGGAATCGCAAATGTACAGCTATTTCTGATTGTAATACTTATGTATGGGCGCCGGGTCACAGCAGCGGGCTCAGCAGCTTGGTGACGGACTCGAGCGCCATGGAAACGTGACCGCGTTTTCCCCATTCGTCCTGCGTGAGGCGGTGGGAGTCGCAGATGTAAAGTCCCTGCACGCGGTGGATGCCGAAGTTTTCCTGCACGCCGTAGAGGATCATGTTGATCTCGAAATTGAGCGAGAACGAACGGATGTCGAAGTTGCTCGACCCGACGAAGCCGAGGTTGTCGTCCACAGTGACGGTCTTGGCGTGGAGCAGCCCCTTGTTGTAGAGGTACACTTCGACGCCGAGCCTGAGAAAGTCCTCGTAATACGCGCGCGAGGCGTAACCGGCGATGATCTGGTCCGACCGGGCCGGCGTCACCAGTCTGACTTTGACGCCGCGCAGACGGGCGACTTCGATGGCCTGGAGCATGCCCTCGTCGGGGATCAGGTAAGGCGTGGTGATCGTCACCTGTTCCTGGGCGCCGATGATGGACGCGATGATGAGCCTCTGATAGTTCTCGGTCTGGTAGGAAGGGCCGCTCGGCACAGTCTGCAGGCACGAAGGGCCGGAAAAATCCGTGGCGGCGGAGAACAGATGGGAGGTATCGAGCCGTTCGCCGGTCTCCACATACCAGTCTTCGATGAAGACGCTCTCCAACTGGCGCACGACCGGGCCGCAGAAGCGCAGGCTGACGTCTTTCCAGATCAGCTTGCCGAAGCGGCCGTAGCTGGGTTCTGTGACGTTGTGCGAGCCGGTGACGGCGACGCGGCTGTCGAAGACGGCGAGCTTGCGATGGTTGCGCAGGTCGAAGCGGGCGGCTTTGGCGCGGTAGATGCGCACGGGAAGGGCTTCCTCCACCTGGACGCCGTCGCGCTGGATGTCTTCTCTCAAAGAACTGCGCAGGAATTCGCGCGAGCCCACGGAATCGAGGAGCAGCCGCACGGTAACGCCGCGCCGGGCCGCCCGCCGGCAGGCGTTGATCACCTTGCGCCCCTGCGAATCGTCGACGAAGATGTAGTAGAGCAGGTCGATCTCGCTGGCGGCGGCGTCGATCTCGTCGACGAGAGTATCGATGAAATCGTCGGTTTCGGTGACGTACTGCACCGTGTTGCCCTGAACGGCACTCAGGTACCCCAGATTCTGTGCCAGATTGGCGGTGGCCTGCAACGACGGCGGCAGCTGCGGCGAGATAGTCCCCGGCAGTTCGGAGTGCATCATGCGCTGGATATCGTGAAAATACGAGAGCATGGCGTTGTGCCGTTCCATGCGGCGCGACGGCAGCACGTTGGTGCCGAGGACGGAGTAGGCGATCATGCCCGGCCACGGCCAGAGCAGGATCACCAGCAGCCACGCCGTGGCCGTAGAAGGATTGTGCCGCTGGGGGATGATCACCAGCGCGGAGAGGCGGATGACGAACGATACGATGTCCAGTCCGGTGAGGAAGAAAATGCTGAGCCCCTGACCCCACGTCATCAAAATCAGTCCTTTATGTAAAGAGGGATATGAGGAAAACGCATTTATCATAACACAAACGGCGGCGATTTTTTAATAAAATGAAACGCCTGCAGGCGCCGCGCGGAGAAATGGAAGTATTGCACAGAACGGGGAACGCCGTCCGGGTGTTTCCCCTTAAATTTCAGATTGCCGGCCGGCATGTGTGAATCGGTGCGGTTTGGCGATGAAATCTCTCGAGGCCGATGAAAAAAGAGTTTTCAAAGCAAAACCGGCCGCCGAAGATCTCTTGACTTTAACTGATGCCTGGAGTAAAAAGTAATGGCGCTCTGAAGCGCGCGATACTTTACGGAGGAGTGTGGTATTGTGGTCAAGGATCTTTTGGCGGCGCTGGCCGTTGTCGTCAACGGCATCCCGCAGGGACTGCTGGCGCTGATGTACGGTTTTGCGGCGCTGCCGACGGCGCTGGCTTTTCTGGCCGGCGTGGGCGGTTCGCTGTATTTCAACTCGGTAGCGACGATTTCCTTCCAGGCCGAGACCATCGCGCTGGCCGGCAATCTGGGCAAGGATATCCGCGAGCGTCTCAGCATGGTCTTCTGGGGCGCGGTGTTCCTGCTGATCCCCTCGCTGCTGGGGCTGAACGAGGCGATCGTGAGCTGGATCGGTCCGGCGATCGTCGATTCGATGATGGCCGGCGTCGGCCTGATGCTGGCCAACGTTTCGGTGGACATGCTCAAGTCCGAAAAGTATTCCGGCTCGCTCTCGGTGGCCGTGGCGCTGGCCGTGTGGTTCTGGACCCGCGACCTGGCCTGGACGATCATCGTCTCCGTGACGGCGGCGACGCTGCTTTACAACTATCTGCTGCGCGTGTGCCGCATGGAGCTCGATCGGCTGTCCGCCGACGTCAGCAACGAAAAGTTCCGTTTCGGCAACATCGAATGGCGTTTCTGGCGCAGCCGGCGCGTCTTTTCCGGCGCGCTGGCCATGGCCTGCATCAACATCGGCGCCAACATCTCCTTCGGCAAGATCACCGGCTCCATCGCGCAGGTGAACGCCAACGTCGACCATCTGGCGATCTACTCGAGCGCGGCCGACATCGTTTCCACGCTGTTCGGCGGTTCGCCGGTGGAATCGATCATTTCCGGCACGGCGACGGCGCCCCACCCCGTGCTCTCTTCGGTGATGATGATGGGCATCATGGCGGCGCTGCTGATCTTCCGCCTGCTGCCGACGATCGGGCGCTATGTGCACCGCTCGTCCATCGCCGGTTTTTTGCTCGTGCTGGGCGTGTTCGTGACGTTCATCAACAACGCGGCGCTGGCGATCAGCGCGGTACCGCCCGAGGCGCTGAACGGCTTTGGCTTCGCGCCCTGGGGCATGGTGGTGGGCGCGACGATCTTCGCCTCGGCGCGTTGGAATCCCTTCGTCGGGCTGGTCGCCGGCACGGTGATCCGCATGATCTTCCATCTATAAGAGCAAAAGGAGAACTGAGCGATGACTGAAAAAACGTACGAACTGCGCCTTTTGGGACTGACCCGCCAGCTGCCGCTGCGCCGCGTGGCCGATCATGTGACGGTGGCCTCGTTCGTCATGCTGGGCGACACCGAGCTGGTCGAAACCTGCGCCGAAGAACTGGCGAAGCGGCTGCCCGAGGGCATCGATTACCTGGTCTGCCCAGAGGCGAAGGCCATTCCGCTGACGCACGCCATCGCGCGGCGTCTGGGCATCGACTACATCGTCATCCGCAAGACCGTCAAGGCCTACATGGACAATCCTCTCATCGCCGACGTCATGTCGATCACGACGGCGGCGCCGCAGCATCTTGTCATGGACAGTGCTGACGTGCAGAAGATCTATCACAAGAAGGTGGCGATCATCGACGACGTCGTGTCCACGGGCGGCTCGCTGCGCGCCGTGGAGAACATCCTCGCCAAGACGGCCTGCACGGTCGTGGCCAAGGCGGCGCCGCTGCTCGAAGAAGGCGGCTACGACGGCAGGGACCTGATATATATCCAGCGTCATCCCGTTTTCACGGATTGAGTCGATCGCATCGTGGCGGCGTTGTTTTTGCCGTTCTTTTATAGAGGCGCGCGCCGCGGCGGAAGAAAAAATTCGCCGCGGCGCTTTTATTTTGGCGCTCTTCGGTTAGAATAGGGGCGGTGATTGACGCTGATTTTCGACGTGAAATTCATGATGGCGAAGGAGATTATCCATGGGACGACTTTTGGTGGTCTTTACAGGCGGCACGATCGCCAGCGGTTTCGAGGGGCAGGGCAAGGCTCCGGTTTCGGGCGCGTCGCGGCGTCTGAAAGATTCTCTTGCCGAGCTTTTTGCCGAGCGCGGCGTGGAGGCGCTCTTTCGCGAGCCGCTCGGGAGTCCCGGCATCGACAGTTCGGAGATGGATCCGGGGCACTGGCTGCTGATCTCGCGCTGCATCGCCGCGGAGCTGGAGCGGGGGCTTTCGGGCGTGCTGATCCTTCACGGCACCGACACCATGGCGAGCACGGCCGCGTGGATGAACCTGTGTTTCGGCAGTCTGCCCATTCCCGTCATCCTTACCGGCAGCCAGCTGACGCTGGATTACATGCCGGAGGACGTCACCTCGAACTTGCGCGGAGCGGCCATGGCCTGCTGCTCCGATCTGCGCGGCGTATGGGTTTATTTCAACTGGAAGCTGATCCCCGGCGACCGGGCGCACAAGGCGCACGCCATGCATCCGGACGCCTTTAACGCCGTCAACGGCCAGCCGCTGTTCTTCAATCCCGACTGGGGACTGGATCCGTCGCCGGCGGCTCTCCGCACGGCTACGGCGGGGCAGCTGCCGGAGGAAACGCGGGAGATGAGAGGTCTCGAGCCCGGCGAACTGCGCGAACGGTGCGCTGCTATCCGCTGGTTTTTCGCCCAGCCGGGAGCGCGTTTTGAATGGCAGGGCGACGAGCGCTTCCTGTGCCTGCTCGGCTACGGCGCCGGCAACATGATTCCGTCCGTGCTGGACGGCATCGAACGGCATAACGGAACGACGCCGTACGTGATCGCGTGCAGCCAGGCCGAAGGCGGCGTCAAACACCCCGACGGCTACGACCGCGTCGGCATGGCCCGTCTGGCGAAGGCGGGGTTCCGCGTCTGGAACCAGATGGACCGCTCCGTCGAGTTCGTGCACAGCCTGTGCTGCTACGCGCTGGCGGCGTCTTTTGACGCGCCGGAAAAGGTGTTGAACCGCTATCTGCGGGAATGCCGGCCATAACAAAAAACGGACAGCTGCGAAAGCTGTCCGTTTTTTGTTACGCGCCGGAGAACCGTTATTCCCGGCAGATCGCTACGCCGGCCGAAGCTCCGATCCGCGTCGCTCCGGCGGCGATCATTTCTTCCGCCTCTTTGCGCGTACGGATGCCGCCGGCGGCTTTGACGCCGACGTCCGGCCCCGCCGCGGCGCGCATCAGCGCTACGTCGCGCGCGGTCGCGCCGCCTTTGGAAAATCCCGTCGAGGTCTTGACGAAATCCGCTCCCGCTGCGGCAGCCAGACGGCAGGCGCGGGCCTTTTCCTCGTCGGTGAGCAGGCAGGCTTCGATGATGACTTTGACGGCGCGCCCCAGCGCGCCTCTGACGACCGCGGCGATATCCGAACGCACGTATTCGTCGCCGCCGGCTTTGAGGTCGCCGACGGAGACGACCATGTCCAGTTCGTCGGCGCCGTCCGCTACGGCTTGGCGGGCTTCGAACTCTTTGACGGCGCTGACCGAAGCGCCGAGCGGGAACCCGATCACCGTGCAGACTTTGACATCGCTGCCGCGCAGTTCTGCGGCCGCTGTCGCCGTCCAGCGGGGATTGACGCAGACCGAAGCGAAGCGCCACCGCCGCGCTTCGGCGCAGAGCGCGCGGATCTGGGATTCTGTGGCGTCGGGCTTCAAAAGCGTGTGATCGATATAGGACGCGAGATCGTTCATGAAAAAACCTCCGACAAGAAAAATCTTTAGAAAAATGACGAATCACCGCATTCATTATGGCATAAAAAAGTCCCATTGTGTAAAATAAAAAGAACGAAAGACAGAAGGAGGTATGATGATGTACGGAAGAGCGCAAGGAAATTTTCTCGTCCTGTCCGGTCTGGCGGTAGCGTTTTTTGTAGGGCTGGTTTCTCTCGGCGCGTGGGAACTGCGCGGCGGCTCGGAAGAACCTCCCAAGCCGCAGATCGTCGGCAGCGCGTTGAAGCCGGCCATCGTCGGGCCTGACCTCGCAAGCGAAAAAGTGACCGGCGTCATGGCGAAGAACGTCGGCGCCAATAAAGGCCTCAGAGATGATGGCGAACCGCCCCGTCCGGCGGACGAGCCGGCACCGGCCGCCATCGCCCGCAGCGGTGAAAAAGGACGCTGGATCTATATCGATAAGGCCGGTTTCAGACTGTATCTTGCCGAGGGCAACAAAGTGATCGACTCATGGGGCGTCGCCCTGGGCAAGGTGCCCGGCAACAAGCAGAAAGCCGGCGACATGCGCACGCCCGAGGGAAGTTTCTCCGTGCAGCAAATCCAGGACGCCCGCAGCTGGACTCATGATTTCAAAGACGGCAAGGGCGTTATCAAAAACGCTTACGGCCCGTGGTTCATCCGCCTTAAGACCGGATGGAGCGGCATCGGCATCCACGGTACGCACGATCCCGAATCGATCGGTACGCTGACCAGCGAAGGCTGCATCCGCATGAAAAACGAGGATCTGCAAGAACTCAAGCCGCTGGTCGTGAAAGGGATGAAAGTCGTCATCGGTTCCAACGCCGCCCAAGAGAAGAAAGAAGAAACAAAAAGCGCGCCCGAAAAAGCCGTGAAGGAAAAAAGCAGCCCGAAAAGCGGGAACGGGAAGAAGAAATAAAGTTCCCGCCTGAAAGCCCTTGCATTTTTCCCGGGAGTCTGTTAATATACCCGATGTCGCCATGAAACGGCGCTTTATCGCGGGGTGGAGCAGTCCGGTAGCTCGTCGGGCTCATAACCCGAAGGTCAGAGGTTCGAATCCTCTCCCCGCAACCAATTCAACGGCGGTATAGCTCAGTTGGCTAGAGCATGCGGTTCATACCCGCAGTGTCACTAGTTCGAATCTAGTTACCGCCACCAACCAAAAATGTTCCCCCTCGGATCACCGAGGGGGATTTTTGTTCTTGCGTTCTGCGTTCTCTCGGCCTTAGGTTATGCTCGTTTTCGTCAAAAAAGGCAGAGAGGCTTTGCTCTTTTTAATGAGAACCAGTATGATAATGAAAATAAATCTGCCTGCGGGCATTTTATGGAAGAGGATTTCATGGACGTTGAGCGGATTCTTGGAGAAAACGGCGTTTCTCTTGCGCAAATGCTGGCGGCGCGCGAGCGGCGGGCGGCGCGTCAGCGGGAGATGCTGCGCGGCGGCGGAAAAAGTCTGATCAGTTATACGCTGAACATGCCGGGCGAGATCAAGCAGTTCCCTCTGGCGCGGTCGTTTTTTCGGCACGGGCTGGAGCGGTTGGAACGGCATCTGGCGCGAAACGGGATCTCGATCGTCAAAAAGGAATGCCGCCTCGGGCCGGCGGGCAGCGAGGCCATGCTTTTGACCGACGGCGCGCCGGCAGACGTCAAAAGGCTGGCTGTCGCGCTTGAGATCAGTTCGCCTGCATCTCGGCTCTACGACATGGACGTGCTAGCCTCCGACGGAACGAAAATTTCCCGCGAAGCTTTGGGCTTGCCGCCGCGCCGATGCGTGATCTGCGGGCGCGCCGTGGTGGACTGCGCGCCGCGCCGAATCCATCCGGCTCGGGAGCTGGCCTGCGCCGCCGTGAAGCTGATGTACGACGACGCCGTCGGCCGTTTTGCCGATACGGTCGCGAGCGCCGCTCAGCGGGCGCTGCTGTACGAGGTCTGCGTTTCGCCTAAGCCGGGGCTGGTGGACCGCTTCAACTCGGGATCGCATCGCGACATGGACCTTTTCACGTTTATGGACAGCGCCGGCGCGCTGGCGCCGTATTTCCGCCGCTGCGCCGCGCTGGGGGCCGAAGCGGCCGAACAGGAGCCGGAGCGGCTTTTTCAGGCGCTGCGGCTGCCGGGAATGGAGGCCGAAAGGGCCATGCTGGAAGCGACCGGCGGCGTCAATGTCCATAAGGGCGCGATCTTCTCCGTCGGCGTGATCTGCGCGGCTCGCGGCCGGCTGTGGGGGCGCGGGGAAAACGCCGCGGCGGAGCGGTTGGCCGGCGTGGCGCGGAAGATGCTTGTGGGCTTGAAAGATGAATTTTCTCCGCAGGGACAGTCCGCGGGCGAGAGGATTTTCCGCGAAAGCGGCGTCACGGGAATTCGCGGCGAGGCGGCGGCCGGTTTCCCCACGGTGCTTGAACGGGGGCTGCCCGTTTTCGAGCGGCTGCTGGAGGAAAAACTGCCGCTGAACGACGCCGCGGCGGTGACCCTGCTGCATCTGATCGGCGCCGCGGACGACACGAACATGATCCGACGCTCCAGCCTGTCCCGCTTTCGCGAGGTGCAGAGCGAGATCGGCCGTCTGCTCGATGAAGAAACTGTGCCGGCCACTGCGGACATCGCCCGGCTCGACCGTCAGTTCATCACGGAGAACCTCAGTCCCGGCGGCAGCGCCGATCTGCTGGCGCTGACGCTGCTGTTGCATTTCATGCGGGATTTCGAGAGTGAAAAAGCGCCGTGGCGGAGTGAGAGCTAAGCTGCTCAGGTCAACGTCTGTGTGTGAAAGGAGCGATCCACGTGTCAATTCTTGGAGCTTTTGTAGTGCCTCATCCGCCGTTGATCCTTCCGGAAATCGGACGCGGAGAGGAAAGGGGAATCCAGGCAACCATCGACGCCTATCGTGAAGCGGCCCGTCGGGCCGCGGCGCTGAAGCCCGACGTTCTGATCGTCCTGTCGCCTCATTCCGTCATGTATCGGGATTATTTTCACATCTCTCCCGGGCAACAGGCGCGCGGAAGCTTCGCGGCGTTCGGCCGGCCCGACGCGACCTGTGCCGTTTCTTACGACGGCGCACTGGCGGAAGCGATCGGGTCTGAAGCGGCGGCCTCCGGGATCCCCGCCGGGAAAAACGGCGAACGCCGTCCCGAACTCGATCATGGCACAATGATTCCATTGCGGTTCTTTTGTCAGTCGTGCGGCGCGATTCCCGTGGTCAGAATCGGTCTTTCGGGACTGCCGTTGCTCGAACATTACAACTTCGGCAAGGCGATCGCCCGCGCGGCGGAGCGTTTGGGACGCAGGGCCGTCGTCGTTGCCAGCGGCGACCTGTCGCACAAACTGAAGGCCGACGGCCCCTATGGCTTTGCGCCGGAAGGACCCGAGTTCGATCGGCGGATCATGGAGATTTTCTCGTCGGCCGACTTCGGCGCCATGTTCGAGTTCGATTCCGCCTTCTGCGAAAAAGCGGCGGAATGTGGGCTGCGTTCTTTTGTCATCATGGCGGGCGCTTTCGACGGCTGCGACGTCGAGAGCGAAGTCCTGAGTTACGAGGGGCCGTTTGGCGTCGGCTATGGCGTGGCCTGCTTCGTTCCCTGTGCCGTCGATGAAAGGCGGCGTTTCGGCCAATTGTTCCTGCGGCGGGAACGGGAAAAACTGCGGCAGACCGCCGCGCGTGAAGACGCCTATGTAAAGCTGGCGCGGCTGAGTCTGGAACATTATGTGAAGAGCGGCCGCGTGGCCGAACTCCCTGACGGTCTGCCGGAAGAGCTGACGGAGCGCCGCGCCGGCGTCTTCGTCTCCGTCACGATCGCCGGCGAACTGCGCGGCTGCATCGGGACGATCGAACCGGTCAGAGGTTCCGTCGCCGAGGAGATCCTTCACAACGCGGTCTCCGCGGGAACGCGCGACCCGCGCTTCGCGCCCGTAACCGAAGCGGAGCTGCCGCGGCTCGTGTACGACGTGGACGTGCTTTCGCCGGCCGAGCCGGCGACAAGGGATGATCTTGACGTCAGGCGCTACGGCGTGATCGTCAGCAGCGGAGGCCGCAAAGGTGTGCTGCTGCCTGACCTCGACGGCGTCGATACCGTTGAACGTCAGCTGGACATCGCGCTTCGCAAGGCCGGCATCGAGCGCGGCGAAAGTTATTCGCTTCAGCGCTTCGAGGTCGTGCGTCATCGATGAAACGCTGCCAGCTGTGTTTCCATCGCTGCGCGCTGGAGGAAGGCCAGCGGGGCATCTGCCGCGCCAGAGTGTGCCGCGGCGGGCGCATCGTCGAGGAGAATTACGGTCGGATCACCTCGCTGGCCCTGGACCCGATCGAGAAAAAGCCTTTGCGGCGCTTTTACCCCGGCAGTTTTATCTTGTCGGTCGGAAGCTACGGCTGTAACTTGCGCTGTCCCTTTTGCCAGAACGATTCCATTGCCATGTCCGATGGAAGCGGCCTTACCGCGCGGCGCGCCGAACCCGTTCGGCTGGCGGAATTGGCCGGGGAACTGCGAGTCCGCGGAAACATCGGCTTGGCATATACCTACAACGAGCCCACGGTCAGCTATGATTTTGTCGTCGATTGCGCGCGCCTGATCCATGAACGGCAGATGAAAAACGTCCTGGTCACGAACGGTTCGCTGCTTTCCGAGCCGCTGCGGCGGCTTTTGCCGCTGATCGACGCCATGAACGTGGATCTGAAGGGATTTACCGAGGCATATTACCGCTGGCTGGGCGGCGATCTGGAAACGGTGAAGAATTTCATCCGCCGTGCCGTTGAATTCGGCTGTCACGTCGAGGTGACGACGCTGGTCGTGCCCGGAAAGAACGACGGCGACGATGAAATCGAGCGGCTGGCGGCCTGGCTGGCGTCGCTGGATCGCAATCTGCCGTTGCATCTCTCGCGATTTTTTCCGCGTTATAAGGTTCAGGATAGACTGCCGACGCCGGTCGCACGGATTTACCGCCTGGCGGAACTTGCCCGCCGGCACCTGACGTACGTTTATGAAGGAAATTGCTGAAAAGAGAGCCTGGTATGGTTGAATAACCGTATCGGGCTCATTTTTTTGACCTTGGCATCATAAAGACCGACGACGGGAATAAAGGCGTTGTCAAAATTCTATCTGTGCATGTCTTTTTTCAAAAAGACATGCATGTAAATGAATTTCTATCTGCATAAAGTTTGTATTTTATGTGTATCTACATGCTCTTATCCTGATGGATGTGATATACTCTTGCATCATGAAAAGATGAATCGAAAAAATTCGACCTTGTCTTTTCTTGAAAAAATTTAGCACGGCAAACACATTTGGGGGAGGTTGAAGCAAATGGATGAAGGTGTAGCCCGTCCTGCGGAGATTTTTGGAATGCATGTTTTCGACAAATCGGCCATGAAGGAACGTTTGCCGGAGGACGTATACCGGCGTCTGATGACGGCGGTCGAGGGAGACGGCAAACTCGACAGTTCGATTGCCGACTACGTGGCGGCAGCCATGAAGGAATGGGCCCTTTCCAAAGGCGCAACGCATTATACCCACTGGTTTCAGCCGCGGACGGAAGTCACGGCGGAGCGGCACATGGCCTTTCTCAATCTCGACGCAGAGGGCCATCCGATCCACACCTTCAGCGGCAAGGAACTGATCCAGAGCGAACCCGACGCCTCGTCCTTTCCTTCCGGCGGCATGAGAAACACCTTTGAGGCCCGTGGATACTGCACCTGGGATCCTTCCAGCCCGGCCTTCATCGTCCTCAGCCATAAGGGCGGCACGCTCTGCATCCCTTCGGTGTTTATTTCCTACGACGGCACGCCGCTGGACATGAAAACGCCGCTGCTGAAGAGCATCGGCGCCATTCAGGAACGGGCCATGCGTCTGCTCAAGCTCTTCGGCAACCGCACCGTGCGTTCCGTCGACGTGACCATCGGCGCGGAGCAGGAATATTTTCTCGTCGACGAAGAAAAGGCGCGCCGCCGCCCGGACATCGAACTGTGCCGCCGCACCTTGATCGGCGCGCCGTCGCCCAAGGCTCAAGCCGTCGAAGCCCATTATCTGGGCGCGATCCACCCCCGCGTCCTGGCTTTTATGGAAGACGTCGAGCGCGACATGTACCGTCTCGGGCAAGTGCTGATGACCCGCCATAACGAAGCGGCCCCCGGGCAGTTTGAGTTCGCGCCCGTCCTGTCGGAAGCCAACCAGGGCTGCGATCAGAATCAGATGCTCATGGAAGTGATGCGCAAGATGGCGCGCCGCCATCACTTTCAGCTGCTGCTGCATGAAAAACCGTTCGCCAGCGTCAACGGCAGCGGCAAACACCTGAACGTTTCGCTGCGCGACAGCGAAGGGCGCAACTTGCTCAAACCGACCAGCAACCCGCGGCGCAATATCCAGTTCCTTTCTTTCATCGCCTCGTTTCTGCTCGGTGTCGCCCGGCACGGCGGGCTGCTGCGCGCTTCCATCGCTTCGGCGGGCAACAGTCACCGTCTCGGCGGGCATGAGGCGCCCCCCGCGATCATGAGCGTTTACGTCGGCTCGCAGATCGACCGGGCTTTGAACGGTCTGGCCCAAGGCCTCAACGAAGACATAACGGCGAAGGGCTCCATCGACCTCGGCATGGACCGCCTGCCGACGCTGAACAGCGACGTCAGCGACCGTAACCGTACCTCGCCGATCGCCTTCACGGGCAACAAATGGGAATTCCGCGGCGTCGGCGCCCCGCAGGCGCTTGGCGGCCCGCTGACGGTGATGCTGGCCATCTGGAGCGAGGGAATCGAGCGCTTCTGTACGGCGCTGGAGTCGCGTCTCATCGGCGGGGCGGACGTGGCTGACGCGGCGCTGGCCGTGATCAAAGACGCCTGGGAAGAATCGGCGAACGTGCGCTTCGAAGGCAACGGTTACGACGCGGCCTGGGTCGAAGAGGCGAAGCGCCGCGGACTGCCGGTCTGCCGGAATACGGTCGAAGCGCTGGACCAGTATCTGATCAGGGAACACCGCGATCTGCTGGCGAATCTGGGGGTCATGACGGATCGCGAGATCGTCGCTTATCATGAGGTGCGCCTGGAACAGTACAATGAAACAATGCTGACGGAGATCGGAGTGCTGCGCGCGATGATGTTCGAGGGCGTGCTGCCGGCCATTTCCAAACAGCTGGGGCGGGAAGCGCAAGCGCTGTCCGGCGTGCCGTCGCAACTGCTCGATCGACTCTCGGCATGGGAAAAAAATCTAGAACGCTTGGTTGAAATCAAGTGCGGCATTCTTGAGAAACTGGAAAAATTAGACGCAATGGTGGGCTCGGTCAAGAGCAGAGACGCTCATGCCGCTGCGAAAGTTCTTGTTGGCGAAGGCGCGTCGCTCATGGAGTCGATCCGAGCTGACAGTGACGAAGCCGAACAGCTGATCGGCAAGGATCTTTGGCCTTATCCGACGTACATGGATATGTTCCGCATCGAAGACTTCGAGCTCTGAGCCGGGACATCGGCGCTGTTTTTCTCCATGCACAATGCGCCGTCCCTCTTTCGAGGGACGGCGCATTGTGCATGGAGGAGCGTGTCGGTTTGAAATTTATCGCCGAATGGCGGGATGAGCTTTGTATAAAAAACAAGGCGAGAGCCGGCATGAAATTTAATCGTATAATAGGAGCACGTGGACTCTTTTTATGCTAATATATTTATTTGTAATAAAAATCGCGAATCTGCGTTAAATTTTGAGGGAGGGTGTGCACTATGGCGACACAGCTTCAGTTTTTAGGTCATGCCAGCTTTAAGATCCAGAGCGATTACAGCTCGCTCGTGATCGATCCGTTTTTCACGGGCAACCCCTATGCCTGCTGCACGGTAGATGATTTTATCGCGCTTGACGCGATGCTGCTGACGCACGGACATTTCGATCATCTGCGGGACGCGGTGGCTATTGCCAGGCAAACCGAATGTGCCGTGATTTGCAACGATAAGGTTGCCGAATATCTGAAATCACAGGGCGTGAATCCGGAAACGATCACGGTGATGAAAAACGGCGAGAGCCGAAACTTTCTGTTCGGGAAGGTCACCGTTGTGCCGGCAGTCCACACATCGTCGATTCAGGCCGACGGGCAGGAGCTGCCTGACGGCGACCCCTGCGGCTACGTGATCGAGGTCGACAAGCACAAGGTTTATCACGCGGGCGACACCATGCTCTTCGAGGGCATGAAAGAGCTGCGTCCCATGGCGATCGACATCGCGCTGCTGCCGATCGGCGGGACCTGCACGATGAACGCCGACGAAGCGGCTCGAGCGGCGGAAATGATCCATCCCCGTGAAGTCATCCCCATGCATTACAACACGTTTCCCAACATTACGGCGGATCCGCAGGCTTTTGCCAAAAAAGTTACCGCCGACGTGGCCGTGGTCGTCCTCCAGTCCAGCGAAAAGGAAACGCTGTAACGGACTGCGATTGGGAAATGGGAGCCTGAACATGCTCGAACGCGGCTTCGTGCAAGTCTATACGGGCAACGGCAAGGGCAAAACCACGGCGGCGCTGGGGCTCGCCCTCCGCATGGCCGGGAACGGCGGGCGCGTTTTCTTCGGGCAGTTCATGAAAGGGCGGCTTTATGGCGAGCATCGCGCCCTCTCGGCGCTGCCGCAGATCGACGTGCAGACGTTCGGCGGTCCCCGCTGCCTTCGCCGTGAAGAAGTCACCGAGAAAGACCGGGAAATGGCGCGGCGGGGATTGGAAATCTCCCGGCAGGCCATGCTCTCCGGGCGGTACGATCTGGTTGTGCTCGATGAGATCAACGTGACGCTGTGGTTCGGGTTACTCTCCGACGAAGCGGTAAAAACTTTTTTGGATGAACGTCCCGGAGAAACGGAGCTGCTTTTGACGGGGCGCTATGCGCCTCAATGGCTCATTGAACGCGCCGACCTCGTGACCGAAATGAAGCCGATCAAGCACTACTACGACAGCGGGGTGATGGCTCGCGATGGAATTGAGCGTTGAGCTTGGCGCTTGTCTATGGCATCTTGTCTTTAAATTCTGTCCAGAGGCGAGGGAGGAAATTGCGTGAAGGGGCTGGGCGTATCTCCGGGAATTGTCATGGGGCACGTTTACGTCGACTGGAAGGAACAATTCGAGATAGAAAAAGACTATGTCGACGACGCTGAAGGGGAAGTGGAGCGTCTGAACCTGGCCGTGGCTACGGCCAGCGAAGAGATCCGGCAGCTTTATGCCGGCGAGACCGCCGTTGTTGACAAAGACGAAGCGGGACCCGATTTGTACCGCGTTCATGGCGTGATGCTCGGAGATCCGGAATTTCTCGGTGAGATTCGAGACATGATCGTCGCTCAGAACGTCAACGCCGAATGGGCTGTGAAGACCGTGGCGGAAAAGTTCGCTCAGGTCTTCGAGAATATGGACAACGACTGCCTGAAGGCACGGGCTGACGACGTCAAAGACGTTTCTGCGCGCGTGTGCCGTCTGCTTCTGCATATCGAAGGCGGTGACCTGCTCAAGGATGAGCGGGAAGGTCTGATCCTTGTCTGCAAAAGCATGGGCACGGCGGAGATCTCGCTGATCCAAAAGAATAACATCGTCGGTCTGGTCTGTGAAGAGGGGACGATCGGGTCTCATGCCACCATCATGGCCCGCAATCAGCACAAGCCTGCCGTGGTGGGGCTGAGCGGAGTTGCCGACGACGTATACCACGGCGACTTTATCATTGTCGACGGCAATAATGGCGACGTCTTTATCAACCCGGACGAGAAGACGATTCAGGAATGTCGCGCGCGACAGAAACGGGAGAGCCTGTTTCTGTCGCGGTTGCGCAGTTTTGCGGGACGGCCGGCTTGCAGCGCCGACGGGGTGCTGTTGAAAGTTTACGGCAACGCGGCTTCCGATGCGGATATCAAGTCGATCGTGGAAGTTGACGGGCATGGTGTCGGACTTTATCGGACGGAATACATTTATTTGACCCGCGCGCACCTGCCGGCGGAAGGCGAACAATTCTGGGAATACAAAAAAGCCCTGCTGGCCATGAAGGGGCGTCCGGTAGTCTTCCGCACGCTTGACATCGGCGGCGACAAGATCCCTTCTTATCTGAGCATGCCGGAGGAGAAAAACCCGGCGCTCGGCCATCGAGCGATTCGTTATTCATTGTCGCGCGTGGACATTTTCCGCAGTCAGATCAAAGCTATCCTGCGCGCCAGCGCCTACGGGGACGTTTCCATTCTGCTGCCGCTGATTTCGGCCATTGACGAGGTGCGTTCGGCAAAGGCCGTGATCGATGACGTTAAGGAAGAACTCCGCAGGGAAGGAACGGCCTTCAATCCCCGCACTAAAGTCGGCGTCGTGGTGGAGACCCCTTCGGCCGCCGTCATTTCCGATCTGATCGCGTGCGAATGCGACTTTCTCAGCATCGGCAGCAACGACCTGATCCAATACACCATGGCCGTCGACCGCCTGGCCGCGGCGTTGTCTTATCTTTACTCGCCGTTCTCGCCCTCGGTCCTGCGTCTTGTGCAGACCACCATCAAAAATGGCGCGGCTGCGGGCAAGCCCGTCAGTTTGTGTGGTGAAATGGCGGGAGACCCTCTGCTGAGCCCAATCCTTTTCGGCATGGGGCTGCGTTCTTTCAGCGTCAACCCTTCCGAGATGCTGCGCACCCAGTGGATTCTTTCGCTGTTGAAAACCGAGGAAATGCGCGCCTGCGCCGATGAAGTGCTGAATTTGGCGACAGCGGGGGAGATCCATCGTTACTGCCGGGAGCATTTCTCGCGCTTCGTATCCGGGGATCATATCCTGCCGGAGCAATGATTTTTAAGAGAGCAATCCGCTGTGGTTGCTCTCTTTGTTTGTAGGCAAGGACGCATCGCAATTGTTTTTACATGACTAAGCGAAAGAGCAGTATACGGTAGGAAACAGCGAATAAACGAAATTTCGTCGAGGAAAATCGGAAAAAATAAAATATTTATCTGTAATCGCTCTTGAATTTGACCGCCAAAATTGTATTATAGCCATTGTTAGCACTCGAAGTGGTTAAGTGCTAATAAAAATCACTTCGGAGATTTTTATAGGAGGAATAAATAATGCAGTTGAAACCCCTTGCGGATCGTATCGTCGTCAAAGTCGTCAGCGGAGAAGAAAAGACCAAGAGCGGTCTTTATCTGCCGGATACCGCGCAGGAAAAACCCCAGGAGGGCGAAGTCATCGCCGTCGGAACGGGGCGCATTCTCGACAATGGTCAGAAGCTTCCCCTTGAAGTGAAAGTCGGCGACCACATCGTTTTCAGCAAGTATTCCGGCACGGAGATCAAGCTTGACGGCGAAAAACTCGTGATTTTCAGCGAGCGCGACGTTCTTGCCGTGATTGATTAGTTATTGATTAGTTTTCGACAGACATTATTATTTTCAGGAGGAATTCATAAATGGCTAAAATTCTTGCTTTTGGCGAAGAATCCCGCCGCGCGCTTGAGCGCGGCATCAACAAAGTTGCCGATACTGTCGGCGTGACCCTCGGCCCCAAGGGACGCAACGTGGTGCTGGACAAGAAATTCGGCTCTCCCGCTATCACCAACGACGGCGTGACCATCGCCAAGGAGATCGAGCTTGAAGATCCCTTCGAGAACATGGGCGCTCAGCTTCTGAAAGAAGTCGCCTCCAAGACCAACGACGTGGCCGGCGACGGTACGACCACCGCGACCGTTCTGGCTCGCGAGATGATCAGCGAGGGCATGAAGAACGTGGCCGCCGGCGCCAACGGCATTTATCTTCGCAACGGCATTTCCGTGGCCGTAGACGCCGTGACCGAGCATTTGAAAGCGATGGCTCACCAGGTCAACGGCAAGGACGACATTACCCAGGTCGCTTCGATCTCCGCGAACGACAAGGCCATTGGCGCCATCATCGCCGAAGCCATGGAGAAGGTCGGCCGCGACGGCGTCATCACCGTCGAGGACAGCCAGACCACCGGCACGACGCTGGAGACCGTCGACGGACTTCAGTTCGACAAAGGCTACATCAGCCCCTACATGGTCACCGACCCCGAGCGCATGGAAGCTTCGCTCGAAGACGCCTACGTGCTGATTCACGACGGAAAGATCAGCAACGTCAAAGATCTGCTGCCGATCCTCGAAAAAGTCCTGCAGACCGGCAAGCCTCTGCTGATCATCGCCGAGGACGTGGAAGGCGAAGCCCTGGCGACGCTTGTCGTCAACAAACTGCGCGGCACGATGACCGCCGTGGCCGTGAAGGCCCCCGGCTTCGGCGAGAGACGCAAGGCCATGCTGCAGGACATCGCCGTGGTCACGGGCGGCGAAGTGGTCACCTCCGATCTCGGCGAAAAGCTCGAGAACGTCGAGCTGTCCAAGCTCGGCCGCGCCAAGAAGATCCGCATCACCAAAGAAGACACCACCCTCGTCGACGGCAGCGGCAACAAGGACGACATCCGCAACCGCGCCGCCCAGATCCGTACCGAGATCGAGAACTCCACGTCCGACTACGACAAGGAAAAGCTCAAGGAGCGCCTTGCCAAGCTGGTCGGCGGAGTGGCCGTCATCCAGGTCGGTTCCGCTACGGAGACCGAGCAGAAGGAACTGAAGCTGCGCATCGACGACGCGCTTTCCGCCACCCGCGCGGCCGTTGAAGAAGGCATCGTGGCCGGCGGCGGCGTAGCCCTCGTCAACTGCGTCAATTACCTTGAGAAGGAGATCGAGAAGCAGGGCCTGAAGGGCGACGTCCGCACGGGCGCCAACATCGTGCTCAACTCTCTGTCCTCGCCTCTGCATCTGATCGCGACCAACGCCGGCCTGCAGGGCGACGTGGTTGTCGCGAAAGTCCTTTCCCTTGAGGAAGGGCATGGCCTTGACGCTTCCAACGGCGAGTATGTTGACCTGATCAAAGCGGGCATCATCGACCCTGTCAAGGTTACCCGCAGCGCTCTCGAGAACGCCGCTTCCATTGCCAAGATGATCCTGACCACCGAAGTCCTCGTGGCTGACAAGCCCGAGGAGAAGAAGGCCGATCCGGCCGGCGGCATGGGCCCCGGCATGGGCGGAATGTACTAGACTGTTGCGCTGTTAAAAGTCAAATCGAGAGAAAGAAGAAGCCCGCAGCTGCGGGCTTCTTCTTTCTCTTTACCGAAAACTCGTATGACCGACCGCAATGGATCGAAAAAGTCCGAAGGCATGGCGCGAAGCCGGCCTTCGGACTTTTCGTTATTGAATATTGTATTTCTTGAGCAATTCCTGATACCGTTCTTCGACGGAACGATCGTCCTTTTTGATGTAATCGCGCCAACTGCCAGTACTATTCCCCTCTGCCGGCGGGAGGTCGGGGGCGGGAGGAATGGGCGGCGGAATCTGGGAGGGACCGAAAATTGGAAGCTGATCTTGGGAGACCAGGAGTTCTTCATCCTTCTTGACGGCTTCGAGATCTGTCTTGTCTTGATCCAAAAGCAGCAATTGCGGCGCGTTGGGGTCTTCCGCCTCTGCCGCGCTCTCGGCGTGAAGCGGACAAGTGGCGGTGGGGATCCTGTCCGCAGGCATGTAGATATTGGTGACTTTTTTACATTCCGGCGAAGCTGGAAAGCCGCTTTCGACGCATACGCGCATGACCCTGACGCCGCTTTCCTCGTCGGAAAGCTCTCTGGGAAAGACTTGGGGCGCCTCGAGGATTTTAACGGCGCTTCTGATGAACGAGGACCATACGGGAAGGGCAATTTGACTGCCCGTGGCGTTTTTGCCGCCGAGCGGCTTCAGGTCATCGTTTCCCGCATAAACGACGGCGACCAGCCCGGGAACGCCGCCGGCAAACCATGCGTCGGTGTAATCGTTCGTCGTGCCGGTCTTGCCGAACATTTCGAATCCGGCGAGACGCGCTTTGCTGCCGGTGCCGGCGCGAATAACTTCCTGGAGCATCGAACGGGCTATCATTGCCGTCCCAGGCTGAAGAGCTTCTGTTATCTTCGGGGAATTCAGCTGAAGAACTTTGCCTTCGCGGCTGCGGATCTCTCGAATGAAGTAGGGCTCGACGCGGTTGCCGTTATTGGCGAACACTGAATAAACAACCGCCATTTCCAGCGGCGTGACGCTGGCAACTCCCAGACCAACAGAAAGCGTGGGGGTCAAATACGGCGAGGTGATTCCCATACGCCGGGCTGTCTCGACGACAGCCGTTGGCCCCAGCATATAGGTCAGGCGCACGGCCGGAGTGTTGTGTGAATGAGCCAGAGCGTTGAGCAGAGTCTCTTCTCCTGCATACGTCTCGCTGAAATTGTGCGGCGTCCAGGCAGGTCCCGATGAATTGGGAACGCGCAGTGAAATCGGCGCGTCCATAATGTGGTCAATCGGGCGATAGTCAGCTTCAAGCGCTGCCGTATAAACAATCGGCTTGAAAGCCGAGCCGCTCTGCCGGAACGCCTGCGTCACCCGGTTGAATTTGCTTTGTTCGAAGTCTTTGCCGCCGACCAGCGCGAGAATGGAGCCGTCTGCCGGATCGAGCGCGACAAGCCCGCCTTCGCTTTTCAACTTTGCCATGGACTCCTCGGCTGCCTGCTGCACGTCGAGATCCAGGGTCGTGTAGATCTTCATGCCGCCTTTGTAGATCTTGTCGCTGCCGTAAACCGGAATCAGTTCTTTGAAGAGAATATGACTCACAAAATAGGGCGCTTTATTAAAAACAAGTTTGTTTTTCTCGGTCCGTTCGTTGAATTTCAGCTGTTCTTGAGCGGCAGCGTCCGCTTCTTCCCGGGTGATCCAGTCCAGATGGACCAGACGGTTCAGCACGTAATTCTGGCGAGCTTTGGCCAGATTCATGTTCCGGATCGGAGAATATTTTTCGGGAGCGGCAACCAGACCTGCCAAAATCGAAGCCTCGCCGAGCGTCAGATCGCTGGCGCTTTTGTTGAAGTAACTATGGGCCGCTGCGTCGATGCCCCAGGCGCCATGACCAAAATAGATGGCGTTGAGATACGTCTCAAGCAGCTTATCTTTGGAATAGAGCCTTTCCATGTGAAGAGAAATGATGGCTTCTTTGGCTTTGCGGTCCAGACTCTTTTCACTCGACAAAAAAAGATTCCTCGACAGCTGCTGCGTGATCGTGCTGGCCCCCTGTCCGCCTTCGCCGCTAAAAAGCGAACGCAGAATTGCCAGCGGACGAATCCCTTTATGAGAGTAAAACTGAGAATCTTCCGCCGCAAGAATCGACATCACCATCCACTTTGAGAACTGTTCCAGTTTCATGGGTTTCCGGTTCTCAACGTACAGCTCCGTGATCACGCGGCCTTTGCGATCGTAAACGATACTGGCTTCATTTGCTCGGTAAGCAAGAATCTCGTCGTCAGTTGGCAGTGTATCCGAAATCTTATTGATGTATAAAGCCAGACCTACTGAAATCGCTGCGATGCAGGCGAGGACCGTCATCCCCAACCACATCAGAAGTTTGTTCAGAAACGATTTTTTTCTCTTTTGGGGTACGTTCGCTGAGGTCTTCGGCCTCTGCGGTGCGGCGCGCCCCCCTTTAACGTTATTGCTGCTGTTCACGGGATTCACCTCAGTAATTCAGAGTAACAATGAACATGACATCGTCTATTCTAGCGGAAAAAACAAGTCAGTCAAATCTCTGGGCGAAATGCGGGAGAGAAAAGTCGAGGATAAAATCGAAGCACAGCAGTGTTCGAGCGGATCGGAGCGATGTTTTGCAATTGAATCGGGATGACAGCAGAGCGATCGCTTACGAAAAATCTCTCGAGAAAATTGCCAGGAGGCCCATGAGGCGCAAGCGCAAGCTCTGCGGGCTTGGCATCCCTGCGGCTCTGCAGGTCTTGGGTCTGGCGCCCGCGGGCTTGCTTGTTTCGCAAGCGATTGCCCTGCCGTCGCCCTGATTGAGGGTGACGGCTTTCTTGTAGTTGTTGTATAATGTAAAAGTATTTGTATCTTGGCTATCATAAAACGTGCCTTAGGAGTGGGAGTTATGAGTAATGCTCAGTTTTTAAAGATTTCCGGCGGAGCGGCTCTCAAGGGGAAGGTTCGTACCCAGGGATCCAAGAACGCCGCGCTGCCAGTGATGGCGGCGGCTCTTCTGCTCGGCGACGGCGAAAAACTGACATGCACCAATGTGCCGCTTCTGCGCGATACCGAGACGCTGGTCGCTCTTTTGTGCGCGCTGGGAATGGACGTGCGGTTCGAGGACGGCACGGCCACGGTGGCCCGTCGGGGCGATCTTGTCTGTGAAATGCCCGCCTCGCTGGTGCAAAAGATGCGCGCTTCTTCCATCCTTTTGGGACCGCTGCTTGCCCAGACGGGAAGAGCGGTTATGCCTTTGCCGGGAGGCTGTGCGATCGGCGCCCGGCCGATCGATCTGCATCTCAAGGGGCTGGCGAAAATGGGCGCTTCGATCGAACTCAGCCACGGGGCCGTCTATGCCAGCGCCAGGAAACTGCGCGGCTGCAGAATATATCTGGATTTCCCTTCGGTGGGCGCGACGGAGAACCTTGTCATGGCGGCGGTGCTGGCGGACGGCGAGACGACGATCGAAAACGCCGCCCGCGAACCGGAGATCACGAATCTGGTTCAGGCGCTTCAAGCGATGGGCGCTGAGGTCTGTTATAAAAAGGACAACGCCGGCGTGATCCAGGTCAACGGTCGGGCCGAGTTGGTTTCCGGCCGCGTGCAGATTATTCCGGACCGTATCGCTTCATGCACGTACCTTTTGGCCGGCGTGATCACGAACGGCGAAGTGACCGTGACCGACGTGCAGCCTCAGCATTTCGATTCGCTCCTGGCCAAACTGGAAGAGGCCGACGTGTCTTATGAACGACAGGAAAACAGCGTCACCGTTTATCCCTCGCGCGGCAGGCTCAAGAAGCTGTCGGTCAAGACCATGCCCTATCCCGGCTTTCCCACCGACGTGCAGCCGCAGCTGATGGCCGCGCTGTGCCTTGCCAAAGGCACGAGCGTGATCAAGGAAAGCATCTTCGAATCCCGTTTCCAGCACGTGGCGGAACTTCGCAAGATGGGCGCGGCGATCGAGATTCAGGGCAACACGGCGGTCATCAACGGCGTGCCCGCTCTGTACGGCGCCAGCGTGCAGGGAACCGATCTTCGCGCCGGGGCCGCCTTGGTGCTGGCTGGGCTGGCGGCTGAAGGCGAGACTCGCGTTTACGGTCTCCATCATATCCTGAGAGGATACGAAAATTTCGATCGCGCCCTGCAGGGGCTGGGGGCCGAGGTTTCTATCGCGGAAGACGACGAAGGCTCGTTTTAAAGCGTTTATCCTTCCAGAAGGGGGAGCGGTCGTGAAGACGAAGACGGTTTCTGACCTCCTTCCGGGGAAATATGAAGTCCTGGCCTTTTACGGGCCGGCGGGAACGGGAAAAAGCATGCGCTCGCAGATGGTCGCGTCGAAACGCAGCGTCGACATCATCATCGACGACGGACTGCTGATTTCCCGCGGGCGAATTCTGGCCGGAAAAAGCGCCAAAACGGAACCCAACATGGTACGGGCCATTCGGCGCGCCATGTTCCATTTTCCCGAACACCGCGACGAGGTGCGGCGCTGTCTGGCGCGCCACCCGGGAAGCCGCATCATGATTCTCGCCACGTCGCGGGGCATGAGTGACGAGATCTGCGAAGTGCTGGGACTGCCGCCGCCTTCGGAATACGTGCGCATCGATCAGGTCGCCTCCGACGACGAGATCGAAAAGGCGCTTTACGAGCGGAAACAGAACAAGCGTCACGTCATTCCCGTCGCTCAGACGCAGATCCAGAAAAACTATACGGGACGACTGGTGGGCCGTCTGAAAAATCTTTTCTCGAGTCGGGACGAGGCGGAAAAGACCATTGTGCGTCCTCCGTTCAGCTATTACGGGGCGCTCAAGATCGAATCCGCCGTCGTCGAACAGATCGCTGAACACGTGGCTCGCGGCACCGTACAGGTGGTTTCCGTCAAGGAGCCCAAAGTGAAAGAAGAGAACGACCGTCTGGTCATTTCTCTTTCCCTGACGGTGAGAACCGGCGCGCTCAGCTTCAAGGAACTGACCGGTCAGGCGGCGCTGCGCGTCCGGGTTGCCGTCGAACAGCTGACGGGAATGGAAGTCGCGAGAGTCGACGTGACCATAGCAGAGGTAACCTTTGATGACTGAAATGCTCTATCAAGCGCAGCGCTCTCCGCAAGAGCGCACGGCGCTCTACCAATTGCTGCGGGACGCGGCGAACAGATGCGAACAGTGCGGGCTCTGCCGCTCCAGAAAGAACGTCGTGGTCGGCGAAGGCAGCCTGACCTCGCGCATCATGTTCGTCGGCGAAGGCCCCGGCGAGGTGGAGGACAATTCGGGACGTCCCTTCGTCGGTCCGGCCGGGCAGTTGCTGACCCGCATCCTCGAAGCGGCCGGGTTCAAACGCGACGACGTGTACATCACCAACATCGTCAAATGCCGTCCTCCTAACAACCGCGTTCCCGAAATCGAAGAGGTCCTGAACTGTCAGCGCTGGCTGGAGGCTCAGATCGCCCTGCTTCAGCCGCAGATCATCGTCTGTCTGGGGAACACGCCTCTGAAGTGGTTTCTGCACGGCACGGAGGGGATCACCAAAATGCGCGGGCGCTGGTTCACGTGGCGCGGCGCGGCGCTGATGCCGATGTTCCATCCCAGCTATCTGCTGCGGAACCAGAGCCGTGAGCGCGGCGGCCCCAAGGATTTGACGTGGCGCGATATTCAAGAGATACGTCAGCGCTATGAAAGCCTGAGAGGATAAAGCATGGAGCGTTGCGCGAACTTACCGAAACACGTCGCCCTGATCATGGACGGCAACGGCCGCTGGGCCAAAAAACGCGGTCTGCCCCGTCTGCTGGGACACCGGGCCGGGATCGCCGCTTTGGAGCGGACGGTGCGGGCGGCCGGCGAGATGGGCATTGGCTGCCTGTCGGTTTACGCTTTTTCAACGGAAAATTGGAATCGTCCTCGGCTCGAAGTGGCGGGATTGATGGAACTGCTTCGGCACTACGCGCGCAAGAAAGTTCCCGACCTTGTGAAAAACGGCGTCAGAGTCCGTTTTTGCGGGGCGCGCCGGGGCGTGCCCGACGAAGTGCTGCGAATCATCGACTGGAGCGAAACGGAGACGGCCCGATGCGGCCGCATGACGCTGGTCGTCTGTTTCAATTACGGCGGACGGCAGGAAATTCTGGACGCCATCGCCGACGCCCAGTCCAAGGGCGAAACGATCGCCGGCGAAGAAGACTTAAGAAAACATCTTTATCTTCCCGACATCCCCGATCCCGATCTGATCATCCGTACCAGCGGAGAGCTTCGCGTCAGCAATTTCTGGCTGTGGCAGGGATCGTACAGCGAATATTATTTTACGGACACGCTCTGGCCCGATTTCGGCACCGCGGAACTGAAAAAGGCATTGCAGTCCTATGCCAGAAGGGAACGCCGCTATGGACGAGTCGAAGAGTTTTAAGCAGACGCTGGCTGTTCGCACTGCCACCGGCACGGCATTGGTCGCGGTGATGCTGGGATTGCTTTATCTCGGCGGCTGGTGGTGGCATGTCTACGCCGCGTTTGTGGCTTTGGGATCTCTCTGGGAGTTTTACCGCATGTCGCCCAGTCTGCCGAAAGCGGATCGCTTCGTCGGCCTGGTGGCCGCGACGGTGGTGCTTTTTTCCTCCGAACACGTGTCGCAGACGGGGTTGATGGCGATCTTCGGCTTGTGCTGCTTCGCCGTCTATTTCATGGAACTGGCGCGGCGCCAGCTGACCGCCGGCAGTCATTCCATCGCCAGCGTCGGCCCCGTGATCACCGGCTTGGTGTACGCGGTCATTCCGTGGTACTGCATGATCCGTTTTCGGGCTCTGCCCGATCCCGTAGGATGGGCGGCGGTGCTTTCCATCTTTCTCTGCACCTGGTCCTGCGACGTCATGGCCTATCTTGTTGGCTCGCGTTGGGGAACGGTGCGCGTTTGTCCTCATATCAGCCCTCACAAGAGCCTTGAAGGTTTTATCGGCGGTTTTGTCGCCAGCACGCTGTGCGGCGCGCTGTGCGCGCTGTTTTTCAAGTTCAGCCCGATGGCGTTCGTCCTCGTCGGTGCGGCCTGCGGCAGCGCCGGTCAGCTGGGCGATCTGGTGGAATCTCTGATCAAGCGCGAGAACGACGTCAAGGACAGCGGGCATATTTTCCCCGGTCATGGCGGATTCCTCGACCGCTTTGACAGTGTCCTCGTCAACACGCTGTGCGCGTGGATGATCTGGTGGGCTTTTCTGCTTTGAGAGTTGAAAAATGTCGAAAAACACGAGAAAAAAGGTGGCCGTGATCGGCTGCACCGGCAGCGTGGGCTCTTCGGCGCTTGACGTGTGCCGCGCCTATCCCGAGTTCTTTCAGGTGACGGCGCTGGCCGCGGAGACGGGAAGAGAGGCGCTGCCGTCGCTTTGTCGGGAGTTCGAGCCTAAAATCGTCGTCTTGCGGGAGCCGCGCTATGATTTGCCCAAAGAAGCGGAGCTCTGGAAAGGAGAAGACGCGCTGCTTCGCCTGATCGAGTCCGACGAAGTGGAACATATCGTCTTCGCCTCGTCCGGCGTCGCTGCGGTGAAAGCGCTGGCGCGCGCGATGGAACTGGGCAAGGAAATCAGCCTGGCCAACAAGGAATCGGCGCTGATCTTGGGCGAGCGCCTGGCCTCCGCCGTGCGCGCCGGGCAGATCCGCCCGCTCGACAGCGAGCACAACGCGCTCTGGCAGTGCCTTGCCGGCGAAAATTACGATCATGTGGAACGATTGATTCTAACGGCTTCGGGCGGCCCGTTCCTGCGCACGCCGCTGGAACAGCTCGACGCGGTCACGCCCGAGCAGGCGGCGTCGCATCCCGTCTGGTCCATGGGGCGCAAGATCAGCGTCGACAGCGCCACGATGATCAATAAAGGCATCGAACTTCTCGAGGCGCATGATCTTTTCGGGATTCCGGGAGAGAAAATCCTGCCCGTGATCCATCCCGGCTCGAAAGTTCACGCGCTGGTTTCCTTTATCGACGGCGCGACGAAAATGCTCCTGAGCCCTCCCGATATGCGGCTTGCGGCGCTGACGGCCCTCTCGTGGCCGATGCGCTTGCCGCTGCGGATGAAGAAGATCGAGCCGGTCGAACTGGACGGCCTGGATCTTCATTTCGAAAGGCCGCAGGAGGCGCGTTTCCCCGGGCTTTATACGGCGATCGAGGCGGCCCGCAGGGGCGAGCCCTATCCTGTCATTCTGATCGCCGCCGACGAGGCGGCCGTGCAGACGTTTCTCGAAGGGAAAATCGCTTTTTCCGACATCGCGAAAATCGTCTCCGCTATCGTGGACGGCTATAACGGCGGAGACGTGGAAGACATTTCTTCGCGCATCGCGCTTTACGAACGCTGCCGGGCCCGCGCTCTTAAGCTGGCAAACGAAAGGGCCTGGGGCAGGAAGAAGGTTTGGAGTTAAATGATTCTGAGCGTCATATCGTTTCTTTTTATCATCCTGATCTGCGTGATCGTGCATGAGTTCGGCCATTATCTGACTGCGCTCTGGTGCGGCGTCAAGGTGCACGAATTTTCCTTCGGCATGGGGCCCGTGCTGTGGCAGCGCCAGGGGCGCAAAAATAAGTGGTCGGTGCGCGCGTTTCCCGTGGGCGGTTTTGTCCGTCTGGCCGGCATGGGCGAGGAAAACGAGGGCGAATCGCTCCTTCCCGGAGAGAGCTTTCAGGAAAAGCCCGCCTGGAAGCGCCTGATCGTTTTGGCGGCGGGGGCCTTCAACAATATCCTGCTGGTCGTGGTGCTGGCGACGGTGCTGCTGATGTCGCGCGGCGTGATGGACCTTTCCGTCAGCGAAGTCGGCGCGCTGATGCCCGGTTTTCCGGCGGCGGAGGCGGGGCTGCGGCGCGGCGACGTGATCGAACGGGTCGGCGGCGTCGACGTCCGCGACTGGGAAGAGATGACCCGCGCGATCCGCTCCCAGGCCGCCGGTCAGGAGAAACTCGAGTTGACGGTCCGGCGCGGTCCCCGGCAGCTGACGCTGACGATGGGAACCAAAGCTGAAAAGGCGGGCGAGCCGCCGCTGATCGGCATTCAGCCCGCGATCCGAAAGCTGCCGCTGAGCCGGGCCCTGCGCGGCTCGATCGCGTGGACCTTCCACATGTCGCTGGCGATGCTCCAGGGGCTGAAAGAAATGCTTGTTCACCCGGCGAAAGTCGACGTCTCCGGCCCCGTGGGCATCGCCGCCATGGCCGGGCAGGCGGCCAGCGCCGGATTTTTCTCGCTGCTGTCGTTCCTCGCCGTGATCAGCCTCAATCTGGGGATCATCAACCTGCTGCCTTTTCCCGCCCTCGACGGGGGACACATCCTCTTTGTGCTGGTCGAAATGATCACGGGCAGAAACATGTCTCTCGAACTGGAAGGGAAGATCCATTTCATCGGTTTCATAATCCTGTTCGCTCTGATCATCGTCGTGACGTGGCAGGATATTTTGAAGCTCTTTTAGCGCGGAGGACGATCATGAAAAGAACCGTGCGGATTGGTCCCCTGACCCTGGGCGCCGGCGCGCCGATCCGGGTCGAATCGATGCTGAAAACGCGTCTCGACGACACGGCCGCGTGTCTGAAACAGCTGACCGAACTTCAGTCCGAAGGCTGCGAACTGGTGCGCGTCGCGTTTCCCAAGCCGGAACTGAAAGACCGACTGCGCGCCCTGAACGCTTCCTCGCCGCTGCCGCTGATGGCGGACATTCACTTCGATCCGGCGCTTGCCGTCGCGGCCATGGAAGCCGGCTGTCCTTCCATCCGCATCAATCCCGGCAACATGGGCAGCCCCGAGCGTCTGGCGGCCGTCGTCGACCTGGCGCGGGAACGCCGGGTCGTCATCCGTATCGGCGCCAACAGCGGTTCGGTCAATGACGTGCAGCTTCGGCGCGCCGGCGGCGACCGCGGCGCCGCTTTGGCGCTGGCGGTCGGGGAGCAGATGGAAATGCTGCTGTCGCTGAAATTTTACGACATTATCGTTTCCGCCAAGTCGACTGATCTGGAAGAATCCCTGCGCGCCAACGTCCTTCTCCAGCGCCGCTACGGCGATTTTCCGTTCCACGTGGGGATCACCGAATCGGGCAGCGGATTGGACGGCGTCGTCAAAAGCGCCTGCGGACTGTCGCGGCTTTTGGCGCTGGGCATCGGCGACACGATGCGCGTCAGCCTGTCACAGCCGCCCGCGAACGAAGTGCGGACGGCCTACAGCATCCTGCGGGCGTTGAATCTGCGCCAGCGCGGCGGACGGCTGGTCTCGTGCCCGACCTGCGGACGGCGCCAGCTGGAAGTGGCCGCCGTTATTCCACAGCTCGCCCCGATATTGGAAGAACTGCCCGACGGCTATACGCTGGCCGTGATGGGCTGCGAAGTGAACGGTCCGCGCGAGGCCCGCCACGCGCAGCTCGGCGTCGCCGGTTCGCCGTCGGGCGCGGTGATCTTCAAAGACGGGAAGATCGTCGAGCGCGTCGAAAGCGGCGGCGTGATCGAGGCGCTGCGGCGTCATCTGCCGAAGAAATCTTGAAAAAAGCCGTCACGTCTTTTTGATATGTACCTTGGACTGCATCCCGCTTGCTGGACAGAGAATAAAAAGACCTCCTGTTGTAGAATCAACATAACAACAGGAGGTCTTGCTATGGCAGGAAATTATGCTATTTCTTTATAGAACAGCTAGAGTGTGTTCACACTAATAGACAATTACCCAACAGTAATCTATAATGTGCATATGGAAATTACGCAAGGACAATACGAGCGAATTGAAAAATACTTGCCCCGTCAGCGCGGGAATGTGAGCATGAGCAATCTCCAACTGATCAATGCGATACTGTATGTCACGGAAAACGGCTGTAAATGGAGGACATTGCCGAAATCCTATGGAAACTGGCATACGATTTATGTACGCATGAACAGGTGGAGCAAAAACGGCGTTTTACAGCGCCTGTTCGAAGCGTTGCAAATGGAGAACATTATTCGCGTAAAGGTCGAATCGATCTGCCTGGACAGCACATCGGCAAAGGTTCATCCCGACGGGACAGGCGCTTTGAAAAAAGAGGGAAACAGGCCATTGGAAGATCGAGAGGCAGGCTCACAACGAAGATTCATATGGTCGCCGCAACTGACAGATCGGCTGTCAGCTTCGCGCTCTCCGGAGGAGAAGCCCATGACTCGCCGGAAGGCATCGCACTGCTTGACAAGATCATAAGAGCTCCAGAGCAAAAATACATCCTGATGGACAGAGCTTACGAGGGAGAGAGTATGCGGAAGAAAGCGAAGGAGAAGGGGTATTCTCCGGCTGTTCCTCCCAAATCGAACCGCAAAGATCCGTGGGAGTATGATAAGGAGAGATATAAGCAACGCAGTGAGATAGAGCGATATTTCCCGCGTCTTAAGCGATTTCGGAAAATATTTACCCGTTACGATAAGCTTGACGTGCTGTTCTGTGGATTCATCTACTTTGCTATGATTGTAGATGCAATTTAGCGTGAACAAGCTCTAGCTACCTGCAAGAAGAAAAACCGCCCAAACTACTGATTTTAGCGGGCTATGACTGCTTTTATTCGAGGTTCCCTAGTGCTGTGTCACGGGAATGCAGGCTAAAAGGCTTTAGCTATGGAGAAAAAGAACTCCTCCTTTGGCAAAGTAAAAGCGGTCTGTCAGCCGCCAAACAAAACCAAAGGAGGATCAAGTCCTGATGAAACTTGACGTCAGTAGTTTATCACACACGAAGTGGGAGTGTAAGTATCACGTGGTATTTGCGCCGAAGTATCGCCGGCAATCATCTACGGGAAGATCAAACAAGACATCGGTTTGATGCTGAGAAAACTGTGCGCGTACAAAGAAATTGAAATATTGGAGGCGGAAGCATGCAAAGATCACGTCCACATGTTGCTGAGCATCCCGCCCAAATACAGCATATCGCAGGTGATGGGTTACCCGAAAGGTAAAAGCAGCCTGATGATTTACGAGAAGTACGCGAATCTGAAGTACAAATATGGCAATCGACATTTCTGGTGCCGCGGATATTACGTAAGCACGGTAGGACGCAACAAGACTGCAATAGAGACCTCCATCAGGAACCAATTGCAGGAAGATCATGCCGAGGAACAGCTGACGATAAAAGAGTAGGTTGACCCGTTTACGGGTAAGCCGGCACGGGAAGGCAAGTAGAGAGCCCCTTTAGGGGCAGCCCGTGAGAGTTGCGCGGCTGACAGACTTTTTGACGAGCCTATAGGCTCGGCCGGGAAGATGCCCCAAGGGGGCTTGTGCAAAACGCCGGCACGGCCGGTGGTTATGATTGGACTCTATAATTGGACTCTATAATAAATGTTGGTGTGTAACGAACATCAAATCATGATGTTCGCCAGCCCCAAAAACGTCTGTTCATATTAAGGAACCGCTGATTATTTCGCCCAAACGAAAACACCAATTTGACTATCAAACAAAGGTCTTGATAGTCAAATGAAGTGCCCGTTCTGTAGGCGAAAAATGCCCCCAAACTGCCGTGGGAAGGCCCTGTCTCCGTTAAACGGAGACGGTTATGGGGTATGCCCCACAGGCGGACAACTCTTCCGTTCGTCCAGCTCGAAGGCACATGACAAGATTGGCACAGCCAAACAGAACGAAGAATTTGTTCATGTTTTTCGCTATGCCTCGATACGATGTCTTGCGGCAGCCAAAGTATCTCTTCACGATCTGAAAGAGGTGTTCGACTTTACTGCGTGTCGATAATTTACGACTTTCCCGGGATCTATCATATGATCTGCCTACGCCTAATGTCTTGATGCTGCCGGGACGCCGGTTGATACGAAAATCAACTTTCGAGAGGCGCTCGTCTTCTCTGATCTCTTGGCGTTTCTCTACGCCAAGATAGCCTGAATCTCCGGAGACGACCCCATCATCCTCCCGTATCAGTGCATGGGGCTGCGTCACATCATGAACGTTGGCGGAGGTCCCGATGATGGTATGGACATACCCGCTTCCGGCGTCGACGCCGGCATGGACTTTCATGCCAAAATACCACTGGCCGCCTTTTTTCGTCGAATGCATTTGCAGGATCTCGTTCGCCGTTTTGGTTCTTCGTTGAACTCGGAGCGCTGATGAGCGTTGCGTCGACGACGCTGCCTCCGTGCATGATCAAACCGGCCTTGTCACGTCTGCTCCGGATATCGTCGAACAAGGCTTTGCCAAGCTCATGCTTCTCAAGAAGGTGACGGAAGTGCAGCAGGGTTGTTGCGTCCGGTACCTGCTGCTGGAGGAAATTGATCCTCAGGAACGTACGCATGACATTGCTGTCGTAGATGGCGTCTTCGATGCCTTCATCGGACAAATTGAACCAGTTCTGCGTGAGGTACATGCGTAGCGTCGTCTCGACACCAAGAGGAGGGCGTCCCCGTTTGCCGGACGGATAATGCGTCGCTGTCACGATGACCCAATCAGCCCGCGGGATAATTTTATCCATTTGCTCAAGAAATGCTTCTCTCCTGGCTTTTCTTCTGCGATTTGCGTATTCCATATCACCGAAGCTGAGTTGGGATATCTTCTATTCTCCTTTGACGGGGGATTAGTACGACTTTATTATACTATCTTGCTTGAGCAAACGGCGATTTAATCGGTGGGTCCTTGAAATCATAATACACCACGCGATACGCCTTCAGCACCAATGCCCGTACCTCATTTCCGATCCTGTGCCGGGACATTCTACCGCGGTTGCCGTGAACAAGCCCCACTGCCCTTTGAGCAATGAACTTCTTCTTGATCCTGATGATTTGCCGTTGACAGAACTCCAGTTTCTTCGCCGCCTCCCTGTTCGTCATACGGCCGTCGACAAGCGCTCCGATAACTCTGATACAATTCAGTTCCTTTTGTGACAATGTCATTCGCTCCTGTTTCATGGACGGTATTATCTCAGAGTGACATTTTCTTTGAACCGTTATGGGTGACTTTATCTCTGAGCAACGACAGCAACAAAATTGGGTCTGGCAATAGCCAGTAAAAAAGTCAGCATAACCGCTCATTGAAAAAGTCACTACAGCCATGTTTATTCAAATATCAGACGCTGAGATAAGATCCTTTTGCTATGACATAGCACCACCTGTCGTGAGTTTTGGACACGGCGTGTATGTGCTATGATGTTCTCGTCTCTTGACGAGGCCACGCCGCCATGGGTGGTCTGGAGCGGGCTTGTGCGCTTTCACAAGCCCGCTTTTTCGTTTCTTTGCCGATGCCTCATCGGAGTCGACTCACTTCGGCCTTTCAACCTCCTTCATGGCAATCCGTTTGCCCTTATAAACAGCCCACATCTCTCCCGCCAACGTTTCGCGCACCTCAACCGTCGTGTTGACCATCCCGAGATAATCGTCCGCTGCCGGAACATACCGCCGGCTTCCATAGGAGATCATGCCGCCGTGATCCGTCCTGCGGAAACCCCGCCGCGCAAAGAGAAAATTCCAATCGACCTTGCCTTCCGGCTTCACATAAACGTCCTCACCCTCAGCCGGATTGACGGCAAACTTCCGGTTGTGCCTGACGATGAGCTTCGGCAAAACCTCGTTGGC
>NZ_VUNH01000012.1 GCF_009695745.1 Pyramidobacter porci
CTGGTGATAAAAGCGGAGGGGGTCCACCCGGTCCCATGCCGAACCCGGCAGTTAAGCCCTCACGCGCCGATGGTACTGCGATTCGCTTCGCGGGAGAGTAGGTCGTCGCCCGTGTCTCTGTTTTTTTCTTCCTTTTTGTGCTATAACTTTAAAATAATGCCATGATTGAAGTAACGAAGAATCTCCCGGACGCTTCGACGTAAACGCGGCGACTGTCGAGATTCTCGTTTTTGGGGTTCCGCGATTGCGGGGCCCTTTCTTTTTATTCTGCAAAAAAAGACAAATAAATGAAAGAGAAATGTCTCACAAGTACGGAATGACTCCTATAGAATAACTAAGATCATTGCTTTGAGTGTAAATCGTGACACTCCATTTCATAAATTTCAGGAGGCGCCGCAATGGGTAAGAATTTGCGTGGAAAGAATTTTTTGAAGCTGATTGATTTTTCGTCTCAGGACATCCGCTACCTGCTTGAGCTGTCGAAGAACTTCAAGTCGATGAAGCGCGCCGGCGTTCCGCACCGCTACCTCGAGGGCAAGAACATCGTCCTGCTCTTCGAGAAAACCTCGACGAGGACGCGTTGCTCGTTCGAAGTCGCCGGCGCCGACCTGGGCATGGGCGTGACGTATCTTGACCCCGCCGGTTCGCAGATGGGGCACAAGGAGAGCATCAAGGATACGGCCCGCGTGCTGGGGCGCATGTTCGACGGCATCGAATACCGCGGTTTTTCGCAGAAGACGGTCGAGGAACTGGGGGCTTACGCCGGCGTGCCGGTGTGGAACGGGCTGACCGACGAATGGCATCCCACGCAGATGCTGGCCGACCTTCTGACGATCGAGGAGCATTTCGGCCGTCTCAAGGGATTGAAGTTCGTCTATATGGGCGACGCCCGCAACAACGTGGCCAACTCGCTGATGATCGCCTGCGCCAAGATGGGCGTCAACTATGTGGCCTGCGCTCCCAAAGAGCTTTTCCCCGATTCCAAGCTGATCGAAACGGCCAAGGAGATCGCCGAGGAAAACTTCTGCGCCGTCACGCTGACGAGCGATGTCGATGAAGGCACGAAGAACGCCGACGTGCTCTATACCGACATCTGGGTCTCCATGGGCGAGCCGGCCGAGATCTGGGAGCAGCGCATCAAGCTTCTGAAGCCGTATCAGATCAACGCCGCGGCCATGAAAAACGCCAACGAGCAGGCCATTTTCCTGCACTGCCTGCCCTCCTTTCACGACACCGAGACCAAGGTCGGCAAGGAGATCGCCGAGAAGTTCGGCATCACCGAGATGGAGGTCACCAACGAGGTTTTCGAGTCGAAGCAGTCCTACGTTTTCGATCAGGCCGAGAACCGCATGCATACCATCAAGGCGGTCATGTACGCGACGCTCTGCTGAAAAAGCCGTGAATGGTGATGATGAGCGGCAAGGTCCGCGCTATCGTCGACGAGTTCTTCACTATTTCCCCCGCAGGAAATAAACGGTAGAATACAAAAATAGGGTATTCAGTCGGCGGGGAGTGCGGTTTATCGCGGAGCGTTAAACCGCACTCCCGTGCTATTACAGGAGGTACAATGAAAGCGAACGGGGAATTTGTCAGGTTCAAGAAAGAGATCGGGAAAGAGGCTTTCATTTTCCTCTTCTTTTTCCTCGCCTTTTTCGTAGGCATCGGCAGCGTCATGGGCTGTACCGAAATGTTCAAGACGATGATGCTGACGGGCTATCAGCTGCTGACGTCCGTTTGTTTCTACCTGATGGCAGTGTCGGTGCTGGCGGGCGGAGCCGCCGGGCTTTTGTCCGAATTCGGCGTGATTTCTTTGATCAACCGGGTGCTGCGGCCGATCATTTACCCGCTGTACGGCCTGCCCGGTTCGAGCGCGCTGGGCATTATGAACTGTTATCTGTCGGACAATCCGGCGATTTTGGCCTTTGCCCAGGACGACAATTTCAAGCGCTATTTCAAAAAATACCAGATGGCGGCGCTGACCAATCTGGGCACGGCGTTCGGCATGGGGCTGATCATCACGACGACGATGATGAGCCTGTCCGTGGAAGGCGCGATGAAGGCGGCCCTGATCGGCAATTTTGGCGCGGTGATTGGCTCCGTCGTCTCGGTGCGCCTGATGCTGCGCAAGACGAAGGCTCATTACGGTATTGAGACGATGATGCCGACTTCCGGCGGCGAAACGATTCCCGGAGACATGCGAGTGGTTCGCGAAGGGTCGGTGGGGTCGCGTTTCATACAATCGATGCTGCACGGCGGCAAGAGCGGCGTCGATATGGGGATCTCCATCATTCCCGGCGTGTTGCTGATCTGCACGATCGTGCTGATGCTGACCAACGGCCCGGGGCCGAATGGCGCGTACACCGGTGCGGCGGGCGAAGGTATCGGGCTGCTGCCGCTGATCGGTTCCAAGCTTCGCTTTCTGCTCGATCCGCTGTTCGGCTTCCAATCGCCCGAGGCTATCGCCGTGCCGATCACGGCGCTCGGCAGCAGCGGCGCGGCGATCGGCATGGTCGGCGACCTCGTGAAGAAGGGCGCGGCGACGAGCAACGATCTGGCGGTCTTCACGGCTATCTGTATGTGTTGGAGCGGCTATTTATCCACGCATATCGCCATGATGGACGCGCTCGACATGAAGGAAATGACCGGCAGCGCGATCCTGTCGCACACGATCGGCGGCCTCTGTGCCGGCGTTGCGGCGCACCTGATCTGGACGCTGCTCGGCTAGCGGAACTGCGTGCCGGGCTTGAGGAAGACCAGATCGAACTGACCTGGGGCGCCGCGACACTTGGCGCCGTGACGGCCGGTTTCAACGGCTCAGAAAGCGGCGCTCATCCCGTCGTCAGGTACATGAAGGCCGTCCTCGTCGATTTGGCCGCAAAAAAGTTGCGCGGCCAGTTGCGTCCCGGTGTGCGTATTGTCTGTCATACGGACCAGCGATCGCTTTCCGAAAAAAAATTTCCATTTGCGAGAATAGGAGATTATAATGAAAAGAGTCGTCATCGCTCTGGGCGGCAACGCTCTTGGAAACACACCCGAAGAGCAGAAAGAACGCGTCAAGCACTCGGCGCGCTCCATCGTCGATTTTGTCCAGTCCGGCGTTCAGGTGCTGGTGTGTCACGGCAATGGTCCGCAGGTAGGTATGATCAAGAAGTCCATGGACATCACTGCCAAGTTGGATGAAAAGCTGCCCTACGTGCCGTTTCCGGAGTGCGGATCCATGAGCGAAGGCTACATCGGCTTCCACCTGCAGAACGCCATTGGCAACGAATTCCGCGCCAGAAAGATGAACGACAGCGTCGCCACCCTCGTGACGCAGGTCCAGGTCGACGCCGCCGATCCGTCCTTCCAGCGTCCAACGAAGCCGATCGGCAACTTCATGAGCAAGGAAGACGCCGACAAACTGGCTGCTGCCGGTGTGGCCGTGGTCGAAGACGCCGGGCGCGGCTACCGCCAGGTCGTCGCCTCGCCGGCTCCTGTCCGCATTGTCGAGGAAGAGGCCGTCCGCAAGCTGATCGACCAGGGCGTGACCGTCATTGCCGGCGGCGGAGGAGGAGTTCCTGTCGTGGAGAAAGACGGCGTGCTGACGGGCATCGACGCGGTGATCGACAAAGATTTTACGTCGGTGAAGCTGGCCGAAACGATCGACGCCGACGTGGTGGTGATCCTCACCGCCGTGGAAAAGGTGGCGATCCGCTTCGGCACGCCGGATCAGCTGTGGCTTGACACGCTGACGACGACTGAAGCCAGAAAGTACATCGAAGACAAGGAATTCGCCGAAGGCTCCATGCTGCCGAAGATCAGCGCGGCCATCAGGTTTGCCGAGTCGAAACCGGGGCGCAGGGCGCTGATCACGTCGCTGGAGAAGGCGAAAGAAGGTCTGGAAGGTTCTACCGGCACCTGGATCCAGGCGTAGCGCCGCGGGCCTTTGGGACGCTGGAGGCGCCGGCCGTGCCGCCGGCATGTAAAAAGGGGGAGGACAGATGACTTCCCGGAAAAATCCCGGACAGGGGAAGCGCGTGGAAATTCAGGAATTTTACCGCACGGCGTCCCGCGAGGGCGTCGCGACCTATTTCGAAGTGCAGTCGGACAGCGCGCCGACCAGGCCGCTGCTGCACAAAAACAGCCGTTTCCTCTACGTCCTTTCCGGAAAAGGCACGATCAGAATTTACGACAAAGACTATGCGATGGAGCCGGGCGCGGTCATCGCCCTGTTGCCGTGGGAAATTTCCGAAATCGTCGAAGTGAAGGAGCCGCTGCGCTATTACCTGCTCATCTATCCGTTCGAGTTTCTGAATTTCATCGTCAAGAACCAGTTCAACATCGAAAACGAGAAGCTCGACATGGTCACGCTTCTGTACCGCTGCGGCGGCGTGCGCGTGCCGGAGCGGGAGCGTCCGCGCGTCAAAGCGCTCTTTGACGAGATCCGCCGCGAGATCGAGCCGGTCTCCATCGTCAGCCCGACCAATCGTCAGCCGTGGTCCGGCCTGTACCTGACGGCGAAGCTCGTGGAACTGGTCGTCCTCTACCTGCGTTTGGCGCAGGATCAGGAAGAACGTTCCGACGGACAGTCCCGTCTCGAAGAAGAGGAAGAAAGCTGTTCTCCCCACATTTTTCAGTACATGTACCTGAATCTGCACCGCAAGCTGACGCTTCAGGACCTGAGCCGGATCTATTTCGTCAGCGAAGCGTCGCTTTCCCGCTACATCTTCAAGGTGACCGGACTCGGCTTTTACGAGCTGCTTCAGGAAATGAAGCTGTCGAAGGTCACGTTTCTGCTGCTGCACACCGACATTTCGCTGGCGGAGATCGCCGATATCCTCGACTACGCGGACATATCGCACCTGTCGCGCGTCTTTTCCGACCAGCAGGGGATCGGAGCGCAGCAGTTCCGCCGCTGCTACCGGAACAATCCCGGCGTCTCCATGGTTTTGCCTGCGCCGAAAGCCGGCAAGATCATCGAATACGTCTACCGCAATTTCGCCGGCGACCTCACCATCCTGGACGTGGCGGAGCGGTTTTGCACCTCGCCCAAAATGGTCAACGAATCCCTGGGCTACATTGTCGAGATGAACTTTACGAATTTCCTGAATTACCTGCGCATCCACGAGGCGGCGAACCTGCTGCTTCGCACCGATCAGTCGGTGACGGACATCGCGTTTCAGGTCGGCTACAATTCACTGCGGAGTTTCAACCGTAACTTCCTGAAATGGCTCAAAATTACGGCCAGCGAGTTTCGAGAACGAGTGACGGAACAAAAAGACAAGGTGGACATCGGCCGCCTGTTTCGTTTGTCCAGAGAGGAGCAATCATGAAGTTTGAAATGCCTGTCTTTGCGTGCCCCGACTTTGCCGACGCGAAATATCGGGAAGCAGGCGAAGTGAAATGCGCGAAGGTCGAAAAGAAGGGCGTGGCGCCGCGCGGTTTTTATCTGACCACCCATCTGCCGACCTTCTACCGCTGCAACGGAACGTGGCAGCTTCCCGAGCATAATTCGCTGAACTGCGTGCCCGTGCTCAAAGAGGGGAAAATCATCGTCACGGAAATCCGCGACCTCGAAGCGGGCGACCAGGTCGTTATAGGGCGCGCGACCGACGGCTCCGAGGGCGTTCTCGTGTGCAAGGAAGGCTTCCCCGAAAGCGTTTACGCCGCGCCCGGCCGCGCCGTGGAGACCGCCTACACGACCGATTACGAGCAGCTGTTCGCGCAGCTTGAATACGAGCGCGACAACGGCGGCTACATCGTTTGGGTATTGGGGCCGAGCGTCGTCTTCGACTACGACACGCGCGTCGCCCTCAACCACCTGGCCGAGAACGGCTACATCAGCTGCATGATGGGCGGCAACGCCATGGCCACGCACGACCTCGAGGGCGGCTTCCTCGGCACCGCGCTGGGACAGAACATCTACACGCAGGAAAACCAGCCGATGGGGCACTACAACCACCTCGACCTGCTCAACGAGGTGCGCGCCGCCGGCTCCACGAAGAAATTCATCGACGACGGTCACGTCAAGGACGGCATCATCAAGACGCTGGTCTCGATGAACGTGCCGCTGGTGCTGGCCGGCTCGATCCGCGACGACGGCCCGCTGCCCGAGGTGATCGGCGACACCGACAAGGCGCTGACGGAGATGAAGAAGCACCTCGACAAGGCCACGCTGATCATCGGCATCGCCACGATGCTGCACAGCCTTTCCGTCGCCAACATGGCGTCGAGCTACCGCGTGCGAAAAGACGGCGCCATCACGCCGGTCTATATGTACATCATCGACATCACCGAAAACGTCACCAACAAGGTGGTCGCGGCCCGCGAGCGCATCGCCGTCGTGCCGATGAACACCAACGTCCAGGACTTCGTCGTCAACTGCGAACGCGCGCTCGTCGGCGACGTGGCCAAAGAACGGGTGGAGGCGATGGAAGTTCCCGTCGAGGAATTTGTCGCCGTGAAAAACGCACGGCACGAGGGGGCGAGCAAATGAAATTCCAGATGCCGAAGTACCGCCACCCCGATTTCGAGCAGGAGTTCCTGAAGAACGCGCCCAACTGCCGCTTCGAAACCGTCGAGCGCGACGGGATCAGTCCTCGAGGCTACCACGCCCTGTCGGTCTACCCCGAGTATTTCAAGATCAACGACAAATGGGTGCTGGCGACGCAGAGCCGCATGGACACCGTCTGCGTGGCCAGCGACACGCCCGGCCGGGAGCGCGTCGAGATCGTCGAGTTCCGCAACCTGAAAAAAGGCGACAAAGTCGTGATCGGCCGCACCGAAGACGCCAGCGAAGGCATCTACGTGTGGACGCAGGGCTTCCTCGCCGAAGCGGGCACCTCCGACACCTTCGCCTTCCGCGAAGGACGCTCGCGCGAGACCGCCTATTCGCTCGACTACGACACGCTCTACGAAGTGCTGCGCTACGAGCGCGAACACCGCGGCTACGTGACGCTCGTCGTCGGCACGGCGCTGGCCCTCGACCAGAACTCGCGCCTGGCGCTCGAGCGCCTGATCCGCAACGGCTATGTGCAGGCGATCTTCTGCGGCTCCGAAACCGCCGCCTTCGACCTCGAACGCGGAATCTTCGGCACGTCGTGGGGACAGAAAGTCTTCGAACACGAGCAGAACACCACCTACAACCTCTACGACACCATCAACCTGGCCAACTCCTACGGCTCGCTGGAAGCGCTCGCCGCCTCCGGCAAAGTCAAAGACGGCTTCGTCAAAGCCTGCGTCGAATGCGGCACGGCCCTGGTCATGGCCGGCACCATCCGTGACCGCCTCGCCCTGCCCGGCGCCTACAACAACGTCTACGCCGCCCAGAACGCCATGCGCGCGCACGCCCGCAAGACCTCGACCATGATCATGATGTCGGCGATCCTCTACACCATCGCCACCGGCAACATGACCCCCTCGTACAACGAGTTCGGCGGCGTCGTCCGCCCCGTCTACATGTACACCGTCGACGTTCAGGAATTCGCCGTCAACAAGCTCTCCGACCGCGGCACCGTCACGGCCGTCAGCATGGTTACCAATACGCAGGATTTCGTGCGCAACCTCGACCGCGCGTTGAACAGGCCTCAGGATTGATTCGCGGCGATAAAAACTGCCCCGCCTTTCTCGCTTGCCGAGAAAGGCGGGGCAGTTTTTATCGCCGCGGCGAATGATGAAAGAAATGGCTTTTGTATTTGGTATGGTTCCGTCTAAAAACGGACGAGGTGCTCCGCGTTCGGGACGATGACGATCCAGGCGCCGTCGTGGCACTGGCGCAGCAGCTCGATCATGTCCCGGCGTTCGAGCGAAATACAGCCGGCGGTGGTCCAATGGTTGCGCGATTTGACGTGGACGAAGATGGCGGAGCCCTGTCCGGGCACGACAGGGTCGGTGTTGTAGCCGACGGCCATGGCGTAATCGTACTGATAATAGTCGGCCAGACGCTCGCCGCCGATCTTGCCCGCGCTCTCCACCCAGGTGTTGTAGATGTCGGGGCGCTTGACGTCGTCGACCCAGTAGGAGTTGGGCGTCACTGAGCGCCATTTCATGGCCGTGCCGGGGTTGGGCTTGTTGCCGAAGGCGTACAGGATTGGGAAGGCGCCGACGGGCGTCTTTTTGTCGCCTTCGCGCTTGTTTTCCGTCAGCCCCAGCCTGCCGCAGCCGCACGGCGCTTCCAGCGTTTTTTGCCAGGCGCTGGCGTCGCTTTTCTTCCACAGGGTCAGCGCTCGGTCGACGACGAGGATGATCTCGCCGGTTTTCTGCGCCGTTCGCGTCGCCGCGAGCAATTCGCGCAGATCGGCGGCCATGGCGGGGGCACCCAACGCCGCGGCGGCGAAAAGCGCCGGGAAAATTTTTGCAAGAGTACGTTTCATAACGAGCAACCTCCTCTTCGGAATGATCTTGTTTGGCGAGCCAAGCATAGCACAAAAACGTTGCGCTGTCTGCGCGAGTCCCGCTTCAGTCTCGTCCCGCCTCAGGATTTGACAGGGCGCCTGGAGGCGCTTAAAATATGTGAAAATGGAACGTCGCCGGGCGTCGGAAGCAGGTGAAAATCCTGCGCGGCCCCGCCACTGTAACCCCTGACGAAACGGTATCACGCTCACTGAGGGCTTTCGGCCTTTGGGAAGGGCGCCGCGGAGGACGATGGGGAGTCAGGATACGCGCCGGGCGACGCGAAGGAAGGCTTTTGCGCGGGCGAAATCTTTTCAGTGCAGCAGACATCACTGTCTCTAAAGGCACGGCCGCGGACCGTGTCTTTTTTTATGCCCGCGTTTTCTATAGAGGCGAGCCGGCGGGGGCCGGGTCACGTTTTTTTGCGCAGGAGGTTCACAGCATGAAAAAGATTCTTCGCAGTTTTCTTGCGGCAGCCGCTTCACTGGCCATGGCCGCGGCATCCTTCGCGGCGGAAACCGTTTATCCCGTAACCGTCGACAACGGCAATCGCCGGCTCGTCTTCGAGAAGGCGCCTGAACGCGTCGTCACCAACGGCGACAGCAACATCATCGAACTGATGTTCGCGCTGGGGCTCGAAGGCCGCGTGATCGGGTATGCCGGTTTCAATCCGAAGCGAATGACGGTCTCGGACAAGTACGTGGAGCGTCTGTCGAGGCTGAAAATGATCTCCGACGATTACATTACGCTGGAACAGCTGGTCGGCGCCAATCCCGACATGTTCCTGTCGGGCTACTTCTACGGACTGGACATCCCCGGCGACACGACGGGCAGCGCGATCACTCCGGAAGAACTCGACAAATACGGCATCAAGAGCTATGCCATCACCGAATCGCTGATCCGCGTCATGAAAAAACCGCCGGTGAGTCTCGAGGACACGTACAACGACGTGCGCAATCTGGGCGTGATCTTCAACGTGCAGGACGAAGCCGCGGCAGTGATCAGCTCCATGAAGGCCCGCGCGGCGGCGGTGACGGACAAGACGGCAGCGGTCCGGGAACCGGTGAACGTCTTTATTCTCCGCGTGGTAACCGACACCGACGTCGCTATCGGCACAGCGGCCAAGACGGTGGGCGGGCAGGCCATGCCCAGCGCGCTGACGGCTCTGGCGGGCGGACGGAACGTTTTTGGCGGCGTCGACGACAGCTGGATCAAGGTGAGCTGGGAAGAGGTGATCGGGCATAACCCCGACGTGATCGTCATTCTCGCCTACGGATTCACGATCGATTGCGACAAGATCGCCGAAACGCTGCGGAGCATGCCCGAACTGTCCGGCGTCAGAGCCGTAAAGAATAACCGCATCTATTCGACGCGCGTCGAGAACACGTATCCCGGTCCTCGCGCCGTGGACGGGCTGGAGATTCTCGCGAAGTTTTACCATCCCGAGCTGTTCTGAAAGGGTTTCGATGCGTTTTTCTTCGATTCGGCAGAGGACGGGGCTGCTTGCCCTCATCCTCTGCATTCTTTTATTCGTATCCATAACGATGGGAGTGTCCATCGGCTCGGTGTCCATTCCTTTCGGCCGAGTCTGGGGCATTATCCTGCATCAGCTCTTTCCCGACTGGCAGACATTCGCCCGTGACTGGCCGAAGAACGAGGTCGGCATCGTCTGGCAGCTCCGCTTGCCGCGCGTGCTGCTCGGTTCGCTGGTCGGCGCGGGGCTGGTGATGGCCGGAGCGACGATCCAGTCGCTGGTGCGCAATTCGCTGGCTGACCCCTATTTGCTCGGCATTTCTTCGGGGGCCTGCGCCGGCGCCGTGCTGGCGATTCTGTTCGCGGGAAAGCTGCTCGGCGCGGCTTTTTCGGGCATGCCGACGGTGTCTCTGCTGGCCTTTCTCGGCGCGTTGCTGGCCTTCGCGCTCGTCTTCCTGATCGCCAGCCGCGGCAGCGGCTTGACTCCGATGCGCATGGTTTTATCCGGATTGGCCGTCAGCTATATTTTCATGGCCATGACGAATTTCCTTGTCTACCTGAATCAGCGCAGCGGCGCGGAGACCGCCATGTTCTGGATGCTCGGCGGGCTCGGCGGCGCGCGGTGGGACCGGCTGCCCATTCCTTTTGCCGTCACCAGTCTTTGCCTTGTCGTGCTCATGCTCCAATCCCGTTCGCTCAACGCGCTGCTGCTCGGCGACGAGAGCGCCGCCGCTCTGGGCGTTGATGTGCAGAAGTTCCGCCGTTTTCTGTTCGTCGTCACTTCGGTGCTCACCGGCGTGCTCGTGGCCGTCAGCGGCTCCATCGGTTTCGTCGGCTTGGTCGTGCCCCATATCATGCGCATGACCGTCGGGGCCGATCATCGTCGCGTGCTGCCGCTGGGCGCGCTGCTGGGAGCCGTTTTTCTGATCTGGGCCGACGTGTTCTCGCGCACGGTCATGGCCCCGCGGGAACTGCCGCTCGGCATCGTCACGGGCTTTATTGGCGCGCCGTTTTTCATCTGGCTGCTGAGCCGCGGAGGGCACAAATGAGCGAAAAGCTGAGCGTCGCCAAGCTGCAGTGGCAGGCCGCGGGACGCCGCATCGTGGACGGCGTCGACGTGACGGTAAGCCCGGGGGAATTCGTGGGCGTCATCGGCCCCAACGGCAGCGGCAAATCGAGTTTTCTTCGCTGCGTGTATCGCGTCAACAGGCCCAACTTCGGCGCCGTCTTTCTCGACGGCGAGGATCTGTGGAAGATGCCCGCCTCGCAGGCGGCGCGCCGCTGCGCGGCCGTGCCGCAGGAGATGCCGGCGCAGTTCGACTTCACGGTGCGCGAGATCGTTGCGATGGGGCGCTATCCCTACAAGAAAGCGATGGAGCGCGACAGCGACGACGACCGTCGCCTTGCAGCGCAAGCCATGGACTACGTGGGACTTTCGCAGAAAGCCGATCAGGCTTTTTCCAGTCTTTCCGGCGGCGAGAAGCAGCGCACCCTGATCGCGCGCGCCATCGCGCAGGATACCGACTTCCTTGTCCTCGACGAACCGACCAACCATCTCGACATCTACTATCAGCTCGAGATCATGGACTTGATCCGCCGCATGGGAATAGCTTCGCTGGTGGTCATGCACGACCTCAATCTCGCCTCGCAATATTGCGACCGGCTTTATGTGCTTTGTCAGGGACGCGTCGCTGCCGCGGGGCGTCCGCAGGACGTGATCACGCCGGAGCTCATCGCGCGGCTCTACCATGTGGAAACGCGCGTTACGCCTCGCCCCGAGACCGGCCGGCCGCAGATCGCCTTCCTGCGCCGGCTGAGCGGCGCCGAGAGCACGGAATGAAAACGTCGCGTTACCAAGCGAGGTCGGTCCTTCACGGCGCCGGCGACACCGTCAGAAGAGACGGAGAAAAACAAAAATCCGATCAGAGCGCAACGTCCGACGACTCCTGAATCGTCGGACGTTTTTCAGGCGCGATGTTCCACGTGGAACATTTTCCGCGCGGTCCTCTCACCGCGCTGCTTCATTTTTTGGCCGACGGCTCGGACGTTCTTCAGGATCTCGTCGTAAAGCCGCCGCGGCTCATGGAGTCCACGGCCGAAATTGTCCAGCGCTATTTCGTATTGATTTTCCGGGTTGTTCATCCTGGCCTTGCGCAGGTCGGAGAAATTGTCGAAGCCCAGGCTTTGACAGAAGCGCGTACCGTGGAGAAGGAAATGTGGCACTGCGCCGTCAGATCGCGTGTTTTCATGCGGTCGATCTCGTTGTAGTGGAGCGGCAGATACTGCGCCAGCTCCCAATTGGCTTCGTCGGGATCACTTCTGTGCTCGGCGTTGATGAGCTTCCGTTTGACCGAAAAGGATTTGCCGTCGTTATGCATCAATCCGCCTCGTCGCCCCACGCGATCAACTGGCGCACTGGGGGCAGCGCGCTGCGTCCCAAGTCGGTCAGCGCGTACTCGGCGAAAAGCGCCGGCTCGCTGAGCTTGCGGCAGCTGACAAAGCCTTCCCGCTCCAGCTGGCGCAGGTAGCCGGTCAGCGTCACGCGCGACACCGCTGCGCAAAGCCGCCGCAGCTCGCCGAAACGCAGCGGCCGCTCGCCCAGCAGATAGACGACGTAAAACTTCCAGCGATGGGAAAGCAGATCCCAGGTGCGGTTGAACGTGATCTTTTCGGCAAAGTCTTCCGGAATCATGAAATTCGCCTCATCTTCATAAAAATTCGTCTGCTGCGCCGGCCGTCAGAAAGTGACGACCCCGCTACCGTTTTCCGACGGACCGCCGCGCTTTCCAAAGCGGCATGGCTCCTCTTTCCCGGACGGCGGCGAAACGAAAAGCTTTTCTGCCTCTTTTCCACGGCAGTATATCAGAATTCTAACATAGGCAAGATTTCTATCCTAGATTGATCGCAGCTGACGAAATTTATAAAATAACAGTCAGTTCAGTCCTTCATAAGTTCAGCAAAATTGTTTTGTGGGAAGGAATCTTTCATGAAAACGCCAGAAAGGGGTAATTTTCGTGAGCAATGCTGTTGTCGAAATGACGGCCGTAGATCTCTCCAAGGCCATCCATGCCAGGAAAGTTTCCTGCCGCGAGGTGATGGCTTCCTATCTTGATCACATCGACAAGACCAATCCCCGCGTCAACGCCATCGTCACCCGCGTCGACGGCGAGGCGCTGCTGAAGCAGGCCGGTGAAAAGGACGCCGAGCTGGCATCCGGCAGGGACAACGGCTGGATGCACGGCTTCCCGCAGGCCGTGAAGGATCTGGTTCCCACCAAAGGCATCCGCACCACCAAAGGTTCGCTGCTTCTCAAGGACTGGATTCCCGACGCCGACGGCGCTGTCGTCACCGCGATGAAGCGCGGCGGCGCCATCATCATCGGCAAGACCAACACGCCCGAGTTTGGCTACGGCTCCCAGTCCTACAACGAAGTGTTCGGCGCCACCGGCAATCCATACGACGAGAACCGCACCAGCGGCGGCTCGTCCGGCGGCGCGGCCTGCGCCGTCGCTTTGAGGATGCAGGCCGTGGCGGACGGCAGCGACTTCATGGGTTCACTGCGCAATCCGGCCGGCTGGTGCAACATCGTCAGCCTGCGTCCATCCATCGGCGTCGTCCCCTCCGGCGGCACCGAACTGTTCACCAACTCCATGGCCACGAACGGTTCCATGGGGCGCACCGTGGCCGACGTAGCCCTGCTGCTGGGCACGATCGCCGGTTACAACCCCGCTTTCCCGCTGAGCCGCGAGGCCGACTCCCGTCTGAAAGCGCTGACGCCGGCGAACGTGCGCGAGGCGCTGAAAAAGGACCAGAAAGGCGTTCGCGTGGCCTGGATCGGCGACTGGGGCGGCGCGCTGCCCACCGAGCCCGGCGTCATGGAAACCTGCCGCGCGGCCGTCGAGCGCATGAAGGACTTCGGAGCGGTGGTCGAGGACATCAAGCCCTTTTACAATATGAACGAGTTCTGGGAGACCATCTGGCTGCCCATCCGCCATTACTGCGCGTCCTCGCTGAAGCCGTGGTACGACAAATGCCGCCAGAATCTGATGAAGCCGGAGAGCCGCTGGGAGTACGATGGTTCGCTGGCCATGAGCGCCCAGGATGTGTACCGCGCCTTCGAGAAGCGCACCGAGTTTTATCACGCTATGCTCAAGGTTTACGACGACTACGACTACATCGTCTCACCCACCGCCTGCTGCTTCCCCTTCGACAAAAACGTTCACTGGCCCGAGACGATCAACGGCACGCCGATGCGCACCTATCACAATTGGATGGAGATCGTCACGCCGTGGACCATGGGCGGCAACGCAGTCTGTACGGTGCCGGCCGGATTCGGCGGCGCAAATCGCCTTTCCATCGGCCTGCAGCTGGTCGCCGCGCCGCACCGTGAGTTCGAGGCGCTGCAGTTCGCCTCGGCCTACGAAGCGGTTACCGGCTTCGTCGACAAGTTCCCGCCCAAATTCTAGTTTTTTCTCAGAAGACGTTCCGGAACTGTTCGACTCGCTCCGCGCTCTCAAAATGTTCGTCCCCGCCCAAGGAGGAGCTCTTTTATGGAAGAATTGTTGAAGATCGGCAACGCGGCGCCTTTCTGGGGGTGCGCCGCCATCAGCGTCGGCATCGTCGTGTCGCTGGCGCTCCGCTACGTGAAGCTGGGCTACAAATTCGCCGGCAGCGTCGGCCTCGACAGGGGCGCCTGCAACCGCGCTTTCAAAAGCGGCATGATCTCCGCCACGGGACCCGCTATCGCCCAGGTCATCGTCATTCTGGCCATGATCTCGGTCGTCGGCGGCCCCATCTCCTGGATCCGTCTGTCCATGATCGGCTCGGCCGCCACCGAGCTGACCGCTGCCCGCACCGGCGCTGCGGCCTGCGGCGTGGAACTGGGCGGCGCCGGCTACGGCCTGAATCAGATGGCCGTTTCCTGGTTCACGATGAGCGTGAACGGCTGCGGCTGGCTGCTGATGGTGTGGCTGTTCACCCACAGGATGGACAAAGTCAGCGACAAGACCGGCGGCGCCGACAAGGCATGGCGCGCCATTCTCACCGCCACGGCGAGCATCGGCCTTTACAGTCACATGACCAGCCCTTATCTGGTCACATTCAGCGCCCGCACCGTCGCCGCGATCGTCGGCGCTGTCTCCATGTTCGTGCTGATTCAGCTCGGCAAAACGTATCCCTGGATCAAGGACTACTCGCTGGGCTTCGCCATCATCGCCGGCCTGATCGGCGGTTACTTCTTCATGTGAGGGGGCGTTCCAATGGATTTCAGAACGGAATGGAACAAATCGGTCGTTCGTGTCGGCCGCGTCAGCATGCTCCTGGCAATCTGCTGCAGCTTCCTGCCCAATATCGTACTCTCTCTGTTCTACGGAGCCCGACCTGACATCGGCAACCTGCTGGCCGGCTGGGGACAGATCGCCGCGGCCTATGGGGCGTTCTACGTCATCGAGCCGATCACTTACTACACTGTGCTTGGCACGGCCGGTTCCTACATGGGGATCCTCGCCGGCTCCATGGGACAGATGCGCGTTCCCGCCGCCGCCACCGCGCTTGACGTTACCGGCAACGAGGCCGGCTCCGACAAGGGCGAGATCATCTCCACGATGGGCATCGCCGGTTCGATCGTCACCAACGTCACGATCCTGACGATCTTCGTCGTCTTCGGCTACCAGATCCTGGGCGTCCTGCCTCAGACCGTCAAGAACGCGATCTCCAACCTGATTCTGCCGGCGCTGTTCGGCGCCGTGCTGATGCAGTTCGTGGTCAAGAAGCCCCGCATCGCCCTGTACGCGCTGCCGCTGGTGCTGCTGGTGCGCAAGTTCGTCCCGCTGCCCGGCTGGGGGTATATCCTTATCGCCGTGTTCGGCAACATGGTCATCTCCAAGTTCGCCTACAGGGCCAAGTTCGTCAAGTAGGACCCGCGCTCCGATTCTGTACGGCCGGCTGCGGAACAGCCTGTCGCCGCCGGCGCCGTTTCGCCAATTGGTTCCGTCCGGGGGGATTTTTATGAGAAGAAAAGACCGCGAAGTGACGTCAGAGGCATGGATCCGCAAGGTCCTCGAAGAAGCCGAGATCCTTCATCTGGCGCTGATCGACCCGGCGGGGAAACCCTACTCGGTGCCGGTCCATTACGGTCTGGGCGACAACTGTCTTTATATCCACGGCGCCATGCAGGGGCGCAAGGTGGAAACGATGCGGGCGCACCCCGACGTGGCTTTTCACGTCGTCGCCGGCTACGAGCTGGTCCCCAGCCCCGTCAAGGCCGGCTATAAATGGGGCGTCTACCGCAGCGTCATGGGCGAGGGAAAGGTGCGCGTCGTCACCGACTTGGACGAAAAGCGCCGCGCCATCGACCTGCTCCACGCCCATTACGGTGACGTCAGGGAGAACTACTCCGTCGCCGACGCCAAACTGGAAAAAGTGGTCAACGTGCTGGCAATCGAGATCACGTCGCTGACGGGCAAGACCAAGGGCTATCCCAATCCCGACAATCCCCGAACCGTCGTCGTCAGGGAAGAGTGAGGCGCGCCTCGGCGCGCCCGCGGGAGCGAAAGCTCTTCGCGCGGCGCTCCGAAAAGGAGTTTTTCCCGGTCTGCTGCGGCTGCGTCAAGATTTTCGCCGGTATCTTCCATTGGAGCTGAATAAAGAGAATCATGAGAAAGAATCTCTCGCCGAAAGGGCGACTGATCATGGGCGTCAACCTGTGGGAGAAACCGCTATTCTGCTGTTCAACGGCGCGTTCTACAATGTCTAAAAAAACGAGTCTGTCTCCGCCGCCGCAAGGGGGCGAGACGGGCTCGTTTTTTATGGACCGGTCATTTTCGCGCGCGGCGAATCACGGCGCCGATGGTCTGTGAGTACTCTTCGAAAACGGCCTGAGCGACTTGGATAAAGCCTTGCAGATAGCGGGGATGGGAGCTCTCCATGCGGTAGGTCAGCTCGGTGTTTTTCTGCGGCAGTTCAGCGCGAACGGGCACGGCGTAAAGTTCGTCGGCGATGTCGGGACGCCTCAAGACGTCGTAGAGGATCATCTCGTAGACGAGGCCGATGCCGTGTTCCTGACGGCACAGTTTCAGCACCAGATCGTGCCGGCTCGTCTCGAAAATGATGTTGGGATGGATGTCCTGCTTCTCGAAAAAGCGTTCCAGCGTGTAGCGCAGTCCGTTGCTGTGCGTGAACGTGATCAGCGGCATGCTGTCGATCTTCGTCAGATCGAAGCCGTGCGGATCGAGCAGCGCTTCGCGCCAGGCCGGCGGGGCTTTCGCCAGGAAGCGGCGGCTGAAAGCGCAGTAGATGCGGTCCCGCATGAAGGTCAGCACCTGCATGTTGTTGTGCCGCGGCACGTTGACGCCGATATAGAGATCGATCTTTCCATCCCGAAGCAGCTCGTCCAGTTCCGCGGTTGAGGCTTCCACGGTGGTGACGACGATGTTGGGGAATTGCCTGTGGTACACGTCCCAGATGCGCGGCATGAACACGGCGCCGCGCGTGCCCGTCACGCCGACACGCAGCGACCCCGTGCTGGTGCGCGAGGTGTCCGCCAGGGCAGCGACAAGCTGCTGCTCAGTGTGCAGGACTTTGCGCACATACTCGACCATGCTGCGCCCCGCCGGTGTCAGGATCAGGCGCGGCTTGCGCTCGAAGAACGCCACGCCGTACTGGCGTTCCAATTTCTGAATGCTGGAGCTGAGCGACTGCTGCGTGATGTAGAGCCGCTCGGCCGCTTTGCGGAAATTCATCTCCTCGGCGGCGGCCAGAAAATATTTCAGACTTTGCAAAGGCATCCCCGTTCCTCCGTTTCCGACAGTCAAAAGCTGTGAGTCCCTTCTACTTTTTTCTGTTTGATAAAAAAATCATAACCGTTTATCTTGATAAGCAGGATAAAAATCATTCTCTCCAACAGTCCGGCCAAATTTCTGGAAATTTCAAAGGAGCGGTTTTCATGAGCACAATCGGCAATCGGATCTTCAGCGAAGTCAGACGCCCGGGGCGCGATCTCGTCGAAGCCTTCAAGGGCATTCCTTCCAGCAATATCAACGACGAGATGAACCGCCTCTTCTGCATGCACGACTTCGTGCGCCTCGTCAATCCCGACCATGCCGTGCAGTTGCTCGGCACGGCCGTCACGGTCAAGGTCCCCTCGGGCGACAATCTGTTCTTTCATCAGGCGCTCGACATGGCGCTCCCCGGCGACGTTATCGTCGTGGACGGCGGTCACTGCAACAATCGTTCGCTGGCCGGCGAGATCATGCTCAAGTTCGCCCAGTACAAGGGGCTTGCCGGCGTCGTCGTCGACGGCTGCCTGCGCGATCTCGACGCGCTGCGCGGGCTGTCCATGCCGGTCTACTGCGCCGGCATCACGCCGCAGGGGCCTTTCAAGAACGGCCCGGGCGAGATCAACGCGCCGATCGCCTGCGGCGGGCAGGTCGTGTTCCCCGGCGACATCCTGGTCGGCGACATGGACGGCATCGTCGTGATCCACAAAGAGGACGCTCCGGAAATGGCGGCTGCCGCGCAGAAGAAAAAAGCTTCGGAGGACAAGACGTTCGCGCTGATGGACGGCGACTGGAAAGCGTACGCCGAGAAGCACGCTGTCACCACCAAAAAGCGCATGGAAGGCCGCACTCCCGAATTTCTCGGCAGTTTTGCTGACAAATACGGCCTGTAAAGCGTCCGCTCCCGAAAGAAGCACGGTGTTATGAATAAAGTCGTCATCGCCGGCAGAGTGCCGGACGCGGGCAGAAAAATCCTGTACGAACGCTGCGCCGGCCGCTACGAGGTGGCAGAGGTCCTGAGCAGCGAGGATCTGGCGAAGCATCTGGACGCTACCTATTATATCCTGCGCGGCTTCCCGATGGGAGCGGCGGAAATCGAAAAGCTCGGCGGCGGCGCCCGTCTGATCCACCGCTGGGGAGTCGGTTTCGACGCGGTCGATATCGAAGCGGCGGGAAAAAAGGGCATCACCGTCTCGATCTGCGCCGGCGTCAACTCGCAACCCGTCGCCGAACTGACCGTCATGCTGATGCTCGCCTCGCTGCGCCATTTGCCCGAGCTGATGGACCGCGCCAAAGCGGGATGCAGGGACAAGGAAGACATCATCGCGCGCTCGTGGCTGATCTGCGGCAAACGCGTCGGTCTCGTCGGCCTTGGCAGCATCGGCCGGCGCGTGGCCGCAGCCGTCGGCGGCATGGGCGCGGAAGTGACCTATTACGATCCTTTCCGCGCCGCGCCGGAGACCGAAAAAGAGCTGGGCGTCGAATTTCTGCCGCTCGACGAACTTCTGAAAAGCAGCGACATCGTCAGCCTGCACATGCCTCTGCTCGATTCGACCCGGCACCTGATCGACGCCGCCGCCCTCGCCAAAATGAAACCATCGGCCTTGCTGGTCAATACCGCCCGCGGCGGCATCGTCGATACCGAAGCACTGCTGAAGGCGCTGGCGGAAAAACGCCTCTTCGGCGCCGCGCTCGACACGATCGAGAACGAACCGCTCCCCGCCGGTCATCCCGCCTTCAGCCTCGACAACCTGATCATCACTCCCCACGCCGGCGGCAACACGGAAGACAACAACCGCAACATGGCAGCCTACATCATGGACAACATCGACGCCGTGGAGAGCGGGCGCGGACCGAACCCGCGCAGCGTCGTCAACCGGCAGTTCCTTGGCAGTCAGCGGATTTCTGATCCGCTCTGAAATGTTCACACCGCACCGGATCCTCAAAATTTTTCAGGAGGCGAATCATGATGAGAAAAAGCTCGCGCATCGCAGGTATTGTGACGGCGCTGACTATTCTGTTCTGCGGCGCCGCTATGGCAGAAATTAACTGGCCCACAAAGCCGATCACGCTGGTATGCGGGTACAGCGCCGGCGGCAGTTCCGATCTCGGCTGCCGCTATCTGGCGGCGGCGCTTGAAAAGCAGCTCGGCGTGCCCGTCGTCGTCGAAAACCGTCCCGGCAGCGGCAGCTGGGTGGCGTGGAACCGTTTTCTCCACAACACGCCCGCCGACGGCAACACGTTCGCCCTCGTCAACCTGAGCGCCGTGTTCGGCCACTACGACGACAAGACGCCCCGCAAGGAGACCATTGACGACTTTGAGCTTCTTGCCAACCAGGCCATTGACTATCAGGTCATCGCCATCCGCCCCGACGAAAAGCGTTTCACGGATTATAAAAGCTTGCTCGAATACGCCAAGAACAACGAGCTTCTGACGGCCGCCTCCAGCACCGGCATTACCAGCGGCGAAGCGAGCGTGGCCCGCATGCTCGGAAAATTCCACGGCGCCAAAGTCAGCGTCGTGCCCGTCGGCGGCGCCGGCGACGCGAACACCATGTTCATCTCCGGCAACATCGACTTCCTGATCGGCAATGTCGGCGACGTCACGCTCAATCCCGAAAACTACAGGGTCATCGTCCTCTTTGCCAACGAGCGCGACGAACAGCTGCCCGACGTGCCCACCGAGAAGGAACTGGGGCTGGGCGATTACGTATCCTTCTCCGCGCGCGGCTACGCTTACATGAAGGGAGTCGATCCCGAGATCGTCGCGAAGATGACTCAGGCTGTCAGCGCCGCCATTCAAGACCCCGAGTGTCTTGAGAACATGCGCAAGATGGGCGTCAACGTCGAGCTCTATGCCGGCGGCGCTTACAAGAAGCTGCTGAACGATCAGCTCGAATGGAGATGCAGGATTTGGGACGTGAAGCGTTAATCCCGGTCTGATGAAATTTTTCGCGCCGCTGCCTTTTGCTGGTCAGCGGCGCTTTGAGTAAAACAAGGGGAGGTTTCTCATGAAACGACATCAGGACGTGACCATTGGCATCGTCATCCTGCTGTTCTGCGCCTTTTTCACGCGTTGTGCCCTGCGTATGGACATGGGACCGGCCCTGATGCCGCTCATTCTGCTCGCCTTTATGGCGGTATTGGGGCTCATCATCCTGGCCGACGGCATTCGAAAAACGCGTCACGCAACGGCGGAAAATCCCGTCAAGCCTTTCGTGACCTGCGCTGCGTTGAAAACGCCGCTGACCATGTTCGCTTTGATCGTTGTCTATGTGCTGCTGTTTCTCGCCGTCGGCTACTATGCCGCAACGGTGCTCTTCCTGATCGCGGCGATGCGTTTTCTCAAGCAGAAGAGCTGGCCGCTCATCGCGATGACCACCGCCGGATTCGTGGCCTTCACCTACTTTTTCCTTGTCCGCCAGCTGAACGTCTCCATCGACGAATTGGGCTGGATCGGCAACTGGCTGCAGATGCGCGGCGGATTTTAGGAGGCGATCTCATGGAACTGGTCAAACAGGTTCTCGGTATGACGTTTGAGTGGGGGGCGTTGACGGGGCTGATCGTCGGCACCGTAGGCGGCATCATCATCGGCGCGCTGCCCGGCTTCAGCGCTTCCATGGGCGTGGCCCTGCTGATTCCCATCACCTACGGAATGTCGCCCGTCGCCGGGCTGATCATGCTGACGGCGGTCTACACGTCGGCCATTTACGGCGGCTCGATCACCGCCACTCTGTGCCACACGCCCGGCACGCCGGCTTCCGCCGCGACGGCGATCGACGGATACAAGCTGACCCAGCAGGGGCGCGGCATGGAAGCCGTCGGCGTCTGCACGGTCGCTTCCATGATCGGCGGCGTCGTCGGCGCGCTGGCGCTGTTGTTCCTTTCGCCGCCGTTGGGAAAATTCTCTCTGCAATTTTCGGCGCTTGAATACTGCATGCTGGCCATCTTCGGCGTCACGATCATCGCCTCCCTGGCTGGAGAGTCGCTGTACAAAGGGCTGTTTTCGGGCATTCTCGGTCTGTTCCTCGGCACCGTCGGCTTGGACGCCATCACCGGCACGCCGCGTTTCACCTTCGGCTCCATCCAGCTTGAGGACGGCATCCAGTTCGTCCCCGCGCTGATCGGCATGTTCTCGATCTCGCAGGTCATGATCATCGCCGACGACGTCTTCAAGGGCAAGCATACCATCGTCGACGAAAAGAGCATGACGGGGCGTATCCTGCCGCCCTGGAACGAATTCAAAGAGCTGGTCCCGACCATTGCGCGTTCGTCCATCATCGGCACGATCATCGGCATCATTCCGGCGGCCGGCGCCGGCGTTTCTTCGTGGGTTTGCTACAGCCTCGGCAAAAAGTTCTCCAAACATCCCGAGAAATTCGGCAGCGGCTCTTTTGAAGGCGTGGCCTCGTCCGAAGCCGGAAATAACGCCGCCACCGGCGGCGCGCTCGTTCCTCTGATCACGCTGGCTCTGCCCGGCAGCGCGGTGGCGGCCATCCTTCTCGGCGGCATGCTCATGCACGGGCTCGTCCCGGGAGCTTCCATGTTCACCGAAAAGGCCCCCGTCACCTACACGATCATATTCGGCTATCTGCTCTCGAATATTCTCATGGGACTCATCGGCCTGGCCATTGCCAAATACGTGGCCCGGGTCAGCACTGTTCCGATGGGCGTGCTCGGCCCGCTTGTCGTCGCGCTCTCCGCCATCGGCACCTACGCGATCCGCAACAACATGTTCGACGTGTTCGTGATGCTTGCGTTCGGTCTGCTGGGGTATCTGCTGCGGCGGACGGGCTTCGCCACCGCGCCCCTCGTGCTGGGCATGGTGCTGGGCGAAATCGTCGAGAGCAATTGGCGCCGCGCGCTGATCATGTCCCGCGGCAACATGTTCAAATATTTCCTCAGCCGCCCCATCAGCCTTGCGCTGCTGGTCCTTATCGCGCTTTCCATGTTCACGCCGGTTCTGATGAACTATGTGAATAAAAAGTCGAGGGTTCAGGAAAAATCCGCCTGACCCCATTGCGCATACAAAAATTTCTGCCCGGGCATTGCAGCCGGGCAGAAATCTTTTTGTATCGAAACGTACAAAATAGGTCGTAAAAGTCGTATCGAATCAACCGTTGGCCGTCCCCGCCAGGCCGATGATCGCGCCGGTCCAGCGGCGCATTTCCGCCATGCCGCGGCCGCGGACGCGCACGGTGCGGCCGCCGAGGCGTTCGAGCGCGGGAATTTGGATGGCCGCGTCGCACTGCGTCGTCGTATGGAACGTGACGCGCAGGTCGTAGCTGCCGTCGCCGATGTCGAAAAGCGGGATTTGGCGCGCTTTCAGGCGCTCGACGGCTTCCTTCGCCTTCGCCTTGATATAGCCGTAGGAATCCGCCGGCGACAGGCAGTCCGCCGCCAGACGGCCTTTGGCGACTTTCACCCGCGCGTAGACGGGAGCCGCGCCGAGCTGCGCGCGGACTTCGCGCTCCAATGCGTCGTCACCCTCGACCAGCGCTACCGGCAGGCCGAAGGAGGAGGCGACGGCGGCGTTCAGTCCCAGTTCGCCCATCTCCACGCCGTTGAGCGTAATGGAATAGACCGTGCCGCCGGAGATAGTGTGATCGAGCACGGCGACGGGAGTGCCGGCCATGGCGTGGTAGCCGATGAAGAAAACGCCGTCGCTTCCCGAGCAGCCTTCCATCATGCCCAGGGGCTTGGGCGTGCCGCTGAGCAGGCGCACGCGACTGCCCAGGCCGTTGATGTCGACGTTGATCTTGCGCCCGTGCGCGTCGTTGACCAGTACTTCGTCGGCGCCGGCTTCCAGCGCGCCCTCGGCGGCGGCGCGCACGTCGTGCAGTTCCATCTTGCAGCCGAAGGCGTATTCGGGACGTCCGTTCATGGTCTGATGAACGTCGGTCACGCCGGTGCAGCCTTCCATATCGGCGCTGATGTAAATTTTCATGGGGCAATCAGATTCCTTTCACGAGATTTTTGTTTGTCACGAAGGGCGCGGCGGCGACAGCAAAGGGACTGAGGGCGGAAAAGGCCGGCCTCAGTCCCTCTTTCGCGCCTGGATCCGCGCACTTCCGTTTTTTTGCGAACCGTTATTCCACGTAGGTCAGATGGTTCACCATGACGAAGTTGATCGGGTAAATGTCGAGGTTCTTCACTTCCTTGCGCACGGCGTACAGGTTCTTGATAGAGTAGATGGGGATGCGGGGCTGGTCGGCGATCAGCTGTTCTTCGATCTTTTCGTAGGCGGCCTTGCGCAGGGCGTTGTCGGATTCGCGCATGCCGTCTTTGATGCCCTGGTCGACGATCTCGTTGCGGTAGAAGCTCTGGTTCTGTCCCATCGGAGGCACCAGCCAGGAAGCGAGCAGCGGACGATACACCCAATCGGCGTCGCCGGTGGAGGGGCTCCAGCCCATCATGAAAATCTGCGCCTTATTCTTCTCTTCGGGCAATTCGATGCGGGAGTTCAGCGTCGCCCAGTCCATGGTCTGGAGCTTGATTTCCATGCCGACGGCCCGGGCGAAGCCGATATAGGCTTCGGGGATGATGGCGCTCTTGCTGGAGGTCCACAGTTCGACGCTCAGGCGCTTGCCTTCGGCGTTGGTGCGGATGCCGTCTTTGCCGATTTTGTCCCAGCCGGCCTCCGCGAGCAGTTTTTTGGACAGCTCGGGGTCGTAGGCGATCATGTTGTTCTGACCGGCGGCGCAGTTGATCATTGGGGAGATGATGCTGTAAGCTGGAACGGCGTTGCCGTGCAGGATCTTGTCGCAGATGCCCTGGCGGTCGACGCTGTGGCTCAAAGCCTGACGCACGCGCACGTCGCCGAGGATTGCGTCGCTGGTGTTGACGACAAGCGTGTAAACGGTGATGTTGGGGAAGATGCGCATCTCAACATCGTCTCGGGTTTTGAGCCGTTCCACGTCGTTGGTGTCGATGGACTGACCGACGTGGGCTTCGCCGGTTTCGACGAGCATGGCGCGCGTCGAGGGCTCGGGCGCGAACTTGTAGATCAGGCCCTTCAGTTTGGGCTTGCCCTGCCAGTAATCTTCGAACGCGGACATTTTCACGTAGTCGCCGGGTTCCCATTCCTCGAACTTGAACGGGCCGGTGCCGGAGGGCTGGCGCTTGATTTTGGCGTTTTTCTTGGGATCCTTGACGTAGCTGGGGTCGAGGATCAGGCCGGCGGTGTGGGCCAGATTGTTGAGGAAGGGGCCGAAGGGCTGCTTGAGGTCGAACGCCACGGTGTATTCGTCGACGACGCGCACTTCCTTGATGATGGGCTGATAGAGCGATGTCCTCTTGTAGCGTCCGTTCAGGATGCGGTCGAAGTTAACCTTGACGGCCTCGGCGTTGAAGGGCGCGCCGCTGTGGAACGTGACGCCTTCGCGGAGTTTGAACGTCCAGGTCAGTCTGTCTTCGGAGATTTCCCAGCTTTTGGCCAGCTTGGGAACGACGTCCAACGACATGTTGAAGTCGACGAGTCCCTCGTAGATCTTGCGGTTCAGGTCTTCGGACGGCGTGTCGGTGATGTCCTGGGGATCGAGCGAAATGACTTCTGCGTACTTTACGACGGTCAGAACGTCCTTGTCTAGAGCCAGAATCGGTTCGGCGGCGAGCAGAGCCGCCCCCACGAGCGCGAGCAGCGCGGTATGGTAAAACTTCATACGGCATTCCTCCTTGAAAGACTCTCGTCCCTTGCGGGAATTTCCTCGCCGGCGCGCCAGCGCCGGCAAACGGATTGCTAAACCTGATGGCACGCGACCCAGTGCCCGTCGCGCGCCTCTCTCCACTGCGGACGCACGCTCCGGCATTCGTCGGTCGCCTGCGGACAGCGCGTGTTGAAACGGCACCCAGCCGGCGGGTCAATCGGGCTGGGAATGTCTCCTTTGATGATCTTGTCGGAAATGTCCTCGCCGGTGACGTAGGGTTTGGGAATGCTGCGCAGCAGCGCTTGCGTGTACGGATGAAGCGGGTTGCGGAACAGCTCCTGCCGGTCGCAGAATTCCATCAGGCTGCCGAGGTACATCACGGCGATGCGGTGGCTGATGTGACGGATCACCGAGAGATTATGGCTGATGAACAGATACGAAAGATGTCTTTTCTTTTGAATATCCTTGAACAGGTTGAGGATCTGCGCCTGCACGGAGACGTCGAGCGCCGAAGTCGGCTCGTCGAGGACGACGAACTCGGGGGACGAGATCAGCGCCCGGGCGATGGCGATGCGCTGGCGCTGGCCGCCGGAGAATTCGTGCGGATAGCGCGTCATGTGCTCGACTTTAAGGCCTACTTCCTGCATGCCGTTCAGCACCAGATCGCGCACTTCGTCTCTTTTCAGCTCGGGACGCTGCACTCTCAGAACGCGGCCGATGATGTCGCCGACGATCATACGCGGATTCAGCGAGGCGAATGGATTTTGGAAGACCATCTGCACCCGGCTGCGGAATTCGCGCTCCTCCTGCGGCGAAAGGCCGAGGATCGACCGTCCCCGGTACAGGATCTCGCCCGACGTCGGTTTGAGCAGGCGCAGCAGCATGTTGCCCACGGTGGATTTACCGCTGCCCGACTCGCCGACCAGCCCCAACGTCTCGCCCTCGGGGATGGAGAAGGAAACGCCGTCCACGGCCTTGACGTACCCCGCGACCGAATGGAAGAGCACGCCCTTCAGAATCGGGAAGCACATGCGAAGATCTTTGACTTCAACGATATTCATAGCAGGCCACCTTATGTCCTTCCTCCGCCTCCACGGCCGCCGGGCGCGCCAGAGCGCAGCGCTCCGTGGCGCGCAAACAGCGAGCGCGGAACTTGCAGCCTTCCGGCAGGTGCAGCAGATTGGGCAGCGCGCCGGGAATGACTTCCAGATATTCCTGCGCCTGATCGAGGCGGGGAATGGCTCCCAGCAACCCCTGCGTATAAGGGTGAAGCGGATGTTCGAAGATCTGGCGGACTGAGCCGTATTCGATGATGCTGCCAGCGTACATGACGGCCACTTTCTGTGCCATCGTGGCGATCACGCCGAGGTCGTGGGAGATCAGCATGATGCTGCTGCCGAAATCCTTCTGCAAATCCTTGATCAGCGACAGGATCTGCGCCTGAATGGAAACGTCGAGCGCCGTCGTCGGCTCGTCGGCGATCAGCATACGGGGATTGCACGACAGCGCCATGGCAATCATGACGCGCTGTTTCATGCCGCCCGAAAACTGATGCGGATAGCGCTTCATCGACTTTTCGGGATCGGGAATATTGACTTTTTTGAACATCTCCGCGGCGCGTTCGTGAATCTGCGCCGCGCCCATATCGGGATTGTGAACGCGGATCGCCTCTTCCACCTGACGCCCTACCGTGAAGACGGGATTCAGGGAACTCATTGGATCCTGAAAGATCATGGCAATATCCTTGCCGCGGATCTGGCGCATCCGTTCCGGCGTCGCCTGCGCGAGGTCTTCGCCCTCGAACAGAATTTTGCCGCCGATGATCTTTCCCGGCGGCGACGGAATCAAACGCATGATGCAGGCCGAGGTCACCGACTTGCCGCAGCCCGTCTCGCCGACCAGCCCCAGGATCTCGCCGCGGGCGACGCTGAAACTGACGTTTTCCAGAGCCTTGACGATTCCTTCTTCCGTGTAGAACCATGCGTTCAGATTTTCGACGCGAAGCAGCGTTTTATCGTCAGTCATGGCGGATTACTCCTTCAAACGGGGATTCAACGCGTCCTGAAGTCCGTCTCCAAAGAAATTGAAGCCGAGGACGACGATCATGATCGTCACGCCGGGAATGATCGCGACATGAGGGGCGGAGCGCAGGTACACCCGGGCGGCGGAAAGCATCGTTCCCCATTCGGGAGACGGCGGCTGCACCCCCAACCCGAGAAAGCCCAGCCCCGCGGCCGTCAGCAGCACCGTCGCCATGCGCATCGTCGTCTGCACGATGATCGGCGAAATGGCGTTGGGCAGCACATAGCGGAACAGGATCGACAGATCGCTCTCGCCGATCGCCCGCGCCGCCGTCACGTAATCGTTTTTCTTGACGCTGATCACCGCGCCGCGCGACACGCGCGAAAACCCCGGCACTGAATTGATGCCGATAGCGACGATCAGATTCGTCAGACTTGGCCCGAGGATGGCGACGATTGCCAGAGCCAACAGAATGCCGGGAAAAGCCATCATGACGTCCATCAGGCGCATGACGATCTCGTCGACCTTGCCGCCGAAGTAGCCGCTAGCCGAGCCGAGGAACGTCCCCACCGCCAGCGAGATCATCACCGCCCAGAACTGAATCACCAGCGAGACGCGCGCGCCGTAAAGCAGACGGCTGAGGATGTCGCGTCCGAATTCGTCGCAGCCCAGCCAGTGAGCCATACAGGGGCGCAGATAGGAAATATTCAGATCCTGGAAATAAGGATCGTACGGCGCCAGCCACGGGCCGCAGACTGCCAGAAACAGATAGACGGCCACAATGATCAGACCGACGACCGCCGTCTTGCTCCGGCGCAGACGACGCCATACCAGCGCCGCGTGAGTTTGCGTTCTCCTCTGACTATTCATAGCGGATCCTCGGATCGAGAAAAGCGTAAAGGATATCGACCAAAAGGTTGGCCCCTACGTAGATAAAAGCCACCACCAGCAGCGTCGCCTGCACCACGGGATAGTCGCGCCCCAGAATCGAATCGACCAGCAGACGTCCCACCCCCGGCCAGGCGAAGACTGATTCGGTGAGAACGGCTCCCGTCAGCAGCGAACCGATCTGCATGCCGATTATGGTCACCGTGGGGATCATGGCGTTTCGGAGCGCGTGCAGATACACGACGACGCGCTCCGTCAGCCCCTTGGCGCGAGCCGTCGTCACATAATCCTGGCGCAGCACGTCCATCATCGTCGAGCGGGTCATGCGCGCGATGATTCCCGCCGATCCCGTACCCAGCACGACGGCAGGAAGAACAATGTGCCGCACGCCGCCCATGCCGGCGGCCGGCAGCCACCCCAGTTCGACGGCGAACAGCATGACCAGCATGATCGCCAGCCAGAAAGCCGGCATCGAGACTCCGATCAGCGCCAGCGACGTGGAAAGATAATCGATCCACGAATACCGCCGCACCGCCGAGAGAATTCCCGCCAGCACCCCCAGAGCGACCGCGAGCAGCATCGCCGCTCCGGCGAGAACCGCTGTGTTCTTCAGCCGCGATGCGATCAGGCCGATTGCGGGAACCTCGTATTTCATCGATTCAAGCGAACCGTCGAAAACTCCCTTGACAAACCGCACATACTGGACGGGCAGAGGATCGTCCAAACCGAACCGGTCGCGGATCAGCCGAACATCTTCGATCGTCGCGTCGGGGCCGGCAAGCAGCAGCGCCGGATCGCCCGGAGTCAGGTGCATGATGAGAAACGCGACAATGGAGACGCCGATCATGACAGGAACGGACATCACAAGTCTGCGAAGAATGTACTTCCCCATCCTGTTTCATTTTCCCCTTTCCCAAAGTTTCAACCGCCGCGCGCTTCTTCTCGTCATCTCCTTCATGTTCTCATTAAATAAAGACGCTTTCACGGGCGTCTTTCTCGCAATGTTTTATGTATTCTTTGTTTTGAAGTATAAATAGTAGCCCTGTTTTTTTCAACTGCATCCTCAAGACGACCTCGATAAAAGTATACATTTTCCCCTGTTCAACCAGAAGAAACGTCGCCGCCGCACGTTGGAAAAAACTGCTTTTCGCTCCGTTCCGGATCCAGCAACATCCGCTCGAAGCTCTTCATGGCCGAAGTGAAATAAACGCCGCGGCGGCTGCTCAGGAACGCGTCGCGTTCCGCGTAGCGGCTGTCGAGCTTGTAAAAATACAGCGCCTCGCAATCGGAGCTCTGCACGAGCCGGTTGCTCAGGATCGTCGCGCCCAGTCCGAGGCGGGCGAAGTTGAAGGATTCGGCCGACTGCTCCACCTCGAGAACTACCGGCGGATCGACGCCGCGTTCGCGGAAGAGGATGTCGGTGTATTGGCGAAGGTAATTCTGATTGCTGAGAAGGAGAAACGGCATCCGAGCGAAAGCGTCAAGCCGCACCGACCGCGCCGCGGGGATGGAAAAGACCGCGTCGCCCAGTTCGTCCGGCGCAAGCCGTTTGCCATAGAGCGTTTCATTGACGCCGAACGATTTCGGTACAGCGAGGATCAGGCACTCGCGATAGCACACCTTCTGCTCGTACTTCTTGCCGTCGTAAGGACGGTTGGTGATCACGAAATCCAGCTCGCCGGAATCGAGCAGATGCTTGGCCTGCATTGTATTCAAATTGCGGACCTGCAGCTCGATCTGCGGATACCGGCGGTGGAAATCCGCCAGCCGTTCCGTCACGAAATAGGACATGCCGAGATTGCTGCCGCCGACCGCCAGCCGGCCGCTTTGCAGCGTCCCCTCTTTCTCGACGAACTCGCGCAGCCGCCGCTCCAGTCCGCGCAGCTGTTCCAGCGCCTGAATGTATTCCACCCCGAACGGCGTCAGCGTCACGGGCACGGTCTGGCGGTTGAAGATGGGCAGTCCCAGTTCGGCTTCCGCCTTTTTGACGGTGATCGAGAGCGACGGCTGGGTGATGAATAGTTTGTCCGCCGCTTTGCTGAAGCTTCGTTCGCGGTAAACGGCATAGATATAGTCAGCGTACTGAAACATGGCGCGGTCTCCTTATTTTGGGGTAATGTGCGTTGATCATTTATCTTTATCTATGATGACATTTTAACATTTATATTGGATTATATTCGACAGTTGACATTTAATATCGGTGCAAGAACAAATTTTTACGATCGAAAAGAGGCTGGCGCACAATGATCGATTTAAGAAGCGATACGCTTACGCTCCCGGACCGCCCCATGCTGGAGACGATCCTGTCGGCGCCGTTGGGCGACGACGGACGGCTGGACGAGGAAGGACGCGGCGAAGACGCAACGGTCAACAAACTGGAGGACATGGCGGCCTCTCTCACGGGCAAGGAAGCCGCGCTGTTCTGCGCCTCCGGCACGATGGGCAACCAGGCCGCCCTGCTGACCTGGTGCCGCCCCGGCGACACCGTGCTGGTCGACGAGCTGCAGCACCTCGACCGCAGCGAAAAAACCGCCTTCGAGCCGCGCTTCGGGCAGATGGAAAAAGCTTTTTACAAATTCGACGCCGACGGCATGCCCGACCCGGCCGACATGGAACGAACGCTCAGGGAAAAATCCGTCAAGCTGATCTGCGTCGAGAACTCCCACAATTACACCGGCGGGACCTGTATCACGCCGGAACGCATGGCCGCCGTCCGCCGCCTGGCCGATAAATACGGCGTGCCGGTCCACATGGACGGCGCGCGCGTTTTCAACGCCGCCGCGTATCTCGGCGTTTCCGCGAAGGAATTGGCCCAATACGCCGACACGCTCATGTTCTGCGTCTCCAAGGGGCTGGGAGCGCCCGTGGGATCCCTTCTCTGCGGGTCGAAAAACTTCATCGGCAAAGCCAAGGACACCCGCAAGCTGCTCGGCGGCGCCATGCGTCAGGCCGGCGTTGTCGCCGCGCCCGCCATCTACGCGCTGGAGCACAATATAGAGCGTCTGAGGGAGGACAACGAAAACGCCGCGTACTGCGCTTCGCTGCTGACGGGGCTGAGAAAAACGCTCGTGCAGAAAAACGTGCAGACCAACATCATGATGCTCGACGTAAAGGACTCCGGCGTCACGCCTCGGGAATTCTGCGAGCGCGCCAGGGAAAAGGGGTTGCTGATCCGTCCCATCATCAACACCTCGGTGCGGCTTGTCTTTTACAAAGGCATCACGCGCCGTGACGCGGAACGGGCCGCAGCCATCATCCGCGAGATCGACGCGGCGCTTTGACCATATTCGAAAGGGGCACAACACAGTGATTATCGGCGGTAAAAAGATTTCTCTGACAACGCAGGTTTTCGTGGCCATGATCCTCGGTTCCGTCGCCGGACTCGTGGGCGGCGAGACCATGGTCCAGCTCGGCTTCGTCGGCGACATCTGGCTCAACTGCATCAAGATGATCGTGGTCCCCATGGTGCTCTGCACGATCGTGACCGGCATTACCTCGCAGGACAGTCTGGCTTCCCTGCGCCGCGTCAGCGCGCGCATCATCGCCTATTACGTGGTCACCACTGTGCTGGCCTGCGTGGTCGGGATGATCGTAGCAACGCTGCTCCAGCCCGGAAAGTTCGCCAACTTCGCCGGCATGGCCTCGCAACAGATCAAGGGCGGCGTCGACATCACTTTAGCCGGCTTCCTCAAGGGGCTGTTTTCCACCAATATGATCAAGACGTTCGCCGACGGCAACGTTGTGCAGACGCTGGTCATCGCCATTCTGCTCGGCGTCGCCATCCTGCGCATCAAAGATCCCGAACGCAGGGCGACGATGAAGAAGTGCTTCGACGGCTTCAGCAGCATGGTCTTCTCGCTGATCGGCATGGTCATGGGAGTGTCGCCCATCGGCGTGTTCTTTCTCATGGGCAATTCCTTCGGCAAGTACGGCGCCGGTATCTTCACCTCCATGGCCGTGCTCGTGGGAACCTACTACGCTGCCTGTCTCGCCCACGTCGTCTTCGTGTACGGCGGCTTCCTTCTGGCCTTCAAGCCTCACATGAATCCTTTCCGGTTCATCAAGGAGAGCGCCGACGTATGGATCTACACCATCTCCACGTGCAGCTCCATCGCCACGATCCCCGTCAATATCAAGACCGCCGAAGAAAAATTCGGCATTCCGGAGCGCGTCTCCGGCTTCACCATCCCCCTCGGCTCGCAGATGAACACCGACGGCTCCGTACTGCTCTATGCCTGCGTCATACTCTTCATCAGCCAGATGATCGGTCAGCCCATGTCGATGCCTCAGCTGCTGAATGCAATTTTCATCTCCACCATTCTCTCCATGGGCGGCGCGGGGATCCCCGGCAGCGGCATCGTCAAGCTGATGGTCGTCGTCCAGTCCGTGGGACTGCCCATTGAAGTCGTCGGCGTCATCGCCGCGTTCTATCGCCTCTTCGACATGGGCACCACGACGAACAACTGCCTCGGCGACCTCGTCGGCACCGTCATCGTCGGCACAGCCGAAAGAAAATACGACACGGAGAAACAGAGCGGCTAAGATCTTCTTGCCGAAGCGCAGAAAGACGGAGAGAAAAAAATCGCGGCCGGTCATCGAAGAGCATAGGCTCAACGATGACCGGCCGCGATTTTTATGCGTGAAATTTCCGATGGCGGAGGGGAAGAGATTCGAACTCCCGGAGCTTGCGCTCAACAGTTTTCAAGACTGCCGCCTTAGACCGCTCGGCCACCCCTCCGCGAAGTGCCAGCGGCATTATAGCACGCGCCCCGGCGATTGGCAAAACATGGAGCGGGATCGTTTCGCTACCGATACAGCGACAGCGCGCAGTAGGCGAGGAGCAGGGCCATGACGGCGTTTGCGGCGCGTTCGTGGCGGCGCAGAGCGCGGCTGAAGGCGGCGCCGAAAGCGGCCCAGCAGTTGACCGAGACGAAGGCCGTGCCCGCCAGCCCGAGCGCGAAAAGAATCAGCACGGGAAGAGAACGGACGCAGGGCAGCACAAAAGTCGACATGATGGTCATGGCGTAGATGAGCCCCTTGACGTTGACGAACTGGAGCAGCATGCCCGACAGAAAAGCGTTGTCGGCGGCGGACGTTTCTTCACCGCCGGATCGGCTGGTCAGCGTCTTCCAGGCCATCCAGAGGATGTATGCGGCGCCGAGAGCCAGCATGTAAGGCTGGGCGGCGGGGATATAATCCAGCAGCGTGGCGCTGAACAAAGCCGCCAGCAGCTGCACGGCGAAGAAGCCGCAGAAGATCCCCAGGCGGTAGCGCAGCGAAGCGCCGAAGCCGTAGCGGCCGGCGTTGGACATCGAGGAGATGTTGTTCGGCCCGGGCGTGAAGGTGGAGACAAGAACATAGCTGAGAAAGGGAAGCCAGTTCATGGGAATCGCTCCTTCGGAAAGAGGATAAAGGAAAAGGGCGGAAGCTTTTTCAGCTTCTGCCCTTGAATTATATCCGTTTGCAGACGAAAATCACAGGTCGATGCGCGCGCCGATCGAAACGATGTGGGCGTCGCAGCCGCGCGTGAAGGCGTCTTCGCCTTTTTCGCCGGCGCCGTTGATGCGTTTGTCGCCGACGTCCATGTAGCCGTAGCCGAACGAGTACTCGACGTTTTTGACGCGGCAGCTGGCGCCGACGGTGTAGGTGCGGCGCGTGCCGGTGGGCACCATGAAATCGGCGTCGTCGGGATCGCAGGAAGAGCAGTCGTCGGAGACGAAGCCGGCGCGGATCGTCCATCTGTCGTTGATCTTGTGCTCAATGCCGAACTGGTAGCGCCATCCGTCGCGCCAGTTTTTCGCTTCGTTGTACGGATAGCTGGCGAGCCCGCCGAGAAACGGGCGGAACGGCGCGGGCACGGTGACGTTGATGGTCAGGTCTTTGTAGGAGCTCCACATCGTCTTGATGGCGTTGAACTCGACGCGCGTGCGGTCGCTGAACCTGTAGCCGACGCCGAAAGTATAGCTTTCGGGCAGATGGATCGATCCATGCCCCCGCGTGGCGATCTGCCCCAGCCCGCCGTACAGGTTCACGTCGCCCTCGACCGTCTGCTTGACTTCGGAACGGTACAGCGCCGCCAGCGAGAGCCGGGGCGTCGCCTGCCAGCTCAGGCCGACGTTCCAGCCCACGCCCCAGCTGTCTCCGTCGAGATCGATCGGCGTCTCGCCGCCGAGGCGGGTCGACTTGTCGAGCTTCAGCCCGGCGTACATCAGCTCCGCGCCCACGGACATCGACAAAGACGGCGCGATCTTCCAGGCCACGTTGGGAGCGAAGGAGACCGACAGAAACTCGATGCTGCGGTTGCTGAAGCGGCCGTACCAGCCCGGATCATAGGAGGCTTTCAAGCCGAAGCGCGGGTAAACGCCGACGCCGAACCAGGCGTTGGGCTGGATCCTGCGCGCGTGAAAAAAGGCGGGCACATAGGCCGGATTGTTCTTGTTGTGCTGCGTCAGAAAGACGTTGTCGCCGCCGTCGAGGAAATCGGCGGAGCCGCGCGGCGCGATGTAAGTCACGGCGCCGGAAAAGGTGCCCTTCTCGTCGAACTGCGTGATCGCCGCCGGATTGTAGGCGATCAGCGAAGCTTCGTCGCCGAACATCATCGCGCCGCCCATACCCACGCCGCGGGCGCTCCACTCATAGACCGCAAAACCGTCCGCGTAAACGGGCGTCGCCAAAAGCGCCGCCGAAAGCGCCAGCGCGGCCGCTTTTCTCATACTCATACACTACCCCCTGCCCCTCGTCTCTTGTGTCGTGCCTGTCATGATCTTTCTGGCTCCGTCGGGATCACCCCACGAAAGGGCGACCCCGATCTCCGGCTGGGGCCTGCGATGTCTCCGCCGGTCTCCAGCGCCCTTTTGCGCAGATACTCTCTGATCCTGATTCTCAATTAAAAGGCATCATTGAAAATGCCGCGCTTCGCGCGTCCGTGCCGCAAAGAACGCGCGTCCCGCGGTTTCATAGGTTTTGTAGGCTTCAAAGCCGCCGCCTTTCGGTTCGAACGGGCCGTTTCCCCGATCGGAAAAAGAAAAGCGGCTCTGCTGTCCCGCCTTTGCACATGCGCATAATTTTATCTTTTCTTATCTTCGGAGGCAAGCCTAAAAGAGAGGCATGCCCCCAGATATCGCGCCGTTTTTTATGAACTTTATCGCCGTTCGCGAGAGGAAAAATCGTACCCGCCAAATTGAAGGCGCTGATCTTCGATCAGTTCCAGTCCGGCTACTACGTTTCGGGCGAGAAAGCCGGCCAGGCGTGGAACGCCGGCAAGGGGCTCATGAAGAAATAACCGCCCTCCCGAACAACGCAAAGAGCCTGTGCCCGGATCGTCAAGCGGCGAGCCGGGCGCAGGCCCTTTTTTTCAGCCCGAAGGGTTATTCCTTCGGCGCGCCTCCTGCGCGCCGAAGCAGGTCAAGCAGGCCGCCCAGAGGCTTTTTCGCTTCCTCGGCGGGGGAAAGCGGGTCATCCTTCGTCGCCTGGCGGGCCGCTTTTTCGGATTCGAGCTGCCGGGTCAGTGCGGCGATTTGGGCTTGGGCGGCGGCAAGCTCCTTGGCAGATTCGGCCGCGGCGGCTTTCGCGGCTTCGTCGGCCTTCTCGGCCGCGGCCTTTTCAGCTTCGATCCGGACGTTCAGTTCGGCCACGGCGGCTTTTGCCGCTTCGAGCGCCGTAGAGGCCTCGGCCAATTCGGCTTTCGCGGCTTCGTCGTTTTTCACGGCCGCGTCTTTCGCCGCCTGGTGGGCCGCCTTTTCGGATTCGAGCTGCCGGGTCAGTGCGGCGATTTGGGCTTGGGCCGCCTCAATTTGTTTGGTCAGTTCGGCCTTCTCGGCCGCGGCCTGTTCGGCGGCGGCTTGGGCTTCTTCTTCGGCCTGGCGGGCGGCGTCCTTTGTCACCTGATGGACGGTTCGTTCTTTCTCGAGCTGCCGGGTCAGCTCGGCGATTTTTTTATCGGACTCGGCCTTCTGAGCGCCGAGTTTGTTTTCGTAGTCCGCCCGGGCGCGGTGGTTCTCGACCGCGGCTTTCAGTCCGCCCAGCTCGTCGATTTTGGCGCCGGCTTCCTCGGCGTATTCGAGGGCGCTGCGGCCTTTTGTGTCGAACAGATCGACACGCGCGCCGGCGTTCATCAGGATCTGAACGGCGGCGGGGTTCTTCGCGGCGTACATCAGGGCCGTGCGCCCTTCCGGGTCCTGGGCGTTCACGTCGACGCCGGCGTCGATCAACGCGCTCAGCACGTCTTTATCGCGGTTGTCCCGGGCGGCCCACATCAACGGCGTCAGGCCGTCGACGGCAGCGTTGGGATCGCTCCCGGCCTTCAGTGCGGAGCGCAGGCGTTGGGCGCTGCCGAAGCGGCACAGCTGGACGAATCGCGAAGGCTCGAGCGGCTTCTGCCCGGCGGAATTCTGAAGGCGGGCAGCGATGTCGGCATCGTCCTTGAAGCGGCTTGCTTTGAAATAATCGCCGAGGACGCGCCCCGACAGATCTTTCGCTTCGCGGTCGGCGCCTGAATCGAGCAGCGAGATCACGGCGCCGCGGTTGGCGCCGCCGCGCAGGGCCAGCAGCAGCGGCGTGGCGCCGTCGCGGGCGCGGGCGTCGATATTGGCGCCCGCGTCGACGAGGGCGTTTACCATTTCGACCGAACCGTTTTTGGCGGCGGCAAAAGCGAGGGGCGTCCAGCCGCGTCGGTCTTTGGCCTCGCGGTTGGCTCCGGCCGAAAGCAGGAAGCGGAGCACGTCGGGGCTGTCGCCGAACTGGGCGGCGTACATCAGCGGGGTCATGCCGTTGCCGTCGGCGACGTTGACCTTGGCACCGGCGTCGATCAGCAGCCGCAGTTTTTCCACCGAGGCGGCCGCGCCGCGGGCGGAAGCCGCGCCCATCAGGGGCGTGACGCCGCTGGCAGCCTTGACGGGCGACAGATTCTCATTGCGGAGGGCCAGCGTGATCTCGGCGGGGTCGCCGTCGCGGCACAGATCGACGAATTCCTTCTGGGTCATCGCCGAAACGCCGCCGGCGGACAGGCAGAGGACGGCCAGCGAAGCGACGAACGTTTTCGTTGCGTTCATTTTTCACACACCTCGACTTCTCGTGAGAATTTTTTCGCTGCAACGGCGAAAAGGGGCGATACGTCGTAAAAATTATACTCTGAAAAATTTTTTTTGTCAGATTTCCGCCTGAAAATCTTCGCGGGCCGTTCCCCTTTTCGCCGGCAGATACGCTAAAATGAGCGCAGACTACTTTTCCCCGGCGGGGAGGTGAAATCGATGAGAGTTTTGATCGCAATGGATTCGTTCAAGGGGAACATCAGCGGGCTCGAGGCTTCGGAAGCCGTGGCCCGCGGCGTGCGGCGCGGCTGCCCGTGGGCGGAGCTGAAGATCCTGCCCATCGCCGACGGCGGCGAGGGCACCGTCGAGGCTTTCGTGCGCACCATGCACGGGCGGACGGTGCACGGGCTCTTCACGGGGCCGCTGGGACGCCCTGTCGAGGCGGCCTGGGGGCTTTTGCCGGACCGCGGCGCGGTCGTGGAAATCGCGGCCGCTTCCGGACTGCCGCTGATTCCCTTCGGGCGGCGCAACCCGCTCCATACCACTTCGCTGGGAACGGGCGAGCAGATCCGCGCCGCGCTCGACGCGGGCAGCCGCTTCGTCGTGCTCGGCCTGGGCGGCAGCGCCACCAACGACGGCGGCATGGGCATCCTCGCCGCGCTGGGGGCGCGCTTTCTCGACGCCGCCGGCGGCGAGCTGCCGCCCTGCGGCGAATCGCTGGAAAAGGTCGAACGCATCGACCTGTCGCGCCTCGATCCGCGTCTTGCGGAAACAGAGCTGATGCTCGCCTGCGACGTGCGGAATCCGCTTTGCGGCGCCAGCGGCGCCGCGGCTGTCTACGGACCGCAGAAGGGCGCTACCGCGGAGATCGTCCAACGTCTCGACGCGGGGCTGCGCCGTTTCGCCGCCGCGGTCGAACGCACCACGGGACGCGACGTGCTTGATCTGCCCGGCGGCGGCGCGGCCGGCGGCGCTGGGGCCGGACTGACCGGGCTGCTCGGCGCCAGGCTGGCCAGGGGCGTCGACCTGCTGGCCCAAGTCGTCCGTCTCGACAGCGAGATCAAGCGCGCCGACGTGATCTTCACCGGCGAGGGACGCATCGACCACCAGACGGCGCAGGGCAAGGTGATCTCCGGCCTGGCGGCGCGGGCGCGCGCCGCCGGCGTGCCGCTGGTCGCGCTGGTGGGCTGCGTGCGCGGCCACGTGGGGCCGCTGATGAGCATGGGACTGACGGCGGTCTTTCCGATCACGTCCGGCCCCTGCACCACGTCGCAGTCGTTCCAGCGTTCGCGCGAGGATCTGGAGCGCACGGCCTCGCAGGTGATCCGCGTCATCCGCGGCACGCTGCGCCGCCAGTCCAGCCGCCGCCCCGCGGGGCAGGCAAAGCGCGCCCAGGAAAACGGAGATGGCATCAGCCGCGAAAGCTCACTCCCCCAAACGCGCTTTACGGCCCCATGACCGATTCCATCCGCAATTCCCTGAAAAGAGATGACCGCAGTGATCTCAACCCGAGCGAAAAACATCGTCCCTTCGGCCACGATCAGGCTTTCGTCCCGCGTGGAGAAAGTGGTGCGCAGGGCGTCGACGTGACCGCGCTCGCATCGGCGAGCCGGACTTTCCGCCGCCGGAAAACGTCTGTGCCGCCGCGGCCGTGGAGGCACGAAGAAAATCGAAAGATGCGAATCCTGATTTTCGACGAGAAAGCATCGTTGAAAATGCCCGAGCTTCAGGGCGCGATTTCGTGCAGTTTCCGGCGCGCCGTTGGCGCGATAAAAGGGCCAGAAAAACTGCGCCCTTCTTATCGAAAATTTATACTAAAAAACTCATTCATATTTCATGGCCGGGACGTTCGAGAGTCTCGCAAAAGAGAGCGGCCGCAGTTTTTTTGACTGCGGCCGCTCTCTTTTGCGAAGCGACTCTTCGTCTTTTTTGCTTTTCTCCGTGTCTTCGCGTCTCCGTGGTGGCCTTTGTTCAAGCCCCGCCCAAAAAGTCCTGCGCGAACTGAACGGTCAGCGCCGCGCTGAGTGCCAGGCAGTCTTCGTCGGCGTCGAACCGGTCGCTGTGCTGCGGCGCGCCGCAGCCCTTGTCGGGATTGGCGCAGCCTACGAAGGCCAATACTTCGGGACAGATCTCGCGATAGCGCGCGAACGTCTCGGAAGCCATCCACGGCTCGCCGGCGATCACGTCGGCGCCGATTTTTTCCGCCGCCGCGCGGGCGAGCGCCGCCAGCGCCGCGTCGTTGACCGAGGGAGGGCACCAGTTGCGCCAATGCACTTCGGCCGTGCAGCCGTCGGCCGCAGCGATTCCGGCCGCCGTTTGTTCGAGCAGCGCGTGCAGGTCGCGCCCCACCCGCTCGCTGAAAAAGCGCAGGCTGCCCTCCATGCGGCATTCGTCGGGAATGCGGTTCCACGTCGAGCCACCGTGAAAGTTGCACACCGTCAGCACGGCCGCCTCGCGGGCGTTGACGCGGCGCGAGATGATCGAATTGGCGCCGCAGAGGATCTGCGCGGCGCAGTTGATCGGATCGAGGCCGAGGTGCGGCATGGCGCCGTGCGCGCTCTTGCCCCGCACCTTGACGGCGAAGGTCTCGCAGCCGGCCGTGCAGGAGCCGTCGATCACGACTGCCGTCCCGCAGGGGAAAGCCGCCTGCACGTGAACGCCGAAAATCGCGTCGATCGGCTTCAGTTCCGCCAGCAGGGCGCGCGCGTCGTCGCCCAGGCCCATCTCCTCGCCGGACTCGAAACAGAATATCAGCCGCCCCCGCAGCCGCTCCTTGGCGGCGCTCAATCGTCGCGCCGCCGCCAGCATGCCCGCGGTGTGGAAGTCGTGCCCGCACATGTGCGCCGCGCCGTCGATTTCGGAGACGACCGCTTTGGGCCCGTTCAGGTTGCAGGCGTTCTCCTGCAGCGGCAGCGCGTCCATGTCGGCGCGCAGCGCCAGCGTCCTGCCCGGACGTCCCGTGTCGAGCACGCCCAGCAGGCTGTTGCCTTTTTCGGGCGCGCGGATCACCTTCAGCCTCAGACGCTCCAGTTCGGCGGCGACGAGGGCCGCCGTGCGCGTTTCCCGGCCGCTCAGCTCGGGATGGCGGTGCAGGTCGCGCCGCAGCGCCGCGATTTCGTCTTCTATCGGGATACGGTTCATTGCAAGTCACCTTCCTGTCGATGCGGCGGGAAGACCGCCCTTTTTCTCGATGGTACCCCCGTCGGCGCGGCGACGAAAAGGGATTGTCCACAGGGACTTATCTCGGAATGACGAGCGCCGCAAAGTTCCTCTTTGGACTTATGGTCGGGGTGAACGAAGCTGTCGAGCCCGTAATTTATAAAAAAGTCTCGGCGCGGACAACAGAACGACGCACTTAAAAAACAGCTCCGGCGAATAGGGGAGGGCCCAAAAACTTGAGAGGAGAATTTTCCGAACCATCCTGTGGCGAAGAAAGCGCAGCCGCGACCGATAATTTTCCCAATCTCTTCTGCGTGCGTAAAAAGTGAAACGGCCGATCAGTATTTCCGGTTCCTGGATATACCTGACTGCATAGCGAACTTTTTTCGAGCGGCTGTAACGAAGGACATACCGGGCAGCCCTCACCGAAGCCAGGGTCATTTCCTTTTTCAGCCCGGGAGCGCGCTCATCTTCTCTCCCAATCGCCGTAATCTGTTGGTCGTGATGGACATAATTGTAAGGGCGCTCGCGCACGAAGACCGTTTTGGAGCTTCGCACGAGAATTTTCTGAATGAACTCGCCGTCTTCCCCTCTGTTGCACCGCTCGTTGAAGCGAATTCCTTTTGACAAAAGAAACTCTCGGCGGTAAAGGAAGCCCCAAACTGATGTGGAAATCTTTCGCATATGCCAGGCGAAAAGATAGTCTTCAGGCTGCGCAAGTGATTTCTTTAATTTGAAGCGCTCAGGGACTGTTTTTCCCGAATCGACAAAATAGTGGTTGAACCCGCACAATGCGAGGTCGGATTTCTCCGCTGAAATCGCGTTATACAGGAGCGTCAGATAGTTGGGCTCGATAAAATCGTCCGCGTCGATGAAACACACGAATTCTCCGCGCGACAAGGCAAGTCCCAGATTGCGCGCCGCCGACACGCCGCGGTTCTCCGTTCTCCTGATCAGGCGAACGGGGCGCGTGCACGAATCCAGCGTCCGTTGCGCAACGGACGCGGTGTTGTCAGTTGAGCGGTCGTCTATGAAGACAATCTCGAAATGGGGATAATCTTGCTTCATGACGGAAGCAACGGCCTTCTCGACAAATTTTTCCACGTTATAAGCAGGAAAAATGACGCTGATAAGCGGTAGCTCATGATTATCGCCGTTCATCGCAGACACCTCATCGCATTTTTGTGCTGATACTATTTCTTAATTAAAAGGCCGAACGCCCGGAAAACTATGTTAATACTTTCTATTAAGAATCAGTATGAGTGGATTCTTGTCGCAGGGGATGCGCCGCCGATCCCTTTTCGAATCCTATAGCAAAAAAACATAAAAAGCAAGATCCTGCGCAATGCAGAACCTTGCCTTCTTCGCGAAACCCGGCGAACTCATTCACGCCAGCTCGATCATCTGCGCGACGGAGACGAGCACGCAGCCCAGCGCCACCCACCAGAGGAAGACGCGCCAGCTGTACTTCATCCAGCGCTCGAAGGGCATGTTGACGATGCCCAGCACCGCCATCAGCGCCGAGCTGGTGGGGATGACCCAGTTGCAGAAGCCGTCGCCGAAGTTGAAGGCGAGGATGGCCGTCTGCCGGGTCATGCCGATGATGTCGGCCAGCGGCAGCATGATCGGCATCACGGCCGCCGCCTGGCCGGAGCCGGACGGGATGACCGTGTTGATCAGCAGGTTGGCGATGAACATGGCCGGGGCCTGAAGCACGGCGGGAACGAGCTTGAGCGCTTCGCCGAGGGCGTAGACGATCGTGTCGAGCACCCTGCCGTCGGTGAGGATGCTGGAAATGGCGCGCGCCGCGGCGACGAGGAAGAAGACCATGACCATCGTCTTGGCGCCGTCCACGAACGTTTTGGAGATTTCCGCGGGCTTCATGCGCGCGCACAGCCCGGCGACGATGGCCAGGCCGATGAACGTGGCGGAAAGCTCCTGATACTTCCACTTCCACCGAATGCTGCCGTAAACCATCAGCACCATCGCCGCCACGGTCGCCAGCGTCACCAGCCATTTGCGCGGATCCATGGGGCCGTACGCCTTGATCGCGTCGGAATCGCCGAGATTCTCCGCCCGGTCCAGGTCGTACATCGGCGACGCCGCAGGATCCTTGCCGATCTTCACGGTGTAGCGCCAGATCAGAAAACCGGTCAGGATCATGTACAGGCCGAAGCAGATGGCGCGGTACCACAGTCCCGAAAACGGCGGCAGCCCCGCCAGCTCCTGGGCGATCAGCGTCGTGCTGGGCTGGAGCATGCCGGTGGCGAAGCCGACGGCCGTGCCGCCGGTCATGATGGCGACGGCGGTGACCGAGTCAAGCCCGAGCGCCAGGCAGATCATCACCAGCACCGGCGCGAACGCCACGAATTCGACGAGGCCGCGCGTGAGCATGATGAAGCAGAACAGCACGAACATCGACAGCACGAACATCGATTTGCGCTCGCGGTACTTCAGCGCCAGCGTGCCGATCGACGAATGCATGGCCCCCGACTTGATGACGACGGCGAAGGCCGCGCCGGAGCACAGCAGCATGAACAGCAGGTCGACGGCACTCTTGGCTCCTTTGGCGATGTGCAGCGGGATCAGCAGCGGATTGACGGGGCTTTTCTCCACCCAGTGGAACGACGCCGCGTCGACGACGGAGCGCGAGCCGACTTTGACGCGGTTGAACTCGCCGGCGGGAATGATCCACGTCGCCAGGCAGGCGATCACGACGACGGAGAAAATGATCACCAGCGTGTTCATCGCCTTTTTGGGCTTGGCTGCCGAGGCTTCCGCTTTTTTCACTTCTTCTGCCATAACAAAACCCTCCTCACAAATTCGCTTCCAACAATAAAACCCCAAGGACCACGACGCTTGTACCTACGCGCGCGATTCGGCCTCGAGCTGCGCCTTGCGCGTTGCGAACTCTTTTTTGATCTCGTCCAGCAGACCGGGGACGGAAATCAGATCGGCCGCCGCGCCGGCCAGCACCTTGGCGCCGGTGACGATGGCGCTGTGGGCGGCTTCCGTCTTTCCGGCGTCCAGGTACGCCTGCGAGTGCGAGGGCGAGCCCTCGGGCACGAAGGCCACGCGGATGCACGAACCCGGCATGAGCTGCATGACGTTGCCGAGATCGGTCGAACCGGTCTTCTGGCGCGGCGGTCGGATCGCCGGCGCGTTCACGAGCCGCGCGTTTTCCATGATCACGTCGTTCAGTTTCAGCGCCGGGATCTTGTTGTCCACGTCCTTGCGGCGCTCGATCTCCACTTCCGTTTCCGTCATCATGGCCGCGCCGCGCAGCACCTTGAGGAAACGTGCGATCACGCTCTCCAGATAGGCGCGGTTGTAGGACCTCACGTAGAACTGCGCTTTGGTGAAAGCCGGCACCGTGTTCGCGCCCGTGCCGCCGCCGTCCGTGATGTTGTAGTGGATGCGCGTGTCTTCCTTGACGTGCTCGCGCAGGCACTCCACGCCGTGAAACGCCAGCGACATCGCGTCCAGCGAACTGCGTCCCAGTTCGGGCCTGATCGCCGCGTGCGCCGCCGTGCCATGATATGCGACGAAGAAGTTCGTCAGCGCCATCGACTTGACGTCGGTCGTCGTCTCGCCGCTGCCGTGCATCATCAGGGCCACGTCGATATCGTGGAAGCAGTCGCCGTTTTTGATCATGAGGATCTTGCCGCCTTCCGTCTCCTCGGCGGGCGTGCCGTAGACGACCACCGAGAACGGACCGGGCAGGCCGGAATCCTTCAGCGCCGCCGCCGCCGCGAGAATACACGGCCCCTGCATCTGGTGGCCGCAGGCGTGCCCCAGAGCGGGCAGCGCGTCGTACTCGCAGAGCAGGCCGATGCGCGGGCCGCCCTCGCCGCGGCGGTACACGGCGCGGAACGCCGTGGGCAGACCGCCGACGCCGCGCTCCACCGCGAAGCCGCGCTTCTCCAGCCATTCCGTCAGCAGCGCCGAAGCGCGGACCTCCGTCAGGCCGACCTCGGGATGATCGTAAATGTCGTCGGACATCGCCGACAGCTCCGGCTTCAGCGCGTCGATCAGCGCAAACATCTTTTCCTTCATCGAGAATCCTCCGTCCCGCGCCGTCCGATCAAAATCGGGCGCGCAAAAGTTCTATTTTTATGGCACTTGATTCTATTTTTAAAAATTGCTATTATTTTAGCAAGCCAGCGAAGGTTGTCAAGCCTCCCGCCGAAATTCAACGCGCTGACGGCGCGCCCGCTTTTGCGGCGAACGTCGTCCCTGCAAGGAGGACTCCGCATGGAGCTGAAAAACCGCGTCAAAGAAGCCGAACGGCTGAACGCCTCGGTCGTGTTCAGCCTCGAGGCGCTTGATTTTCTCGAAACGGAGGGCTCGGCGTCGCTGACGGAACTGAGCAACGCTCTGGGCATCCACAAATCGCGCGTCATGCGCCTGTGCGGCACGATGGAGCGGATGGGCTACGTGATCCGCCGCGGCGAAGACGCCCGCTACGTGCTCGGTCCCCGCGTGCTGTCGCTGGGCAAGGCGTTCGAGCGCCACAATCCGCTGCTCCACGTGTTGCGCCCGCAGCTGGAACAGCTGGCCCGCGAACTGGACGAGAACGTTTCCTTCCAGATCATCCGCAACGACCGGCGCCTGTGCGTCTGTTCCGTCTGCCGCGCGCAGCTGGCGCGCTACGTCACGCCCGAGGGCAGCGAGGCGAAGTTCCCCTACGGCGCCGCCTCCAAGGTGATGCTTGCTTGGGGGCCGGACGAACTGCGCGCCAAAATCCTCGCCGCAGCCCCTTATCCGCGCTATACCGAGCACACGCCGACGACCGCCGACGAAGTGCTGCGCGCCGTCGAAGAGACGCTGCGCCGCGGCTACGCCGTCTCGCGCGAAGAGCGCACCTACGGCACCGCGGCGCTGGACGTGCCCGTTTTCGGCGCCGGCCGCGAGCTGCTCGGCGCGCTCGGCCTCGCCAGCACCACGGAACGCCTCACGCCGCAGTTGATCGAAAAAGCCGTGCCGGCGCTGCAGGAGGCAGCCGCCTACATCCAGTCGATGACCGCCGGCGCGGAAAAGTTCGCGCCCCGCATGCCGCGCCGGGACGAATAGCCCGCGGCGCGGACACTGCCTCGAAAAGATGCCGCAAAAACGGAAACGACCTCCAGATCCGAAAGGGAACGCAACATTTTCTCCGACAAAAAAGCGCCCCCGGCGCGGGCCGATAAAGAAAATTCATCGGCCCGCGCCGGGGGCGTCTTTTGATGTTCCACGTGGAACTGTTTCACGTCGTCGCTGAGTTTCCAAGGCATCATGAATTATGATGTTTAATTGATATCATTTTCCGCCTTCGGCTCCGCCGCGTCCCCGACGGTCAGGCGCAGGTTGAGGGCGGTCAGTTCGGCGCTGCGCGCTTCGATCGTCCGCGGCGAAAGGTTCGGCACGAGTCCGTCGAGGAACAGCGCGTTGTGTTTGATTCCGGCCAGATCGAGGATCAGCCGGGGAACGTTGTAAAAGCCGATCTCGCCGCGCGGGTCCCAGCCCGCGGCGCGGCGGTTCGTCAGCAGCGCCACCGTGCGCGGGCGTTTTTTCAGACGTCCGAGGATCGGCGTGTTGTTCTCGCTGCCCATCATCAGATGGTCGCCGAGGATCACGATCGCCGTCTCCCGGCCGCCCGGTTGCGCTGCGACGAAATCGACGAAGTCGCCGAGCAGATAATCCAGACAGGCCATGCAGTACTCGTGGCTCATGGGCGGCACCGCGGGCGACACCTTATCCTTCAGGCGCGCGTCGGGAAGTCCCTTCGTAAAGTGTGTGTCGACTGTCAGCAGCGTCAGGTTGAACGGGCGTCCGGCGGCCGCCAGGCGCGAATATTCGAGCTTGGCCTGCTCGAACAGGTCGGCGTCGTGAGCGCCCCAGACGGTTTTTTCGCAGCCCTTTTCGAAGTCGCGGAATCCCTTGACGCGGTAGCCCAGCATTTTCATGAGGCCGCCCGTGCCGCCGAAGCCGAGCTCGCAGCCCGCCAGAAACAGGCAGTCGTACCCCGCTCGCCGCATCACCTTCGTATACGACGTCAGCCGGCTGCTCCGGAGCCGGTCGAACAGCTCGTCGCCCGCGCCGCCGAAAAAGGCGGGAAACGACGTCTGCGTCGCGTACAACGCGCCGATGGTCCAGGTCGCGCCGCTGACACAGCGGTAATCGCTCCACGAACTCCAGCCGGCGTCGATAAGGCGGTGCAGGCGCGGCAGCGAGTCCGGAAAATCCTCCCGGTTCAAAAAATTGTTCTCCAGCGACTCGCAGTAAACGACCACGATATTCCTGCCCGCTTCGGCTGCGACGTCAGCCTCCGCAACCGGCTTTCGCCGCGCCCCCAGCGCCGCGAACAGCTCCGCCTCGGAACAGGACGAGGCCCGTGCGTAGTGCCGCCATGACTTCAGCATCTCCCAATAAACCGAGGTTACGGGCGAAAAAACGATTGTCAGCGCGCAGAGCGCCAGCAGGCCCAGACGCAGAAAGCGGCGCTTCGGCGTGAAAACGCGCCGCAGCCGCCCCGTCCAATTCAGCCAGACGGCGAGCAGAACCAGCGCCGTAATTGCGATAAAGACGGCGCTGCTCGCCGCCATGACGGACGGCGCCATGCGCAGCATGTCCCAGTCGAGCCGCATGAAGACAAAATAATCGAGATCCCGGTTCAGCACGGCGGCGCAGACCGCCTGAGCCACCGCCAGCGCGTAGCCGAGAAGGACCGCCAGCGAGCCGAGCTTCCGGTTTTTTATGAGGAAAAAACCGGAAGCGGCGAACGGAAGGAAAAACAGCACCGCGTCTCCAAGCCCGTTTTTCATGCCGACGACTCCCTTTCTGGACGCAAAATTGACGAAGCAAAACGCCGCGCGGCGGCTTGCGCTGTATTCTATCACTTCCATGCCGCCGCGGCAAAACGTCTCGCCTTGAACGCAAAAAATCCCCGACGCGCGGGCTTTCGCCCGTTCGGCGGGGATTTTTCATTCACTGCGCCGCTTGGCGCGGAACGGCGCTCCTTTTCTAGAACACGTTGCGGTACATGATCACGATCAGCACGACCGGCAGGCCGTAGGTGATCCAGGGTCTCCACCAGCCGCTGACGCGCCAGGCATGGCTTTCGTTCAGGCCCTTGTTCGCCTCTTCCATGTAGCCGTTGAACTTCAGCACGAAGGAGATGTAGAGCGAAACAAGCAGCGCGTCGACCGGCATCATCACGTTGCCCGACAGGTAATCGGCGAAGTCGAAGATGCTCTTGCCGAGGATCCGGCACGCGGACATCCAGCCGTGCCCTTCGCTGAGCGAATAGACGCAGGGCAGGCTGAGCGCGAACATGACGAAGACGACGATCCAGGTCATCTTGCTGCGCTTCACCTTGAAGAAATCGGCGAAGCAGGCCACGGGAGCCTCGAGATAGCCGAGCCCGGAGGTGTAGCCGGCGACGGCGACGAGAATGAAGAACAGCGAAGCCCAAAACGACCCCATGGGCATCTTGCCGAAGACGACGGGCATGATCTCCATGACCAGGCCGACGCCGCTGGCGTTGGGATCGGCGCCGTAGACGAGCAGAGCCGGGAAGATGACCACGCCGGCGATCAGCGCGAAAGAAGTATCCATGGTCACGACCATGGCGGCGTCCTTGGGCATGTTGTCGGCGTCGCTGCGATAGGAGCCGTACACGACGGCGGTGGCGATGCCGACGCCGATGGAGAAGAAGCTCTGTCCGAGGGCATACAGCCACACTTCGGGGTTGCCCAGCTGGCTGAAATCGGGGCTGAGGTACCATCTCATGCCGTCCATGGCGGTTTTGCCGACGCCTTCCACGGGGCTGAGCGTCAGCGAGCGGACGGCCAGCGTCACGATCATGACGCCGAGGATGGGCAGCAGCCACTTGCAAAGTTTCTCGACGCCTTCCTTGACGCCGCGGGAAATCGCCAGCCCGAGCGCGACGAAGACGACGACGGTGTAGGCGATCAGCTCGAAGGGGCTCTTCATGAAGTCGCTGAACATCATTTTGGTCTGCTCGAAGGTGGAACCGGCGAAGACGCCGCTCAAAGCCTTCACGGCGTAGCGGACCATCCAGCCGATGATGACCGTATAATAGGCCATCAGCACGATGCAGGCGATGGCTCCGACCCAGCCGATCAGCGACCAGAAAGGCTTCTTTTCCTTCAAGAAGCCGACGATGGGCGTCGCTCTCATGCGGCGGCCGATGCTCAGCTCGCCGAGGAACAGAGGCAGACCGACGAAAACGCAGATCAGCACGTAGGCGAGCACAAAAGCGCCGCCGCCGAACTTGCTGGTGAGGTAAGGAAAACGCCAGACGTTGCCGAGGCCGATGGAAAATCCGGCGGCCGAAAGGATAAAACCGATGCGACTGCCAAAACTGTCCCGTTTCTGTTCTTCCATAACGAATCATCCCTTCCATTTCAATACGTTGCGGCCGTGATTTTCACGGCACGCTCTTGCGGTTTCCGTCCAAGCCGCGGCACGCAGGGCCTCTGCGACGGGAACCGAATCACACGTGGAGTTTTGCCGCTTCGGCAAGAGCCGTTTTCAAATGCTCAAGGTCGATCCAGCGGTAATCGGCGTCGGCTCCCTTGGGATCGTCGAAGCCCTGCCGCGACAGAAGTTCGATCGCCCGGTCGAGAATGTCCCGGTCGTCGCCCTCCCACGAGGATTTTTCGGCGACGACGACGGAACGATAAGGGCTTCTGTTGAGGCGGTTGTTCGCCGACAGCGGATGCGTGACCAGATGCCATTTTTTCTCCACATATTCGGAAACTTTCAGCAGCACGTCCAGCGGACTTCCTTCGACCAGCACGGTCGCGTCGAGTTTCGCCGCTTCGACGTCCGGATTGTTGGTGACGATCATGGTCAGCCCTCCGAGAAAATGATTTCAAGAATCAGACGTTAAATTCGTCTTTGTTAACGTGGTTTTATGCCTGAGAGAATGGATCGTGAAAATTTTCATTTGCGCGGCGGCGCAAAAAGCCGGTGGAACCCGACGAGGTTCCGCCGGCTTTTTGGTGTCCCATCACAGGAAAGCGACAGGAGCCATTCTTCGAACGCTAGAACGCTTTGAAAATCGTCTGCTTGTCGATCGGCGTGACCATCGCCTCGAGCGCCTTTTCGAGCAGCTTGCGGCGGGCCTTTTTGTCCTCTGCGTCGCCAAGCTCGGGCTTGCCCACGGGGTGGGGGATGGCGACTCCGGGGACGATCCGGTTGGAACCAACAGTCATCATGATCGGCACGATCGTGGCGATCTGTACGACGGGAATGCCGGCCGCCTTCTCGATTTCACGCGACATCGATGCACCGCATCGAGTGCAGGAGCCTCAGGTGGAGGTGAGAATGGCGGCGTCGACGCCCGCGGCTTTCAGCTCCGGGCCGATCTCCTGGCCGAACTTCTCGGCCCAGGCCACGGCCGTGCCGGTGCCGGTGGTGCAGTACACGTACTTGTAGATTTTGCCGATCTTGCCCTCCTTCTCCAGCTCGCGCATCTCGTCGAGCGGTAGCACCACGTCGGGATCGGCGTTGGCCCACTGCGTGTCGTAGCCGCCGTGGATGGACTCGTAGTTCTCGGGGGTGAGGTCGTTCAGGCCGGTGATGTCGTAGCGGCCGTAGGACTCCGCGGAGGAGACGCGGATCTTGTCGGGATTGCCCTTGGGGACGATGCCGCCGGAGGTGATCAGGGCGATGGTGGCGTGCTTGAGGTCCTTGACGGGCGCGCAGGGTGCGATCTTTTTGAAGGTCGGCATCTCGTACTCGGTCTGGAACGGCTCGCCGGCCATCTTCTTGAGCAGCATTTCCAGGCCGCGCTGAGCGCCGTTTTTTTCGTGGAAGAAGACGCGGCGGAAGCCGCGGCTGATGTAGTTCTCCTCGGCGGCGGGGCCGAGAGTTTCCTTCTTGAGCAGCTTGAGCGCCAGCGAGGCCATGGATTTGGCCGCGTCCTTGATGCCGCGGGCGCTGTTGGCGGTCTTGACGATGAAGACTTTCTTGGCGAAGGATTCGGCGCCGGGATTTTCGGGATACATGCCGGTGACGACGGGAATGCCCAGCGCGTTCTGCACGGCGGCGCAGATGTCGCCGCAGGCCATGCCGTAGCGTCCGGCGAAGAACGCCGGCCCGGCGATCAGCAGGTCGGGCTTGTAGCTGCCGATCATCTCGAGCAGCGTCTTCTTGGCCTCTTCGTTGTGCTCGTTGAAGTAGTTGTCGCCGCAGATTACCGTGCCGACGATCTCGGCTTCCTTGCCCAGTTCGGCCTGAAGGGCGGCGCCGGGACCGACTTTGCCGTCGCGCTTTTCGGGCGGCACGTGGGCCATTTCCTCGCCGCCGATGCCGGCGTAGAACTGGTTGATGTAATGAACGATGCGGAACGTCATGACCGATCTCCTCCTTACACCCAGAGCGAGCCGGACTTGTTGAAGCCGGTCTCGCAGGTCGAGCCGATGATCGATTGCAGTTCGACGTACATGGAACCGTCGGGACGAAGGCTCTCGGCCGCGCCGCCGGAAACGTGGGCGATCGATTCGATGAAGCCGATCACCTTTTTCATGGCCGGCACCTCGAGCATCTCGTTGACGTTGCCGCAGGAGACGAAGGCCGTCATCTGCGGCGTGGCGTCGGCCAGCCCCTGCGAAGCGCCGTCGGTGCCGGAGGCTTCGTCGGCGATGACCACGGTGCTCATGCCCAGCGCTTCGCACTTGTTGACGTTCAAGCAGAGGTCGCTGTCGGGATTGCCGTAGCCCTCCTCGGTGATGATCACGCCCTTGGCGCCGAGCTCGTGGCAGAGGCGGGCGTTGAAGGACGAGGCGCGCTCCTTGCCGGCGAGGACGACCGATTCCTGCGTGGGAATCATGCCCAGGAAGTTGACGGTTTTGCCGTGCTGGGCGTACAGTTCGCTGACCACGGGATCGTGCAGATGGTGCCACGTCGTCGTCTTGTCGCAGGCGGACACGCAGTTGCCGGAGACCATGGCGCCGTCGAGCACTTCGTTGGGGTGCAGCAGCGTGGGCAGGCAGGTTTTGACGTCGGCGCCGTACACGTACGTGTCGTGCAGCAGTCCCTGCGTGATGCACATGCACAGATGGACGACGGGCGGCAGGTCGGGATATTTTTTCAGCTCTTCGGCCACCGTGCCCTTTTCGAAAACTTCGACAGCGTCGATCTTCGCATTCTTGCAGCAGTCGGCCAGCCAGACGGCGGCTTTCAGCCCGGCGACGCGGATCGCTTCCTCGTATTGATGCTTTTCCAGGTCTTTGACGGGCTGGGCGATCAGCACCACGTTGAACAGCTCCGCGAACGGGCTGAACTTTGCCGCGGGGCCGGACATGTCGATGAAGCCTTCCTGGAATCCCATGATCGGGCCGACGGTGACGACGGCCGCGCCGTCGAGCACGAAGGTCGCGCCTTCGCCCGCCGTGTCGTTGGGGCCGACTACGGACGGAAAGTAGCTTTCGCCGCCTTCGAGCTTGACGCGCGGTTCGACGACGTCCTTGACGGGGATGATGCGCACCGATTCGCCCGGGCGGGCCAGATCGGCGTCCCACTTTTCGATGCGGTCGTCGTCGGAAAGCGCGGCGATCAAACCTTCCTTGTCGACGTAGAGCACGCCGTTTTCCATGCGGGTCGGGCTGCCCCACTCGAGCCCGGTCACATGCGCCTTGCGAAGTTCCAGCCTCATAGAAGTATTCCTCCTTAGCTTGTTGAATATTATTTATGGTTCTTCGCCTTATTTAAAATGATAAAGAATGCTCCCGCAAAAAAAACCGTTGCAAGTTACCAGATTTCGTGAGTTAATACTCACGAAAATTCGTATCAATCATATGAGGTGATTCATAATGACGAAAAAATATGATTCTGATGAGCGTTCATTAGTTCAAAAATATGCACAAGAAATCGCTTCTTCCACGGCGGCGATCATCGGCCACAATATCATCATCACCGACGTGGACGGCAAGATTATCGGCGCCAGCCAGAGTGAGCGCATCGGCCAGCTGCACGAGGCCTCGCTCGAAGTAGCGCGCACCGGTGCGGCCTCCGAGACGACGCGGGAACAGGCGCGCCAATTCAGGGGCACGCTGCCCGGCGTCACCTTCCCGATCCAGAATCTGAACGGGCGCACCGTCGGCACCATGGCTCTCACCGGTTCGCCGGACGAAGTGCGCCCGTTCGGGCTGATCGTCAAAAAGCAGATCGAGATCCTGCTGCGCGAGCGCGAGCTTTACGTTTACTCCAGCAGCCGCGAGAGCATTCTGCAGGACCTCATCCACGATCTGGAGACTTTCGTCCCCGGCGTCGGCAACGAGACCATGCTTCAGTCGCGGGCCATCGAGCTTGGGTACGATCCGAGCCTGTTCTACATTCCCATCGTCGTCGACCTCTATCAGTTCGGCCGCTACGCGCTGGAGGTCCGGCGCGAATGTCGGGATGGGGACAGCGGGCAGGTGGAGATGCGCATCCTCAACATCAAGAAGGCCGTCCTCGCGGAAATGCGCGGCATCTTCTCCCACCCGCGCACCGTTTCCAGCGTCAGCGGCAACAACCGCTTCGTCACGCTTCATGCCGTCAAGGACGCCGACCACGCCGCCCCGCAGCACGAAAAGGCGGCCCTTGCGCAGGTCGTCGAACTCTCGCAGAATCTTTTGGACCGGCTCGAGGATTACGGGCTGAAAGCCGCCATCGGCATCGGCTCGCCGGCCCACAGCGTCGCGGCGCTGTCGCTCAGCTGCCAGGAAGCCCGCAAGGCCCTGATGCTGGGCAAAAAGTTCAAACAGCGTCCCGACGTGTACTGCATCGCCGACTTCCGCATGGAGGACGTGATCTCCACCATCGACGCGCCCGTGCGCATCCGCTTCATCAAGGGGCTGACCGGCAACCTGCGCGGCAAATCCGACTGGCCGGAATTGGAAAAGACGATCCGCGCCTGGTGCGAAAGCGGCTTCTCGCTGGTGGAGACGGCGCGGCGGCTCCACATCCACCGCAACACGCTGATCTACCGCCTCGAGAAGATCAGGCGCCTCACCGGCGAGGACATCCACAGTTTTCGTACCTGCTTCAACTTGTATTTCGCCCTGCTGCTCGGCCAATATTCCGGCCCCGCCGCCAAGGAGAGCGCCGCTCCGCCCGCCGAAGAATGAAAGCGAAACGCCCGCCGAACCGAAAAAAGCGGCCGGAGGCTGATGAGTCGAATGTCATCAGTCCCCGGCCGCTTTCAACGTTGGAAATCGGTCTCAGAAGCGGGCGAAGTTCAGTTCGTTGCCGTGCGCCGTGATCAGACGCGCCACGTCTTCGGTCTTCACGTAGACGGTGGCGGTGTTTTCGTTGGGGTGGATGCCCATCTTTTTGCCGCGGAAATCGTCGTCGAAATAAACCGTCACCAGGCGTCCTTCGTCGTTGAGAATGCCGAAGGGCGTGACCGAGCCCCTGGCGAGGCCGAGGATCCGGTTCAGCTCTTCCTCCGAGGCGAAACTGAGTCGGCGCGTGCCGAAGCGCGCCTTGAAGTCTTTCAGGTCGACGCGCTTTTCTTCCTTGACGGTGATCAGATAATAGCGCTGTTTTTTGTCGTCGTGGACGAAAAGATTCTTGGCGATCGCCTCGACGTGAGGCAGGCCAAGCGCCAGCATTTCGTCGATGGTATAGACGGGATCGTGCTCCACCTTTTCGTAAGCGATCCCTTCGGCGTCCAGCATCGCCATCACTTCCCGCTTGTTCACAGTCGTTCAGCTCCTTTGTCTCAAGATGTTTTGATCTTGCCGCGCCGCGTCTTTCCGCTGTCAAAAACGGCGCCGTCCGTCCAGCGAAAGGGCGCGGCGGGCCGGCGGAGGTCGCCGCCGTATGGCTGAGCGCTCCCTCGAGATCTGGACAAAATGGCGGCCATCGCTGCTTCTGCTCTCAACGGCGTTGCATGCGAGAACTCTTTGCGCTCACCGCGGCGCGAGACAGCCGCGGGAGAGCATGTGGGAAAGCAGCTGTGAGATGCTGCCGTAGCCTGTCTTGTTCAGAATCGACGACACGCAGCCTTTGATCGAACTGGGCGAGAGGGCGAGCGCGGCGCCGATCTCCTCGCGGCTGCGGGAGCTGCAGAGCATGCAGAGCAGCTTGACCTCGCGGCGCGTGAACATGCCGGCGAACGGGTCGGTCTGGCGGAGCATTTCTTCGCTGGGATAGATCTGGTAGCCGCCCGCCGTGCCGCGGGCGCAGGTGACCAGCCCTTCCTGCACGCAGTTGTAGAAGAGGAAAGAGTCGACGCCCCGCTCGCGCGCGTCGGCGATCAGCGACGAGTCGGACAGCCCCGTGAGGAACATGATCTTGACGGCGGGAGAGCCTTTTTTTACCGCGGCGGAGCTGCTGAGCGCGCTCCGCACGCCGTCGAGGGCGACGTCGAACAGAAGCAGATCGGGGCGCAGGCTTTCGCAGACGCCGGGCGCTTCTTCTTCATGTTCCAAAACGGCGGCGACCTCGAAATCTTTCTGTGCGGCGAGGCAGTCCGAGAGCAGGCGGCGGATCAAGTTCTGGCGGCTGACAACGACAATGTGAACCATCTGATTTCTGAACCTTTCTGCGAGTGGTTGAAGTCCTTTCAAAATGCTAACGTTTCTTTGGATCCCTTGTCAAGGACTTTCGGCTAATTTTCTTGGCGCAATTTTAGCCAAGAGGGGCATTGCGGCGCGCGGCAGCTGTGGATAGAATATGTGAAGACGCCGGGACATGCCCGGGCGATTGGCGGTACGAACCGCCATTTTTCAAGGAGGAAAAACGATGAAAAAGCTTCTTGCGTTTGTGTTTGTGCTGGCGATGGCCGCCATGGCCTGGGCCGCGCCGATGGATTGCGGCTACTTTACGGCCGACGTGCCCGAGGGCTGGACGTTCGAGATGGTCCAGCAGGACGACAACTCCGTCACCGGCGTGCTCAAGGCCGCCGACAATTCGCTGGCCTTCACCGTGTCGGCGCTCAAGGCGTCCGAGCAGCTGACGGTCAAGACGGCCGCCGAGCAGTTCGCCAAAGTCCACGGCGCGACCGATCTCGCCAGGATGGACGGCGAGGGGGAGAGCTACGAATACACCGCGACGGTCAACAACGCGCCCGTGTACGCGCAGGTTTTCGTCATCGACGACACCGCGATCGGCTACATCGCCATCGCCGGCGACCACGAGAGCGATCTCGCCACGAACGTCTTCAACTCCATCGAGTTCAAGAAGTAGGCGTTCGTTTTTTAACGAAAGCGGCCGCGGAGGCGCAAAAAATCATCGATATAAAAGGGAATCCCCAACGAGTTCATGCCGTTGGGGATTCTCTTTTTTTTTTCGTCTCCGCGGCGCGGCGGCATGCTCTCGATGCGGTCCCGTTCGCTACGAGCCTTTTCATGTCTTTTCGTCCGATTTGATGAGGAAATCATGAATCGGTATAATTAAAAGTATCACGCTTCACATAATATGCGGCGCGAAGCGTGCCTGTTATTTTGGGCAGTCCGTAAAAAAGCGGGAATCTTCATGTCCGGCCGCGGACTTCGAGATCTCCTTGATTTATCTTCCGATTCGGAAAGGGAACTGCGGGTCCAGAGTAAAAAAAACAGTTGCCGTTGGCGGGGGAGCGCATGAAAAGAAAAACAGCAAGAGAAATATTCGCGGAGTCTTTCCGGGAGCTGGCGGAAAATAAATCCGTCGATAAGATTACGGTTAGAGAAATCGCCGATAACTGCGGCTACTCGTCCGCAACCTTTTACCGGCAGTTCCGGGACAAGTATGATCTCATTGCATGGGACTATAGCAGAAGACTTGAAGCGATCATGCTGCAGATTGGCGTAAAAGAGTGTTCCTGGAGGCAGTCGCTTATCGATGCGGCGAACTACTTTCAGGAGCAGAAGCGCTATCTTGCCAATCTGTTTCTTCATACCAGCGGACTTGATTCGTTTATCTGCAACATGAGTGAGATTCATTTCAGCTGCCTGAAAGAAATCGTCCAGCGAGTATCACAGACGACGCGGCTTGATGCGAAAACGGAAATGTATATCCGCATTTATGTCCTTGGGACTGTTCATCTGACGTGTGAGTGGATTTTGGGAAACTACAGCGTCAGCCCAAAAGAGCTGGCGGAAGTTTACGAAAACTCGCTGCCGGAGCCGTTGCGCCAGTATCTCTGCTGAAAATGAGAGAAATTGCCGGTATTGTATCGTCATGAGAATTCGAGCCGGGATTCTCAATTGAAATTCTTCTTGGAGCGAATAGAATAATATACACGCGCAATACTACGGCGCGCAGTCATCAACCGATGTCATGTTCGCAGAGGGACAGAACGGTCGTCGCTGCGAGCAAGATAGATTGACGTTCAACAAAGAAAAGATAAACGGAGGTTTTTCCCATGGAACGGAACGAAAAAGTCATCGCCGGGCTTCAGGTGATCGTAACGGAGCTTTCTCAGCAGGCTGACGGACACGCGATCCAGTCCAGGATCTTTGCGAGCGAAGGTTTTACGAAGCTGGCTGATAAATATGCGGCGCATGCGGCAGAAGAGCGCGGCTATGTAGATAAGTGCATCGACCGCATTCTTGACCTCGGCGGAGAGGTGAAACTGGAAGCCAAAAAAGAAGCGCCTTTGTACAAAGATCCGGTGGAGTGGGTCAAGTACGACCTGCAGGTTTCCAGGACTGGACTGTCCTGGCTTGCCGCTCTTGTTGAAGAGGCCCGGACGGATTACACGACCTTCGATTTTCTGAAAAAATACTATCAGGACGAGGAAGAAGATATGTACTGGGGCGAAACTCAACTTGAGCTGATCGAGTGCATCGGCAGACAAAATTGGCTTGTTCAGCAGTTGTAGACGGCAAGCAGGAAACAAAGGCATCCGCAAGAGGCTGACGGCGCAGAAATGTGCGCACGTCAGCCTCTTTGAAAATCTGTAAAGGGAGGAGCCTTTGCGGAGCGGATATTATATAGATAAATGCCGCCGCCGGGATTGCAAAAAGTCTGCGCCGTGAAAGCCAGTAGCGGCTCGCGCGCTTTACGTCTGTGCGAAAGAAACGGCTCGCGAGTCCTAAGGGAAAAAGCGGCGGAAATCGCTTTTGCGGTGAGAAACTGCATTGCCTTTTCGGACGAAGAGCGGTCGAGACTGGACGGAATGCTGAGCGATGCGCTGTGTGGTGTGGGAATGAAAAATGAATATGCCGATCCGGTACGTTTAAGAGAGTGATCCGATATGAAGGTTTTATTTAATGACGGACATGTGGGCGAATGCCCCGAAGAACTGGAACTCAGAGTCTTGCGCCATTCGGCTGCGCACATCATGGCACAGGCGGTAAAGCGCCTGTATCCCGACGCGCATTTTGCATACGGTCCGGCGACGGACGAGGGCTTCTATTATGATATAGACATCGGCGACAGAACGTTAAGCGATGAAGACCTTCCGGCGGTCGAGGCGGAGATGCAGAAAATCGTCGGTGAGAACCTTCCTTTCAAGGTCTCTTCCCTGCTGCGGACCGAAGCGGTTCGTCTGATGCAGGAGCGCGGTGAAAAATATAAAGCCGAGCATATCAGCGACCTGCCGGAAGACGCCGTTATCACGTTCTATCAGCAGGGCGAATATATTGATATGTGCGTAGGGCCTCATCTGACTTATACGAAAGCGCTGAAATCCTTCAAGCTGACGGCCGTTTCTGGCGCGTACTGGAAGAACAACCGGGAAAACAAGATGCTCACGCGTCTAAACGGCGTGGCGTTCCGCACGAAAGAAGAGCTGGCGGAATACGAGAGGCAGGCCGAAGAAGCGAAAGCGCGGGATCACCGCCGTATCGGCAAAGAAATGAAACTGTTCATGACGGACGATCTGGTCGGCAAAGGGCTTCCGATGTTTCTGCCGAAAGGCTACGCCGTATGGCAGCAGCTTGAGGCATACATCAAAGAGAAAGAACGCATGCTGGGGTATCAGCACGTCATGACGCCTTGCGTGGGAACTGTCGGCCTTTACGAGACCAGCGGACACTGGGCGCATTATAAGGAAAACATGTTCCCCGTGATGGAGGTCGAGGACGAGAAGTTTGTGCTGCGCCCCATGAACTGCCCTCATCATATGATGATCTATGCAAACCAGCGTCATTCCTACCGTGATCTGCCCCTCCGCATCGGGGAGATTGCCCACGACTTTCGCTTTGAGCCAAGCGGAACGCTGAAAGGCATCGAGCGCGGACGGCATTTTTGTCAGAATGACGCGCATCTGTTCGTCACGCCGGATCAGATCAGAGACGAAGTTGGCCGCGTCGTGGATCTCATCTTTGATGTCTATAAGGATTTTGGGATTACGGACTATCGCTGCGTGCTCTCTCTTCGCGATCCGGAGGACAAAGTGAAATACTATCAGGACGACGAGATGTGGACGCATGCGGAGAGCGCCCTGCGGGCGGTGCTGACGGAGCTGGGGGTTCAGTTCTCCGAGGAGATCGGAGAGGCCGCCTTCTATGGTCCGAAACTGGATGTCAATGTAAAGCCTGCGGTGGGGGCAGAGTACACCTTGTCCACCTGCCAGCTCGATTTCTGCTTGCCTGAGCGTTTCCATCTGAAATATACCGACAGAGATGGGACGGAGAAGACTCCCGTGGTGCTTCACCGGGCTATCTTAGGCAGTCTGGATAGATTTATGGCCTATCTGATCGAAGAAACAAAAGGTGCCTTCCCCGTGTGGCTGGCTCCGGTCCAAATCAAGGTGCTGCCGGTTTCGGAAAAGAGTCTGGACTACGCCGGGAAGGTCTACGAAGAGCTGCGGAGGGCGCACTTGCGCGTCGAATTGGACGAGCGCAATGAAAAGATCGGTTATAAGATCCGCAGCGCGCGGCAGGATGATAAGGTGCCCTATATGGTGATTATCGGCGAAAAAGAAAGCGAAGAAGGGAAAATTTCTGTCCGGGACCGTGCTACGGACCGGACTGCAACCTGCCTGTTGGAGTCGTTTGTTGAAAAAGTGCGGGAAGAGATACGGAATCATCGCTGATAGATAAGAAACCGTCCGGCGTCATGTTTGCCGTCAAGAGGCAAAGCGAGCGAGTATGCAGGCGACACCGTTGCCCCGTTTGTCAAAATTTCGTCGAGAGCGGCGCCCGTTTCCTGGCGAGAGCCGCCACGAAAGAAAATCATTGTGCAAAAAAAGGAATCTCCAACGGCATGAATCCGTTGGAGATTCCTTTTTTTGCGTCTCCGCGGCGCGGCGGCTTTCGTTTAAAAACTACTCAGCCAGCGTGCCCATGGGATCCCACGGGAAGAAGTGCAGCGGCTCGGTTTCCAGCGCGGCGAGCTGCTTCTCGCTGAGGTGCTTTTTGTTGATCACGGCCTGATAGACGTACTGGTCGAACCAGCCGCCGTCCATCAGATAATAGCCTTTGTCGCCGTGCTCGTCGCCCCAGCTGTTCTCGATCTTCCAGCGGTTGGGCTTGCCCGCGGCGTCGAGGTTGACGCCGGTGATGACCATGGCGTGGTTCATGGCGCTGTCGCGCAGGTCGAGACGCTCGCCCTTGGTCATGGCGAAGTCCATCGCGAAGGTGCCCTCGTAGTCGAAGCAGGCGTCGCTCCAGATGCCCATGTCGCGCGCGCCCTTCTTGCCGACGTCGGAGCCGAACCAGACGCACTCGCCGTCTTTGAGCTGGCGCACGATCAGGTCTTTGAGCTCCTCCATGGGCAGGTTGAGGTAGCGCACGGGGCGCCCTTCGGCGACGTTGCCCAGCCAGTCGATGGCGACGGCGCGGTAGAACGGCTTGTCGGCGGTGGGGGAGTTGATCAGGCTGACGTAATCGTTTTTCAGGTCGAGGCCGACGTACTTTTCGTAAAAGCTTTTCGGGGTCAGCTCGCGATCGGCGTGGAAGTTCTTGTCCTTGTCGACGTACTCGAAGTCGAACATCTGCGGCGGTTCCCCGAAGCACAGACACAGCAGCGCGTACACCTCGTCCATCATCTGTAATTTTAGGTCGTGCGGATCGCCGCCTTTGGCCGCTTCGGCGCGCAGCCGGGCGGCGTCGCGGCGCAGCTTGGCGTTGAGCAGTTTGTTCATGTCGGCGGTGTTGCTGCTCTGGAACGTCTCTTCCATGGCCGACTTGGGGGCGACGCCGTACTTGGCGACCAGGTTGACGAACATGTCCCACTGGCCGCCGTCCTGGACGCCTGTCTCGAGGACGTAGCTCAGCAGCCGGTCGTCGACGGGCCTGTCGGCCAGCGCGATGACGCTTTCGAGGAAGTAATTGGCCTTTTCGAACTTGTCCCAGAAGGCCGTGTAGTTCTGCGAAAACTCCAGCTCGGCGAGGTTCAGCTTTTTGGCCGTCAGCTCGCGCAGCACGTTGAGCGCGGCGAAGATCCAGCAGCGGCCGCTCTTTTTCTGATTGGCGGCGGGCAGCGTGGGGACGACGTGCGAAAAGCGGAACTGCGCGGCGTTGCGCCCTTTTGAACTGAACGCGACGTCGCCGACGCCGTGCTTCGACAGCGCGTTGCCGACCGCCCGGTACAGCGCGCTTCCCTCGTAACGCGCCCGATACTCGGCGCGCTGCTGTTCGGAAATTCCCTCAAATGACATGACTCTCTCTCCTTCGTGAGAATGTGCCGGCCGTATGTCCGGCGGCCGATATTTCCGCCGCTATCATAATGCGGCCGTCCGCGCTTTACAAGCGGAAGTTTTGTACTTTACCGCCCGCGCCGGCGCAGGATCTCGTCGAGGAGGCGGTGGGCGGCTTCGTCCTTGCTCATCAGCGGCAGCTCGGTCTCGGCGTCGGCGGTGATCAGCGTGAGGACGTTGGTGTCGCCGCCGAAGCCGGCGCCGGCGACTTTGAGGCTGTTGGCGGCGATCATCTGCACGCGCTTTTTGGCGAGCTTGGCGCGCGAGTTCTCGAGCAGGTTCTCCGTCTCCATGGAGAAGCCGCAGATGAACTGACCGGCGCGGCGCTCGCCCAGATATTTGAGGATGTCGGCGGTGCGTTCCAGCGGCAGGCTCATGTCCGCGTCCTGTTTCTTGATCTTGTTCTCGGAAACGGCGGCGGGTCGGTAGTCGGCGACGGCGGCGGCCTTGACGACGATGGTGCTTCGGTCGAAGCGCGAGACGACGGCGTCGAACATGTCCTGCGCGCTGACGACGCTGACCAGATCGACGAAGGGCGGTTTTTTCAGAGCGACGGGGCCGGATATCAGCGTCACCTGCGCGCCGCGCATGGCGGCGGCGCGGGCGACGGCGTAGCCCATGCGGCCCGTTGAGTGGTTGGTAAGGAAGCGCACGGGGTCGAGCGCCTCCCGCGTGGGGCCGGCGGTGACGAGCACGCGCTCGCCGGTCAGGTCCTTTTCGCAGGCGGCGAAGTGCTCGATGAAGTCGAGGATGTCCTCCGGCTCGGGCATTTTGCCGCGTCCCGTGTCGCCGCAGGCCAGGCGCCCCTCGGCCGGCTCCATCACGTGCCAGCCGCGGCGGCGCAGCGTGGCCAGGTTTTCCTGCGTGGCGGCGTTGTCGAGCATGTGAGTGTTCATGGCGGGCACGACGATGCGGCAGCCTGTAAACGGCAGCACGGTGCTGGTGAGCATGTCGTCGGCGATGCCGTGGGCGATTTTGGCGATCACGTCGGCGGTGGCGGGCGCGATCACGAGCGCGTCGGCCTCGGCGGCCAGCGCGATGTGGCGGACGACGGACGGATCGGCGCGGTCGAAGACGTCGTCGAAGACGCGGCGGTGCGTCAGGGCCTCGAACGTGACGGGCGCGACGAACTGCTCCGCGGCCTTGGTCATCACTACCTGCACTGCGCAGCCGCGCTTCGTCAGCGCCGAAGCCAGCGACGCGATCTTGTAGGCGGCGATGCCGCCGCTCACTCCCAGCAGAATGTTTTTCCCCTCGAGCATGAAAAGCGCCTCCTTCACAAGGCGAAGATGAGTTGCCGTTCCCGAGCCAAGTATACCAAAAAGCGGACGGCGCGCGAAAAAAATCCGCGCCTCCGCGCTTGCGAAAAATTTCTCGGCCGTTATACTGAAAGCGCACGATCGCCGCGAGGAATCCGCGGCATGACGAATATTGCGGGAGGAAAAAAACATGCTTCTTCTGTTCGACGTGGGCAACACCCACGTTACCATCGGCGGCTACGACGGCGACCGCCGCCTGTTCACGGGGCGCGTGGCCAGCGACCGGCACAAGACCGAAGACGAGTACGCCATGATTGTCGAGAGCGTGCTGCGCATGCACGGCTTCGCGATCGGCGACGTGGAAGACGGCGCTATCAGCTCCGTCGTGCCCGTCGTCACGCAGGCGCTGGACCGCGCCTTTCAGCTGCTCTGGCACAAGCGCATGATGGCCGTGACCACGGCGCTCGACCTCGGCCTGACGATCATGACCGACGCGCCCGAACTGCTCGGCAAAGATCTGATCGTCGACGCCGTGGCCGCGAAAGCCAAATATCCCTGTCCGATCCTCGTCTTCGACCTCGGCACCGCCACCACCTGTTCGGTCATCGACAAGAACGGCAATTACCGCGGCGGCATGATCGCGCCCGGCCTCGGCATCTCCGTCGACGCGCTCGGCGCGCGCACGGCGCAGCTGCCCTACGTCAGCCTCGACGCGCCCGATCAGCTCATCGGCACCAACACGAAAAACTGCATCCGCTCCGGTGTCATGTACGGCCACGCCGGCATGATCGACGGCTTCATCGACCGCATGGAAGAACATCTTGGCCAAAAATGCACTGCCGTCATCACCGGCGGGCTGGCCGCCAAGGTGGCGCCGCTGTGCCGACGGCCCATCGTCCTCGACGAATATCTGCTCTTCGACGGCCTGCGCGCGCTCTACGCGAAGAACAAAGACAGGCCGCGCGGGTAGGTCGCCGTGATCCGCATCGAAATCCCCGGCCGCGTCGAGCCGCTGGAAATCGCCCACGTCGTGCTCGACTACAACGGCACCGTCGCCGTCGACGGACGATTGTTCGAAAGCGTCAGGTCGCGCCTGCCCGGACTGCTGGAACTCGTCAGCGTCCACGTGCTCACCGCCGACACCTACGGCACCGTGCGCGCCCAGTGCGAACCGCTGGGCGTGGAAGTGCACGCTTTTCCGCGCGCGGGCGCCGGCGACTGCAAGCGCGAGATCGTCGAAAAGCTGCGCGGCGGCGTCGCCTGCTTCGGCAACGGCTTCAACGACATCCCCATGTTCGCCCTCGCCGACCTCTCCGTCGCCGTGCTCGAGGGCGAAGGTCTCTGCGCCGCCCTGCTGCCCCACGCCGACGTGCTCGCCGCGACCGCCGCCGACGCCCTCGACCTGCTCCTCAAACCCGACCGCCTCAGAGCGACGCTGAGGAGCTGACAATCCCGATCGTCACAAAAGAGAAAACGAGCCGCCGGCCTGCTATAAAACAGGTTGGCGACTCGTTTTGTTTTAACTGTGTCCAGGCTTTAAACCGTCAGATTCACGAGCAGCCCCGCCAGCAGCGAAAAAAGCATCACGAAGGCGAGGTAGAGCGAAAAACTGCGCGGTCCCGGCACGATTTTGAGCGCGCCGAGGTTGGTGATCTTCGTTGCAGGACCGGTGATCATGAAAGCGGCGGCGCTGCCGGCGCTCATGCCGTCGGCGAGCCAGCCCTGAAGCAGGGGAATGGCGCCGCCTCCGCAGGCGTAGAGCGGCACGCCGACCGTGGCGGCCATCAGCACGCCGAAGCCTTCGTGCCTTCCGAAGAGTTTCGCGAAGGCGCCGGCCGGCACGTAGCGCTGGAAGAGCGCGACAGCAAAATGCCGAAGCGATCCCCAGCAGGCAGGCGGGGACGATGCCGAGCAGGCCGAATTTTCGCCCCAGCAGCCGGCTGAAAGCGCCGTGGATCTTTTGTGTGCCGAAGACCGCCACGGCCGAACCGATCAGCATGCCCAGCAGCCAGTAGCGGAAGATCTGCCGGAACTGAACGGTGAAGTAATAACCGACGTAGACGAACTCCCGCTGCAGGACGTCAATCAAGAGAGACCAGCCTGTACTTGCGGCGGCCGAGGCCGATCTTCTCGGCGTTTTCCAGCGTGTGGAGGCCGTGGCGCGACTCGATGCGGTTTACCAGCGAAGCGCCCTCGCCGTCCTTTTGCGCGTAAATCAGGTCGACGCAAGCCTGGTCGAGCGCCACCGGGTCGGTCGAGGAGAGGATGCCGACGTCGTGCATGTCGGGTTCGTCGGGATGGCCGTCGCAGTCGCAGTCGACCGAGAGGCGGTTCATGACGTTGACGTAAGCGATGCGCGCTCCTTGGCCGAGCGCGTCGGAGACGGATTTGCCGGCTTCGCCCATGGACTCGAGGAAATGATCCTGCACGCCGCCCCAGGGATCGGTGCGGCTCTTCCCCGCGGAGTGAATCAGGCACTTGCCGGTGCGCGAGGCGAGGCCGATGGAAATGTTCTTGATCGCGCCGCCGAATCCGGCCATGGCATGCCCCTTGAAGTGCGTCAGCACCAGATAGGAATCGAAATCGGCAAAAGCTTTGCCGACAAGGTTTTCTTTCAGATGGACGCCCGCCGCGGGCAAAGAGGCGTCGCCTTTTTCGTCGAGAATCGCGAAAGGGGCGATGCCCGTGAAGCCGTGATCTTTCGCGACCTGATAGTGCATGGCCGACTCGGCGCGCGAGCCTCCATACGCCGTGTTGCACTCCACAATCGTGCCGTCGACGAGGCGGACCACGTCGGCGATCAGCTGCGGGCGCAGATAGTTGCTTGCCGGCGGCTCGCCGGTGCTCAGCTTGACGGCGCCCCGTCCCGCCGGCGTCCAGTTCAGGGCCTTGTAGGCCCGCACCATTCCCTCCGGCGTGATGCTCTTCGTCATGTAGACGACGGGAATTTCCTTGGGCGCCGCGGTGAAAGCGGCCGGGACGAGCGAGACCAAAACCGCTAACCCCAACAGTGCGGAACGCATGAACTTCTTCATCCTGAATCACTTCTTTCATCATGAATTCACGTGCCTTGTGCCTGACGGCCTGTGCTCCCTGCCCAACCGTCCGCATAAAATGCTACAGCCCCGAGTGCCCTTCAAGTCAAGTGCCGGCCGCTCGTTTGACAAAATTGCCGATGCGCCGGCGCGAAAAGATGGGATAATAGAGTCGAAAAATCTTCCGACGAAGGGAGCGTTTGTCATGAACGGAAAACGAATCTTCGCGCTGGCGGCCGCACTGTCGCTGGCCTGCGCCGCCGGGGCGGCGGCGCGCGGCGTGATGCCGCAGGACGAATTTCTCGCCTGCTGCGCCCGCGGCAAACTCTCGCAGGTCGGCAAGGGCGTGCGCCGCAAAGCCGACGTGAACCGCCTCGAAGCCACCGGCCAAAGCCCGCTGATCTGCGCCGCCGGCGAGCAGGACGACCCGCGCGTGATCGAATATCTGGCGAAAAAGGGCGCCGAAGTGAACAAGGCCAACTTTCAAGGACTGACGCCGCTGATGGTGGCCGCCATGCGCAACCCGCGCCCCCGCATCGCGCGGGCGCTGCTGAAATGCGGCGCCGATCCGCGCCTGACCGACATGACCGGCAGCACCGCGCTGATCCTCGCCGCCCGCGGCAATCCCAGCGCCGCCGTGTTGGCCGTTCTGATCGAGGCCGCCCCCGACGCGCTGAACCAGGCCAGCGCCTCGGGCGTCACGGCGCTGATGGCCGCCGCCGAAAGCGGCCGGGCGGAAATAATTGACCTGCTGCTGAAAAAAGGCGCCGATCCACGAGCGAAAGACGCCTCCGGCCGCCGCGCCGCCGATTACGCCCGCGCCAATCCGGCCCTGCGCGGTTCGCCGTGGCCGGAGCGCCTGGATCGATATCGCTGAATCCGTTCGCCGGCGCCCGAAAAACGGAAAGCGTGCGGAAGCCGATGGTGTCAGGATCATCGGCTCCCGCACGCTTCAATTGTTCCACGTGGAACAGTGTTTTCTCGGGGCATTTTGGGGACGAGGCTTGACAGAAAATTCGTTCCGCCCTAAGATAACAGCGTTATATAACACTGTTATTCACGGGGGAAAGGGAATGGAACGGGAGTCGGAAACGCAGGCGAAGATCCTCGCAGCGGCGACGGCGGAATTTTTGCGAAAGGGTTTTCGCGGCGCGTCGCTGCGCCAGATCGTCAAAAGCGTGGGCGTGACGACGGGAGCGTTTTACCGCTACTACGCGAGCAAGGAAGAACTTTTCGACGCGCTGGTCATGCCGCACGCTCGGCGCATCATGGAACTGTACGAGGCGGGAGCGGCGGATTTCAAAAGAATGGCGCCGGGAGAGCAGATCGACGCCATGGGCGAAGCGGAGCGCCGGTGCATGAGAGCCATGTACGAATACGCGCGCGCCCATCGCGACGCTTTCCGGCTGATCCTCGCGGCGCCGGAGTCGTCGAAGTGCGGAGATTTCATCCACCGCCTGACGGAACGCGAGATCGCCGAAACGCGCGGCTTCATGTCGCTGCTGGCGGCGCATGGACGTGCCGTGACGGCGCTGAGCCCGCGTTTCGAACACATCGTCGTCAGCGGGCGCTTTGCGGCGCTGTTCGAGCTGATCGTCCACGACGTGCCGCCCGAAGAGGCGCTGAAATGCATCGACCAACTCTGCGATTTTCACCGCGCCGGCTGGGCGAAACTGATGGGGCTGTAAAAGCCCTTTTTTTATCGCTGTTTGAGTTAGTTAAATCTAATTAAGTGAAGGGATAAAGGGAGGTTTTATCGTGAAAGATGAGCGAATATTGTCCCGGCTGATGGAGTACGCCGGAAGCTACCGCCGCCTGGCGCGGGCGTCGTGGGTGCTGTCGGCGCTGTCGGCGCTGCTGGGGCTGGCGCCGTTCGTCTTCATCTGGAAGATCTCAGCTGCGGCGCTGGGCGGCAGTGGAACGGAGGACATGGCCGCCTGGGGCTGGAAAGCGGTGATTGCGGCGGCGCTGTCGCTGATCGTCTCCATCCTCGGGCTGATGTGCTCGCATCTGGCGGCGTTCCGCGTGGCGGCGAACATGCGCTCCCGCCTGATGCGCCACATCGCCTCTCTGCCTCTGGGCAGCGCCGAAAGCCTGGGGACCGGCAAACTGCGCGCGATCGTCACCAACTGTTCGGCGGCGACAGAGAACTATCTGGCTCATCAGCTGCCCGACGCCAGCGCGACGCTGGCTTCCACGGCGGGGCTGGGAGCGCTGATCCTGTTTTTCGACTGGCGGCTGGGGCTGCTCAGCCTGCTGCCGGCCTTTCTCGCGGCGCTGTCGATGCGCGCCATGATGGGGCCCGACATGCAGCGGCAGATGGGCGATTACCAGAACGCCCTTAAGGACATGGAGAACGAGGCGGTCGAATATATCCGCGGCATCTCCGTGGTGAAGACGTTCGGGCAGAGCGTGTTTTCCTTCGAGCGCTTCCGCGGCGCCATCGAGCGTTACGAAAAGTGGGTCATCGGCTATACCAAAGCCATGCGTCCCCACATGATCCTCTTCACGGCGCTGGTGCAGTCGGCGTTCCTGTTTCTGATCGGCGGCGGCCTGTGGCTGGCCCGCGGAGGCGTCACGCCGGGGCTGCTGAGCGACCTGGTCTTTTATATCATCGTCACGCCGGCCGTCGCCGTCAACTTCAACAAGATCATGTACCTGGTCGAGAACCGCATGACTGTGGCCGACGCGCTGCGCCGCGTGGACGGCGTGCTGGCCTTAAAGCCCCTGTCTCAGCCGGAACACGGCGAGCACCCGCACGACGCTTCGGTGACGCTGGAAAACGTGAGCTTCGGCTACGCTCCCGGCAAAAAGGCCGTCGACGGTCTGTCGCTGCGCATCGAAGCGGGGATGCGGGCGGCGCTGGTAGGGCCTTCCGGCAGCGGCAAGAGCACGCTGGCGCAGCTGATCGCGCGGTTTTTCGATCCTCAGGAAGGGCGCGTGCTGATCGGCGGCGTCGACGTTCGCCGCATCGCCAAGGAAGAGCTGACGGACTTCGTTTCGTTCGTGTTTCAGGACAGCCGCCTGATCAAGGCGTCGATTTTCGACAACGTGCGCATGGGCCGCCCGGGGGCCTCGCGCGAGGAAGTGTTCGCTGCGCTTGAGGCGGCGCAGTGCGGCGACATCCTCGCCAAGCTGCCGCAGGGTGCCGACACCGAACTCGGCGCGAAGGGCACGTACCTTTCCGGCGGCGAGACGCAGCGCATCTCCATCGCGCGGGCCATACTCAAAAACGCGCCCATCCTCATCCTCGACGAGGCCACGGCTTTCGCCGATCCCGACAACGAGTCCCGCATCCAGGCGGCGCTGTCGCGGCTGTCGCAGGGCAAGACAGTGATCATGATCGCCCACCGGCTGAGCAGCGTGAAGCGAGCCGATCTCGTCTGCGTGCTCGAGAACGGGAAAGTCGTCGAGCAGGGCGCTTTCGAGCGGCTTGCGGAGCGCGGCGGGCTGTTCGCGCGCATGTGGCGCGAACAGCAGAGCGCCGCCGTTTGGAAGATGACGAAGGAGGCCCGCTCATGCTGATGAAAAAATTACGGCGCCGTTTCGCCCTCTCCGAACAGGGAGCACGCGCGTTCGTCAGAGCTTGTCTGGCGCAGGCGCTTCAGAATATCTCCTTCGTGGCCCCGGCCGGGCTGCTTTTCGCCTTCGTGCGCGGCCTTGCCGACGGGACCGCCGCGGAGCGGACCTTGTTCTACGCGCTTGCCTGCGCGGGCTGCCTGCTCTTTATCGTCGCGGCCACGAGATTGCAGTACGACGGTACCTATCTCTCCACCTACGTGGAGTCGGGCGTGCGACGTACCGCGCTGGCCGAAAAACTGCGCCGCCTGCCCCTGTCGTTTTTCGGACGGAAGGATCTGGCCGACCTTTCCAGCTCGATCATGAACGACTGTGCCGTGCTCGAGAAAAGCCAGTCCCATTATCTGCCGGCGCTGGCCGGCGCGATGCTGTCGGCCGCCGTCGTCTCGGCGGGGCTGTGCGCCTTCGACTGGCGCATGGCGCTGGCCGTCCTCTGGGTGCTGCCGCCGGCCTTTGCCGTCGTCGCCTTTTCCGCGCGGGTTCAGCGGGCGCTCGACCGCAAATCGATGGCGGCAAAAATGGCCTGTGCCGACGGCATTCAGGAATGTCTGGAATGCCTGCGCGACCTCAAATCGAACAACGCCGAAGACGCCTATCTCGACGGCCTCGACGAAAAAATCAGGGCAGTCGAGCGCCGCGCCGTCATCTCCGAATCGCTGAGCGCCTGCTTCATCACGCTGGCCACGCTGCTGCTGCGGCTGGGCGTCGCCTCTACGGCGCTGACCGGCGCGCTGCTGATGCAGCGGGGAACGTTGGATGCCATGACGTTTTTCATGTTCCTCATGGCAGCCTCGAGAATCTACGCGCCGCTCGAAGGGGCGCTGCAGAATCTTGTGGCGGCCATCGCCACGCACGCCAACATCGAGCACATGAACGAGATCCTCGACGGCCCCGTACAGAGCGGACGCGAGGAAATGGCCCCCCGCGGCTACGACGTCGTCTTCGAGCACGTCGATTTCGCCTACGAGAGCGGCGTGTCCGTGCTGAAAGACGTGAGCTTCACCGCCCGTCAGGGCGAGGTGACGGCCCTCGTCGGCCCCTCGGGCGGCGGCAAGACCACGGCTTCCCGCCTCGCTGCCCGTTTTTGGGACGTCTCCGGCGGCCGCATCGCCGTGGGCGGCGAAAACGTGGCGGAGATCGCCCCGGAAAAGCTGCTTTCGCTCTTCTCGATCGTCTTCCAGGACGTGACGCTGTTCAACAACACCGTCATGGAAAATATCCGCATCGGCCGCCGCGGCGCCGGCGACGACGAGGTGATCGCGGCGGGGCGACTGGCGCACTGCGGCGAATTCGTGGACAAACTGCCCGAAGGCTGGCGGACCATGATTGGCGAAAACGGGCGCGAACTGTCGGGCGGAGAGCGCCAGCGTATCTCCATCGCCCGCGCCATCCTCAAAGACGCGCCGATCGTCCTGCTCGACGAGGCGACCGCCGCGCTGGACGTGGAGAACGAATCGCAGATCCATGCCGCCCTGTCGCGCCTGATCCGCGACAAGACCGTGCTCGTCATCGCCCATCGCCTGCGCACCGTTGCCAGCGCCGACAAGATCATCGTGCTCTCCGGCGGCGCCGTCGCCGAACAGGGCGCGCCCGGCGAGCTGCTGCGGCGCGACGGCCCGTTCGCGCGCATGGCCCGTCTGCAGTCCGAAAGCCAAAACTGGGGACTGTAGGCAGAAACTTTCACGAAGAAATGCAGATACGGAAAAAAACAGCCAATAGGCCGCCTCAAAACTCGATTGAGGCGGCCTCTTGCGGTGCGATCATATTCTGTTCATGCGAATTCTTGACTAAATTTTGCCTTTTATCGGTATTGTATATTCGTATTTGTCAAAATCTCCTCATAGCGGCACACCCTTATGTATCGAAGCTAAGCGTCCAAGGTCGTAAATACGCGGTAAAATCAGTGATCGCCGAAGACAGAAACGAGAACCGTTATTACGATCATAAATTGACGGCAATAAAAAAAGACGACCTGCTTCCGTCAGTCCGTCCCGTAACCAGCGAGGGGAGCGGAAGCAAATCGCCTTTTTCTGTCAATTATGACAAACAATTGTTCGATCTTTTGCAAGACTTCCAGAGTGCAGAAGCTATAAACTCGCCCAGCAACCGCGACTTCTCCGTGAGCCCCCGACGGGAGGACGAATTCGTCCAATCCGCGCGCGAAACGCGGGAACGTATAGCACAGCAGCTCAAGGCCGCCGGGGCCGACGACGAGACGGCGAACGCCGGAGGCGAGATCTGGGCGAACCACTTGCTCGCCCGCGCTCGCGCGCTAGGCACGGACGAACAGGGGAGACTGCGCCCAGACGCACTGACGCCGGCGGACTTGGACAAGCTGAACGTCCGCGGTGAAGAGGACGCCGAGGCCGACTGGGGCGGCAATGTGTACGATCAAGCGGTGCGGGCCGGGCTTGATATGGACGAGAAAATTCCCGTCGTCGATCTTTCCAAAATCGCGGGAACGTTCAAGAAATTTGGATGGCGCGACCTGTTGAACCGGTTGAAGAAACAATTACCGCAAGAAATCAGCATTTCAAGAGACGCACTCGCTTTTTTGAAAATGCCTTCGAGAATTCAGAAGCTTCAACATGTTGCTTATTCAGGAGCATTTATCCGATCTCGAGACAAAACAGTAAGAAATGCTTCAGTTCTTTCTCTTCCCGAATTGATGAAAAACGCCGTTCTCGTGGAAAGTTCCCCCAACATCAAGAAAAACAAAAAACCGGGCGTTTTGAATTACCACCGGTTTTATGTGCCTGTTTCCATCCAAGGAAAAACCGCGACGGTCCGTATCGTTGCGGAAGAACATGTAGGGAGCGACGGGCTTACACCGATTGATGTTGATGTCTATGACGTTGTTGTAGAAAAAAGGGATCTTCCGTCACCAACCGGCAAACCACCGGCTCTACGTGCGGAAGATCCCTTTTCTGGAGTTACTATACGCGAAATGCTCCGCGGTGTCAAGGGGATGGACGGGGAATATTACGCGCAGAGTTCTCTGCCGGACACAGGAACCGAGCGGGAACGCAGCGCCATCGTCGAAGCCGCCAGGGCGAACGGCACGTACCTGAAAGCTCCAAACGGGAACGAAACCAATCTGGCTCCGGAACAGTGGGTTCTTGTACGCACGGAGCGGTTCAAGGAGTGGTTTGGTGACTGGGAAAACGATCCCGAGAATGCATCGAAAGTTTTGGATGGGAACGGCGAGCCGCTGGTGGTGTACCACGGCAGCACGCACACTGGGTTCTCGACTTTCAACACAACCGGCGTCGGCGACACTACCGGAGCGGGGGCGTTCTTCTCGGGGCGAAAAGACGTCGCCGCGACGTATTCCGGAAGCGACGAGCTTGTTTCGCGGGAGCCCGGGACTTCCGAACCGGGTCTCTCCGGCGAGGGGATTTATCCCGTCTTTTTGAATCTCCGCAATCCCTATCGCGTCGACGCCGAAGGCAAGGACTGGGCGAACGTCGGCGAAATCAGCGTTTACGACAACGAGACCGGTGAAAGCATTTACGATCACGACGGCGAGCCGTTTAGGACCCTCCGCGAAGCGGAAGAATACATCGAGCGGGATCTTGACGACTATTCCGGGCGTTACGAGGTGTCGTATCCTGTCGGCGGGATGACCACCAACGAGATTGCCCAGAATGTCGGAGAGGGGAACTACGGCGACGGATTCGACGGCGTGATCTTCGAAAATGTTGTTGACGAAGGGCACTGGAGGAGCGTCGACGCCCCGGGTGACGTATACGTCGCGTACGCACCGAACCAGATCAAGGCCGTCGACAACCGCGGCACGTTCGACGACACGGGGAATATCTACAACCAGTCCGCCTGGCACGGTTCGCCGCATCGTTTCGACGAATTCGACCTCGGCGCGATCGGAAGCGGCGAGGGCGCGCAGGTGCACGGCTGGGGGCTGTATTTCGCTGAAGATCAGAACGTCGCAATCGGATATCGCGAAAAGCTGGGGAATTTAGCCGAACAATCTGAAATCGACTACGACGCAGTTGAAGCGTACAAAGAGCGCTTTGACAACGGAATGCCCGAACGCGAAGCGCTTGATTCGGTCCTCGAAGTATTTCGCAACTTCGGCGGCGAAGCGGACGGAGAAAGCTCTTTCGCGGCTTACGAAGCGACGCGGGACGACATCGCGGACCGAAAGCGAGATGTTGAGGGGGAAATCGCAAACCTCGAGGACTTGAAAGAAGAGGGGGAATCCATCGACGAGAATGCCCTGGAGGAACTGAAAGCCGAATTAAAGCAAGCCGAACTGGAAGAGAAAATTCTGGATGAGTGCTTTGTCGTGGGCGAAAGCTATACCGGGCGCCTGTTCGAAATCGACGTGCCTGAAAACGACGTGCTGTTGGACGAGCAAAAGGACTTTACGGAGCAGCCTGAAAAAGTGCAAAAGGCTCTCATGGATCTTGCTCGGGCTTTGCCAGAGCATGGACAGGGCTCAAGCGAAAGGATCTATGACAATTCTGACACCATGTTGAGCGATGACCCCGAGAAAGATTGGGATTCATTGTCCCTCACGCTCTACAATGAAGAAGGCGACGCCATTGAAAAAGCCTGGAAGGCGTCGTCCCTTACGCGGAAAGAATTTATGCGGCGACTCCTTTCCGCTGAATCCGGGAAAAAGATTTACGAAATCCTGTCAGATGCGCTCTACAGCGATGAAAAAGCATCGAAAATTTTGAACAAGCATGGCGTCAAAGGCATTACTTACTATGGACGCGAAGACGGCCGCTGTTTCGTGGTGTTCGACGACAAGGCGATCAGCGTCATCAACAGGTTCAACCAGAGGGAGAACGCGATCCGCCGCGGGCAGATCCGCATCGGCTCGCACGGCGAGGGGCTGGTGACGCTGTTCAAGAACGCCGACCGCTCCACGTTCTTCCACGAGATCGGGTACATGATGCTCGACGACCTGATCGCCGACGGGCTGCTCGAAAAGGCCAACACCAGAACCAGGGCCGACCTGGAAACGGTCAAGAGATACCTGCATATCGAAGGCATGGACTTGTCGAAGCGGCACACGTTCGACGGCGCGGAGAAGGCGCGCTACGCCGAAGCGCAGGAGCGCTTCGCCCACTCGTTCGAGACCTATCTGATGGAAGGCAAGTCGCCGACGGCGGAAATGCAAAGTGTGTTTGCCAAGATCAAACAATGGCTGATCGACATCTATCGCGACGTCAAGCGGCTGGGCGTGGAGCTTTCGCCGGAAGTGCGCGAGGTGTTCGACCATCTGCTGGGCAAGGAGAGCACGCCGGAACGCGGCGATTTCGGACCGATCTTCCGCGGATACGAGGGAGAGGCCGCTATCGAGAAGCTGCTGGAAGAACGGCAAGGCGAGGTTGTCAGAGCGATGTCCGATCCTCGCCTTGGAGAGAACTCAAGCATTGATTTTGTTTGGGGACAGGAAGGCGACCCGCAAAAAGGATATAAAGGCGGTTACGGCTTCGCGCATATAAAAGCCAAGCATGGGGATAAAGCCGTTCAGGCAGTACCCCAAATTATCCGAACGGGATCGTTTGCCCTGGAGAAAACAACAAACTCAGCTATTTATATTTCAGCCGAAGGGAAAGTAATCCTGCAAAGGGCATGGAAGCACGCGCCCAAGAATTGGGTGTTGACTTCCTATCTTCCGGATACAAAAAAAGGCCCTCGCCCCGCACAGGACGTTCAGATTGGCGGGCAAGTCGAGGAATCTCTGTCCTCCTCGAGCGAAGGTCTTTCTAACGCAAGGATACCACAATCCTCAAACGGAAGCAACCGCGATTTCTCCGTTAGCAGCGACCTGCCGCAGGTCACGGTGACGGCGGCCCCGGGGAGCAAGTCCGCCGGCACGCTGATCCGCATCAAGGACATTTACGACAAGCTGCGGAAGATCGCGCCGGTGCGCAAGGGCGTGAGCGCGCCCACGGACGTGGCGGGGTACTATACGCCGGAGACGGGCGTGGCGCGCGAGCGGCACTGGGGGGATTTTTCCACGGCGCTGCACGAGATCGGGCACGCGCTGGACTACAAGCTGGGGCTGCGCGAGAGCGTGCGCGACGCGGAAACGTCGCGGCAGGTGCATGACGAGCTGTGCGAGCTGGGCAAGGCGACGTCGCCGAAAAACGTGACGGCGCTCTACGAAAAGCTCCACGGGCGGTATATGCGCGCTTCGGGCGCCGAAACCCAAGGTCCCGACGTGAGCGCGGCGGCGCTGAAATTCGAGGGAGCGCAGCGGTACCTGATGAAAGAGGGGATCGCCGAGTACTTCCGCGGCTACGCTTTTAACCCCGACCTGATGGAGGTCGTGGCGCCCGAGTACACGAAGCTGTTCCGCGAAGCGCTGGAAGCGCACGGGGAGTACCAACAGCCGGTGAGCGAGCTGTTCGACGCGGTGCGGAGCTACAGCGAGCTGACGCCGGAACAGAAGCTGCGCGCGGGCATGATCCGCGGCGACGAAAAGGCCAAGAACCAGAAAGGCTGGCGCGCTTCCGCCGCCGAGGCGTGGGACGGATTCCGCCAGAAGTTCGACGATCAGCTCCGCTATCTGGAGCAGATGCAGAACCTCCTGCGCGACCGCACAAGGGAGCTGGCGAGGGAGCATAGCGCTTTCGTCGGCAACTATTACTGCCGCTTCAAAAACAACGGTTTCACTAAGTAGCCCATTCATGCTAAAATCCCAATAGCTGGGCACGGGAAAAAGATTCAAAAATTGGAGGCTGGCGACAATGCCTGAAGAAGTGATTACCCCCGCGGAGGACCGCCTTATCAAGATGCTCCACGAAATAGCGCCGAAAGACAAGGATTTTAGGGTGCTTGTCGGCCTGACGTGCTTTGACGAAGGGCTCACTGAAGAGCTGGTCGACCACATCGAAAAGAACCACGTGACCGAGCCCGAAGAGGTGGAGCGCTGGCTCTTTGGCGACCCTGATCTTGCTGCGGAAGAAGATAAGTAACTCCATACAATCGACTCCGGCGCCGGCCGGGGCCGCTTCTTTGAAAAAAAGACACGGCAAAGCCGACCCTGTCAGGGAGCGCTTTTTTCGACGGGAGCGGGGAATACCGGCGCGGCTGGCTTTTGACTGCGCCTCGTGGACAAAAGGAGGAACGGACGATGAAAACTGGAAGTGCCGCGCGCTGTCGGCATATTTCCGCGCGAGTTGGGTTTCGCGGTGGAATACCTCGGAAGCAAGCGAACCGCCGCGCGCTCGTTTCCCGTATATCACGCTCGTCCCCTTTGTTGTCATGTTGATTTCCGGCGTGTGCCTCGAGGTGGCGCGGCGCCTTGGGAACAACCGCGGCAACCGCGAAAATTGAGGAAACGGGCATGAACGACAAGACTCGCAGCGATCGAAAAGAACGGTTCCAGGCCTTTCTGAAGAATGGCTTCGAACTTTGCAGAGGAGGGCTTTTTCTTGCCTGTGTGCTTGATGCGAGCTCCTTCAGGAACAAGTTGGGGCTTTTCTCCTTTATCGGGATGATCTTTTTCGGTAGTCTGATGAAGTGGCCGTTTCCCGGTCATTTTTTGACGCCGCGCAAAGCGGAAGCAAAAGCTTGGGATATCGAGCAGCTCGCGAAATTCACGGTCTTTTTCATGTTGGCGTGCCTCGCCGCCAAGGCGGTCTACGACTTTCACGTTTCTCGGGAAAGGGATTGTGGAGAAGCTGGAATCCACGTTGTCTACGCGCCGAAGGTCAGTTTTGTAGATAAAAGCGGCCGGGTCGTAGACAGCTATTCCATAAAAAAAGAGTTCTTCATACCCGCGTTTGTCAAGTGAACGACAAACATAAAAGCCGCCCCATCAGAGGGCGGCTTTTACGATGAAGCTTGAAAAGGCGAGCCGATGGCTGCGGCGGTCCCGACGATTCAGGACGCCGCGTGGGGCAACCTGGCCAAGCGCGCCTGCGGCGACGAGAAACCGCTGTATGCCAGCGTCGACGGCCTGCAGATCGCGCCGGCCGACACCGAAGGTCTGTGGCGATTCATTTCCCGGCTGTTCGGGACTGTGTTCTGGCTGCTGGGCGTAAAATTCAATAGTTGATGAGTTTAAGCCGCTTCCGATGGGAAGCGGATTTTTTTGCGGACTTATGTTCAGAAGGCGATTTTATGGGCGCTCCCAAGTTGCGGATCGTTAATCGTTATAAGCGTGGGTGTGTCCGAGGCCGAATGCGAATTGAAAAGTTTTTTCCCCCGCATGTGCGGGGTTTTGTAATAGCTTGTACAAAAAACTCGATCTGGCCGATCTACCGTCAGAGCCGATGACGCTTCACGGATTCCGGACGATGGCATCGACGTTCCTGAACGAATTTGGATGGGCGAAAGACGTCATCGAGTGCGAGCTTGCCCATTTGGAGGAAAACGAATCGCGCGAGGCGTACAATCGCGCGATGTACGCCCCGGAACGGCGGCTCATGATGCAGTGGTATGCCGACGCCCTGGACGCTGTCAAAGCGGGGCGGGACATAACGCCCGTGCCTGAAAATATCAAGAATATGCACCGATAAATCTTACTCTTTACACCTATACTCTTTCTGTAGTACAATGAACTATAGAAAGGAGAGATGAGGACATGGCATTTTCCATCAGACTGACCGAAGAAGAGCGGAACCTTGCCGACAGCTACGCGAAACTGCATTCGATGTCCATGGGCGAGGCTTTTAAAAGGGCTTTGTTCGAGCGCATCGAGGACGAATACGACGTTGCCGTCGCCAACGAGGCTTATGATGAATACCTCAAAAGCGGCCAAAAGAGCCGCCCGATCGGCGAACTCTGGAAAGACGTCGATTTATGAGTTACGACGTCCGGACGGCCCAGCGATTCGACCGGGAATTTAAAAAGCTCGATAGATACACGCAGCTGATGATCAGGTCATGGATCAACAAAAATCTTGTCGAGTGCGAAGACCCAAGAATCCATGGAAAGTCGCTTGCGGCCAACCGCAAAGGGCAATGGCGGTACAGAATCGGAGATTACCGCCTGATTTGCCTCATCGACGATCAGGAGTTGATCATTTTGGCCCTGAGCGTAGGGCATCGGCGGGAAGTGTACAGGAACTAGCGTCACATAATAAAGCCCCGGCCGCTGAGTGGCCTGTATCCCGTTTAAAGGCCAGAGAATAAAAAGACCTCCTGTTGTAGAATGAACTCAACAACAGGAGGTCTTGCTATGGCAAGGAATTACACACAAGTAGAACACTTATCAGCCGAAATTTTTCGTCGCAAAAGTTCCGGAGAGACGAACAGGCAAATAGCAGAATCCTATCACCTTTCGCTGCAGCAGCTGAAAGGGCTGATCAAACGTCAGAACCGAAAGGGCCGGCTGA
>NZ_VUNH01000013.1 GCF_009695745.1 Pyramidobacter porci
TTACTCACCCGTCCGCTGCTGAAATGTACCAATCAACCGAAGTCTCTCAATCCATCTCCGCTCAACTTGCATGTGTTAAGCACGCCGCCAGCGTTCGTCCTGAGCCAGGATCAAACTCTCCGTTAAATCCTTTATCCCTTACCTACTGCATCTTCCAGGCTCGCTCTCGCTTGGCTTCTCTTCCTCGTCCTCTTCTATTGTCAAGGTGCTGCACTGACGTTTTATGGTCCAATGTGAACCACGTTTCGTTCAGTGCAAATGAGATGATACACCCTGAGGCTTTTTTTGTCTATATCTTCTTTTAGATTGTGTTTTTGTCGCATTTGTAATCTATCAGATTTTATTATGTGCGCGGTTAAAAGTAACCGGCCGCCAGCGACCGACGACACAAAGCTCAATGACTGGAGGCAACAGAAAATCCCGAAAACGTTGGTTTTCGGGATTTTCTGTTGCGCATTTTTCACAAGAATCTTTCCGTTTCAATTTTCGCCGTCGCGCTCGCCCAACTCGCCCGAACGAATCGCCACGCGCTCGATGCCGCAGGCTCTGCCGTCCTCATCGTCGATGTCGATAAGGACGCCGTTCAGGCGCACGTCTTCTTCGGCGACTTCGAATTTAGCCGGCAAAGAGGTGAGAAAGCGGGGCAAAACGCTTTCGTAGGTCATGCCGATGGAGCTGCGGAACGCGCCGGTCATGCCGACGTCGCTGAGGTAGGCGGTGCCGCCGGGCAAAATCTCCTCGTCGGCCGTCTGGACATGGGTATGGGTCCCGACCATGGCGGAAACCCTTCCGTCAAGGTACAGTCCCATGACGCGTTTCTCCGAGGTGGCTTCGGCGTGGAAATCGACGAAGACGGGGATGTCGCCGAGTTTTGGCAGCACCTCGTCCACGGCACGGAAGGGGCAGTCGGTAAGGGGCATGAAAACGCGGCCCTGGATGTTGACGACGCCCAGTCTTTTGCCGTTCCTGCCGGTCAGGATCGTCCAGCCGCGGCCGGGCACGCCCTGCGGGTAATTGAGGGGGCGAAGGACGCGGGGTTCTTCATCCAAAAGAGGAAGGAATTCCTTTTTATCCCAGATGTGATTGCCCGAGGTGATGCCGTCTACGCCGGCGGCGAAAAGCTCGTTCATGATCTTTTCGGTGAGGCCGCGGCCGGCGGCGCTGTTTTCACCGTTCACAAGGATAAAGTCGAAGGGGCCTTTCAGGCGGCGCAGCTTGGGCAGCATGGCGAAGAAGGCGTTCCGTCCGGGGCTGCCGACAATGTCGCCGACAAAGAGTATTCTCATTGAAAAGATCCTACTTGGCGAGGTCGGAGGCGCGGATCTCCTTGATGGCGGTGACCTTGATCTGCCCGGGATATTTCAGTTCCTCTTCGATCTTGCGGGCGATGTCGTAGGCCAGTTTGGCCACGGACGCCTCGTCGGGCACGCTGGGGGCGACCAGCACGCGCACTTCGCGTCCGGCCTGGATGGCGAAGGCTTTGCTGACGCCCTTGAAGCCGTTGGCCACGGTCTCGAGTTTTTCCAGACGTTTGACGTAGGCGTCGATGCTCTCGCGGCGGGCGCCGGGGCGGGCTGCGCTGATGGCGTCGGCGGTGGCGACGATGACGTCGTAAATGCTCTTGACTTCCATGTCTTCGTGATGCGAACCGATGGCGTTAATGACTTCGGCCGGCTCGCCGTAACGTTTGGCGAGGTCGGCGCCGATCAGGGCGTGCGGCCCCTCGATCTTGAAATCGACGGCCTTGCCGATGTCGTGAAGCAGCCCGGCGCGGCGGGCCAGTTCTTCGTTGACGCCCAGTTCGGAGGCGATCATGCCGGAAATGTACGCCACTTCCATGCTGTGCTGCAGGGCGTTCTGTCCATAGCTGTAACGATAGCGCAGCTGGCCGATGGTGCGGACCAGTTCGGGATTCATCTGCTTGATGCCGAGTTCCATCAGGGCCTGATCGCCGGCGTCGGCGATGGACTCCTCCACTTCGGCGGTCGCTTTGGCAACCAGTTCCTCGATGCGGGCGGGGTGGATGCGGCCGTCGACGACCAGTTTTTCGAGCGACAGGCGGGCGATCTCGCGGCGCACGGGGTCGAAACAGCTCAGCGTCACCGCTTCCGGCGTGTCGTCGACGATCAGATCGACGCCGGTGGCCGTCTCGAAGGCGCGGATGTTGCGCCCTTCGCGCCCGATGATGCGGCCCTTCATCTCGTCGTTCGGCAGCGACACGGTGCTGACGGCGACGTCCGAGGATTTTTCCACGGCGCAGCGCTGCACGGCGGTGACGATGATCTCGCGGGCTTTCTTGTTCGCGTCGCGCTGGGCCTGCGCTTCCATTTCCGCCAGCCGCAGTCCGATCGCGTGCTGAGCGCTGTCCTCAACTTCGTGAAGCAGCTGGGCGCGGGCCTGGTCGCTGGTCATCTGAGCGATCTGCTCGAGGTCGGTAACGCGTCTTTTGCAGAGTTCGTCGGCCTCCTGGATCTTCTTCTCCAGGTCGTCCTGACGCATCTTCATCTCGTCTTCGCGGTGCTGAAGCTTTTCCAGCTTGCGGTCGAGCTTCTCTTCTTTCTGCTCCAGAAGGCGTTCGGTGCGCTGCAGTTCCACGCGGCGTTCCTTCGCGTCGCGCTCGGCTTCGAGGCGGACTTTGGAAGCTTCGTCGCGCGCTTCCGACACCAGCAGCTTGCTGTCGCGCTCGGCGCTGGACCGGGCCTCCTTGACGATGTTCTCCGCCTGAGAGCGCGCTTCCGCGACCTTGCGCGCGGCCACGCCCTTGGCGATGAACATCCCCGCCCCCGTGCCCCCGATGATGCCGAGGAGCACTCCAAGTACCAGATAAATACTCAAAAGTTCTCACTCCTTATGAATTTGTCAATGTAAAGTCGCCCCGTCGTTCGCCGGCGGCGACGGACGCCTGTATTCCTCTGAATAAATAGTGAGAGAAGCATACGTTTAGAGAGGGGAATACGGACGTGACAAAAATCTGCTTGTAACGTTTTTTATTTTACAGTTCTCTGCGAAACTTCACAAGGGGAAAACGCAAAAAAATCCCCCATTAAAAGGGCGGGAAAATCTTCAGAATTTTTCGGACGTCCATCGTTTGCAACGACGAAAGCCCATGAGAAAAAATTTCTCATGGGCTTCCGCGGATTGTTCCGCGCCGTTATTCATCACCGTCGTCGGATTCTTCGCCGAGGCTGTGAAAATTTCCAAATTCCTCACGCAACTGCGCGAACGCCTCGCGGACGGCGGCCGATGAAAAGCCGCGGCGGCGCAGGCGGGCGTCGAGTTTTGGCGGCGTCATACCGCGCTGATTTTTCCACTGGCGCGCCAGGCGCAGCGCCCGTTCGGTTTCGTCGATTTCGCTCTCCGCAAGGGCGTCGTCGATATCGGCATGGCTGACGCCGCGCGCTCTCAGTTCGTCGCGCAGGCGGCGCAGGCCGAAGTCGCGCTTGGAATCGATGTAAAGCAGCGCGTAGGCGCGGTCGTCGACCATGCCGATCTCCTCGAAACGGTCCAGCAGCTCCGCCGCTTTCTCCTCGGGGCAACGGCGTTCGTGCAGTTTCCGCGCCAGTTCCTTGCGCGTGCGCGGGGTTGAAACGAGGCGGACCAGCACGGACTCCCACTTCATGTCTTCGTCGCTCAGGGCAGAAAACGGCACGGCGCGATCCCCTTTCATCAGGCGGTCCTCGCGATGTCGAGCATGCGCCCGTAGCGGCTCAGCACGGCCTGCATGAGCAGCGGGAAGTTCTCGTAGGGGTCGCCCCGCGCGATCAGAGCGAAGGCTTCCTGGCGCGCGACTTCCATGACGGCGCCGTCGCGGATCAGGTCGGCGACGCGGAAGTCCGTCAGGCCGTGCTGGCGCACGCCGCAGAACTCGCCCGGGCCGCGCAGCTGCATGTCAGCTTCGGCGATCGCGAAGCCGTCGCTGAGGGCGCAGAACTGATCGAGGCGGTGTTCCGCCTCGGGATTTTTCGGATCGGCGTAGAGGATGCACCAGGACTTGGCGGAGCCGCGCCCGACGCGGCCGCGCAGTTGGTGCAGCTGCGAGAGCCCGAAGCGCTCGGCGTTTTCCACGACCATCACCGTCGCGTTGGGCACGTCGACGCCAACTTCGATGACGGTCGTGGAGGCGAGCAGGTCGATGCGCCCCGCCGAGAATTCGGTCATGACGGCGTTTTTTTCCTTTTCGCTCATGCGTCCGTGAAGCATGGCCAAACGTCGCTTCGGGAATTCGCGCCGGAGTTTTTCGAAGCGAGATTCCAGCGGCGCGGCGTCGAAGTTCTCGCTCTCCTCGATAAGCGGGCAGACCCAATAGATCTGACGGCCGGCGGCCATTTCGCTTTCGAGGAAGCGCAGCATTTTCGGCAGGCGGTTGTCGCCGATCCACACGGACTTGACGGGCTGGCGGCCGCCCGGCAGCTGGCGGATCGTGGACACGGCCAGGTCGCCGTAGACCGAAAGGGCCAGCGTGCGCGGGATCGGCGTGGCCGTCATCACAAGCGTGTGCGGCGCTTCGGCGCCGGCTTTGCTGTTCAGAGCCTTGCGCTGGAGCACGCCGAAGCGGTGCTGCTCGTCGATGACGATCAGGCCGAGCCGCTTGAAGCTGACGGTCTCCTGGATCAGCGCGTGGGTGCCGACGACGACGCGCAGCGTGCCGTCGGATAACCGTTCGTGGATCTTTTTCTTTTCGGCGGGGGCGACGCCGCCGGTCAGCAGGGCGACTTCGACGCCCAACGGCGCAAGCCACCGGTTCAGCGTCAGCGCGTGCTGCTGGGCGAGCACGGCCGTCGGCGCCATCATGGCGGCCTGTATGCCCGAGTCGAGCGCCTGCAGGAGCGCCATCACGGCGACGACGGTCTTTCCCGAACCGACATCGCCCTGCAGCAGCCGGTTCATGGGCACGGAGCGGCGCATGTCGGCGGCGATTTCCTGCGCGACGCGGCGCTGATCGTCGGTAAGTTCGAAAGGGAGCCCGGCGAGGAACTTCCGCGTCAGATCCCCCTGCCCAGTCAGAGCCGGAGCTTTTTTTTCGAGGCAGCCGCGGCGGTGGCGCAGCGCCAAGCCGACCTGGAGCAGAAAGAACTCTTCGAAGACGAGGCGCTGCCGCGCGGCGCGGAAGAGCGCCTCATCGGTGGGCTGATGCATCTGGCGCACGGCGGAGGCGGCGTCGATAAAATGGAACTTCTCGACGAGCGGCGGCGGCAGAATATCGGGGATCGTCGGGACCAGAGCTTCGAGCACCGTATCGATGACGCGGCGCAGCCATTTTTCGTTCAGTCCGGCCGTCGCGGAATAAACGGGCACGATGCGGCCCACGCTGCGCGGGTCGCTGCCGTCGAGGATCTCGAACTCGGGATTGAGCAGCTCCGGCACGGGACGGCGCGGCTCCAGCGAGCCGTAAAGCGCCAGTTCCATGCCTTCCCGCAAAATCTTGCTCAGGTTCCAACGGTTGAACCACAAGGCCCAGGCCACGTTTTTGCCGTCGCTGAGGCAGACGCGCGTGATCTGCATGCGGCGGTTGCTGCGAGCCACGCGCTGTTCGATGGAAACAACCCGGGCCCGGAAGGCCTGAGGCGGCCCGCCGGGCGCAAGATCCTGGATCGTCACGATCTGCCGCCGGTCTTCGTAGCGCCGGGGGAAAAAATACACGAGATCTTCCGCCGTCGCGATGCCGAGACGCTGAAGCAGCAGGGCCTTCGCCTCGCCGATGCCGCGGATAGCTGTCACCGGGTCGTCAAGGCGGAGGAAGCCCCGGTTCATTGATCTTTTTTCTCCTGCAGGCCGTCGAGCAGCATGTTGTACCGCAGCACCGCGGCCTTGGCGTCGGCGACGAAATGTTCCTTCGAGCGGCGCAGTTCTTCGATTTCGCCGAGAAGCTGCGTCTTCTGCGCGACGGCGTCGGCCAGCATGCCCTCGGCTTTCGCTTTCGCCTGCGCGAGCACGGCTTCGCTCTCTTTCTGGGACGAAACGAGAAAATCCTCGGAAGTTTTCTTCGCCATGGTCAGCGCGTTCTGCAGCGACATTTTGAGCTCGTCGTTCTCTCTGATGGCCGTCTCCAGCTCGCGGATGCGCATCTGGTCGGTGGCGTGCAGTTCGGAATATCGCTGCAGCGTGTCGGCTACGCGGTCAAGGAACTCGTCGACTTCGTCGGCCGCATAGCCGCGCAGGCCCCGCGAGAAAACGACGCCCTCCACGTCCACGACTTTCAGCAAGTCCAGATCGTTTGCCATCCCTTACTGCTCCCGGCCGTTTTCTTCGGGCAGCCATTCGATCACGGCGTTTTTGTTCAACGAAAGCAGCAGGCTCGTGCTCGTCACCGTGTAGAAGACGCCGTCGTGCATGCGTACGAAATCGGCCACACGGCGAACGATATCGGCGGCCGCCTTGCGGTCTTCTCTTTCGAAATCGAGCATCACCGTCTGTCCCTGTACGAGCGCGTCTTCGATGTCGTCGAGCATTCCGGCGGCGCCTTTTTTGACCAGCACCAGCGGCTGCGCCGCCTCGTCCTGACGGCGCAGCGACTCGCCGAAGCGGCGCAGGCGGCTGGAAAAGGAGCCGGAAAGCCCAGCCGCATGACGTCTGCCGTCGCTTTCGCGCTCCGCAGCTTCCTCAGATTCGCCGTTTTCTTCGGCAGCGTCGCGGCCGGCTGCAAAAGCCCGTTCATCTTCCACAGCAGCGGGAGCCGCTTCGTTCTCCGCCGCGGGGACTTCCGTTTCTTCCTCATCGTCGGGGACGACAAGGCGCTGGATCTTCTTCATATAGTCGGTACGACGCTTCTTGTTCCGGTGAGATTCCACCACGACGTCGCCGCTGTCGGCGAGACCGAGAAATGACAAAAGCTTGTTGGCCATGGGGATTTCCTCCTAACGATGTCCAAAGATTGCGGTGCCCACGCGAATTTCGGTGCTGCCCTGTTCGATTGCCCACTCGAAATCGCCGCTCATGCCCATGGAAAGGCACGGCAGATCGTCCGCGCTCAGGCGCAGGCGGTCGCGCAGTTCGCGCGTGGCGTCGAAGGCGCCGCGGATCTCTTTTTCGCTGCCGCCCAGCGGACCGATGGTCATCAGCCCCCGAAGCGCCAGATGCGGGCATTGTCCTCTGACAAAATCCGCCAGCGCGGGAACGTCCGCCATCGGCGTTCCCGTCTTCGACGCCTCGCCGGAGCTGTTGACCTCGATGAGCACGTCCAGGCGCCGTTCCTTTTCGGCGCAGACGCGCTCGACCGCCGCGGCGATTTCCTCGCCGTCGATGCTTTCGATCACGTCGAAGAGCTCCACCGCCTTGCGCGCTTTGTTGCGCTGCAGATGACCGACCAGATGCCACACGGCGCCGAGTTCCGCGGGAAAATTGGGGATCTTGGCCTGGCCTTCCTGAACGCGATTTTCACCAAAATGAGTCACCAGTCCGGTACGGGCCGCCGCGACCACTGTTTCCAACGGTTTGGTCTTGCTCACCGCCACCAGCGTCACATCCGGCGCCCTGCGGCCGCTCCGCCGCGCCGCCGCTTCCATGCGGTCCCGAATCGACCGGATCGACGCGAACATTTCCGACTCTACCATAACCGCACCCTCTTTTCTTCGGCATTTGCCGCTTCAAGTATAACAGGATTTCCGGCAGAAAGCCCCGAGGCGATGAAAAAACGGCCGTCTTCGATGGGCTTTCCGGTGACGCTGCGGAAGACGAGCCGGTCGCCGACCAGCTCGAAAACGCCGTAGGTGCCGCGGCGGATCGTCACCGCCGAGTCCGGCACCACCAGCCCCGCATCCTCGTCGGAACAGACGAGAAAGTCCACCTCGCGCGACAGCGCCATATCCATGGGGAAATAGGGCATGTCGAGCGCCACTTTGGCGCGCTCGTCGCCGTACTTCACGTACACGCGCACGCGCGCCGTCCACTTCGGCCCCTTCGACTCGCGGCGGATGGAAATGGAGCCGCGCTCCAGACCGGTCCGCAGCCGGTCGGTCAGATCAAGGTAAAAAATCGCGCGCGGCTCCTGAGGCAGATAAATCAGTTTGCCCACCGCGCGGACGGCCGTGTCGAGCGGCTTCAGATCCTCGATCCAGCGCAGTTCCGGCGCTTTGGGAAGCAAGCCGGAGCCGAGCCACAGCGTCGGATAATCCCAGCGGTCTTCCGCACCGTCGATAGCCGGCAAAAAGTATCCCCGCGCCGGCGTGCGGATCGTGGTCGTGCGTCCGCGCGCCAGCACGGTCGCCACCACTTCGTCGTCGGCCACGGCCGCTACTTTGCCGCCGTAAGCCAGCTGCACCGTGCCGCCCGACGGAGCGGTGAGCACTTTTTCATGCCAGAGCAGCAGCGCGTGAACCGGCTGCTCTTCCTCGTAGAAATAGGGCTGCGGCATGAACAGAGGCGGCATAGCCTCTTCCGCGCTCTGCCTGGCCCACAGAAAATAGAATCCGGCGGCCAGCGCGCAGATGCCGGTTGCAAGGACGACGCGCAGAAAGCGGACGGGCCACGGCTCTCTCTTTTCGGGCGCTTTTTCCGGGCGCGGCGCGGAAACGCTTTGCCGCGGTTCCGGCGTGGCCGGGCGAGGCTTTTCGCGTTCCGTTTTCGAAAGCGGGACGCTCTTCGCGACCGCCCCTTGCACTCGCGCCCCCCTGTCCGGCGTTTTTTCCTCGGCGGGGCGGGGAGAACGGCTGGTCCGCTCGGTCTGCGGCGCCGCGTCGTTTTCGTTCAGATCCGGCAGTTCGAGCGAACGCCGCAGCCGCGGACGGACGGGCCATTTGAGCTTTCCGCGTCCGGAAGGAGGCGGCGCGTCGGGAGCATCCCGCGCCGGCGCGCCCGGCTGCACGCGCTTTTCCGGTGCCGGCGAAAGCGGAGACGAAGCGGACGGACGCTTTCGCTCCGGCCTTTCGCGTGCCTGCGTTGCTGATTTTACGTCATGTCGTCCCATTGCCGCGCCTCCGAAGTGAATAGTCGCTTCAATCAGCTTTTTATTGTAACGCAAAACGTCAAAAATTTGGAGATGCAAACGAGGCGGCGCACGAATTTTCAGCGTGAAAGTTTCGTTTTTTCGCGGGCGGCGCGCTTCACTGCGGCCGTTATTATGCTATAGTATGAAAAATTCTTGGGAACAAAAACCAAAGGGGGCTTCGCCGTGGAATGTGACGACGCTTCGCTGCCGAAAGCCGCGTCCGATGAAAAAGGCGCGTTCCGCAACGCGCTCTTCTTCCTGCTGTTCGCGGTCAGTCTGACGCTGCCGAATCTGGTGTATTCAGGCACTTCGTTCTTTCAGACGCTGCACTTGATGAAGTGGTGCTTCGCGCTGGTCCCCGTCGGTCTGCTCGCGCTCTGCGCGGGCGGGCAGACGCTGCTCGACGGGGAACGCGGGCCGCTGCGCCTCGACGTTATGGGGCTTTATTGGCTGTTCTTCCTGGTTTTCGTGACGCTGCAGCCGCTGTGGGTGCCGCTCCGTTCCGTGCCCGGCTGGCAGCGCGAATGGTTCTTTTTCGCCGGCTGCGTCGTCTTCTATCTGGCGGCGTTCTCCTTTTTCAAGGAAAACTGGCTGCGTCCGATCCTCTGGATGGCGGCGCTGAACGCCACGATCAACGGGATTTTCGCCGAGCTGCAGGTACGCGGCATGGTCGCGCCGCTCCGGGGCCTGAAGCTGGTCATGCAGACGCCGGGGCACTACATCGGCAACACGGGACAGCAGAACATGTTCGCGTTATGGCTGGCGATGGCGCTGTTCTCGTCGCTGTTCCTCTTCGTCTGCTACGGCGGCCTTTTCGCCAAAAATTTCCGGAACAAGCTTATGATCGCCGGCAACCTGTCCTTCTATATGATCATGTCGTGGTGTCTGATCCGTTCCACAAGCCGTTCGGGGATCCTGGCGTTCTGGGTGGGGACGCTGGCGATGGCGCTGATGATCTTCTTCACTTCGCGGGACCGCGCTCAGCTCAAACGCGCCGCCCTCGGCATCGCTCTGTTCTTCGCCGTGCTGGCCGTGTTCATTCTCGCCGACACGGGACGGGGCTTCGACTTTTTGCTGAAGACGCGCGACATGATCAAAAACATCGCCGACATCGCCGCCCGCCGGGAAATTTGGCAGACGTCGCAGCAGGTCGGCGCGTTTCGGCCGCTGACCGGCGTCGGTCTGGGGCAGTTCAAATGGCACTATCTTCAGGGGCAGCACGTCGCCATGACGCTCGATCCTACCATGAAATGGCAGTTCACCTACTGGGCGCACAACGAAATCCTGCAGTGGTTCTGCGAGTTCGGCCTGGGGGGCGTTGCGTCGCTGCTGCTGGCCGGTCTGGTCTGGCTGGCGGCGTTGTGCCGCTGCGTGCGCCGCCACCGCGGCCGCCGGCTGCCCATGGAGTTCCTCTGGGGAAGTTCGTTCCTGTTCCTGGTCTGGTTCGACGCGCTCTGGACGCGCCCGTTCCACCGCATCGAGAATTCGCTCTGGGCCGCCCTCGCCTTCGCGCTTTGCAGCCGCCATCTTTTCCGGGACGAAGAGGGCGTGTCCGCGCCGAAGAAATTGCCTTCGCTGTTCTACCGCCTGACGGGCGCGTTCATGCTCGCCGCGGCGGTGGGCGGATTCTGGTTCGGCATCGACGGCATCCGCGCCGACTTGCTGCTGCGCCGCGCCGAAAGCTTCACCGACGACGTGGAGGAAAAAGCCCGGCTCATGAACATCGCCCGTCACAGTCCGATGGTGCGCGACCTGGCGGAACACGAGCTGGCCATGCTGCGCCTGCGCTTGGGCGAAAAGCTCGGCGACCGCGAGATCATCGCCGACGGCCTCAATCAGCTGATCGCCTGCTTCGTTCAGCAGCCCACGGCAGAGGACTTCGCCACGCTGATGGACTACGCGCGCCGATCCAACATCGCCTCGCTGCTCGAATTTCTCGAACCGTACGCGCCGCCCTCGCCGCCGCCTGCAGCCGGGGCGGCAGGCTGATCTTCCGCCGCTCGATGAGAGAACCCGTACAAAAAAATCCTGAACCGGAAAACCGGCTCAGGATTTTTTGTAACGCGGCGGGAATCCGTAGGCGTCGCCGCGGCTGACCGCCAGACGGCGGCCGACGTTTTTCATGCGCAGGGCAAGAGAATCGCGGCACTCGGCAGCTTCGTCGCCGGCGCAGAGCTTATGGTCGTAGAGGGCGTAATCCCGGCGCACGGCCTGCGGCGAAAGATTCGGCATGACGACGTTGGCTCCGGCCAGAATCCCCAGCTCGCGCCCGTCCGCCGCGATCGTGCCCAGCGCCGTGGTAGCGGGAATCAGGGCTTTGGGAAAAAACAGGCGCAGCAGCGACAGGCACAGCAGCGTCAGCTCCAGAGTGCCCGCCGGCGCGTGTCCGAAAGGCGTGTCCCGCTGGGGGATGAAGGGGCCGATGCCGATCATCTGCGGCTGCAGTTCCTTCATGAATTGAAAGTCGGCGGCGAGATGCGCGGAACTCTGTCCGGGGGAGCCGACCATGAACCCCGAACCGACTTGATAGCCCAGGCGTTTCAGCGTCCGCAGGCAGCGCTTGCGGTTTTCCGGGCGCTGCCGCAGCGGGTGGAGCATACGGTAATGTCCGTCGCAGGCCGTCTCGTGGCGCAGCAGATAACGCTCGGCGCCGGCGTCGAAAAACATCCGATAGGCATCGTCGCTGCACTCGCCCACCGAAAGCGTCACCGCACAGTCGGGGAACTCGCGGCGGATGCAAGCCACGAGCGGCGCGATGCGCTCGGGCGGGTACTGCGGATCCTCGCCGCCCTGCAGCACGAACGTACGAAATCCCCAATCGTAGCCCCGCCGGCAGCAGCCGAGGATCTCCTCTTCGCCGAGGCGGTAGCGGCGCACGGCGCCGTTGCCGCGGCGGATGCCGCAGTAATAGCAGTCGCTGCGGCACTCGTTGGTGAACTCGATCAGGCCGCGCATGTACACCTCGTCGCCGTAATAGACGCGACACAGCTCCTGTGCCGCCTCCGCCAGCGTGCGGCGCAGCTGGGGCGAATTGTTTTCGAGCAGCGCCTGCAGATCCTGCGGCGGCAGATCATGCTCCGCGATCAAACGCATTGCGATCGCTTGAATTTTTTCATTCATAGCAGAGCTCTTTTCTGGCTCCCGACACCCGCCGGTCAAAGATCCCGATCGGCGCGGCGGGAATTTTTCCCTTCCTCCCGAACCGCATGAGAGGCCCCGACCGAATAAGGATTTTTATTGGGGCGCTCCGGCTCGGGAGCGTCGATGGCCCGCTTCATGACGGCCATCGACAGCGACGAAAGCCCCAGCGGGAAAATCCACAGCCCCAGCAGCCCCCAGAACCAGCGCAGCGAAATCCCCGCCCAGTGATGGAGCGCCAGCGCGATCCAGGCTGGCGCCGACCACTCGGCGCTGAGCGCCAGCGATACCAGCAGCCCTGACCAAAAACCGTCCTGTTGCCGTTTTTTCGCCATCGCCTCTCGTCCCCTTCCGGCGAACATTATAACAACTCAGCCAATGTCGGACAAGCGTACGACAATAAGAGCTCCGGCGCTTCCTTTTATCGTCCGGCGTCCGCTTGCCAGCGAGAATTCATTCTGCTATTTTACTGTATACAAAAAATGACAAATCTCATTTTATTCTTAATTTTGAACAGAAGAAATATTTCATCTCCGATTTTCTATGGTCAGAGTTAAAATTCTTTTGTATAATCCAATTATGCACTATTGGAGCTAAGGTTCCAAGAACTTTTCTCCGCCGGAGCGCAAATGAATCGGCTCTCGCGCCGCAGGCATGAGAGCGAAATTTTTGAGGAGGTGTTTTTCATCATGAGCAGCACTTGGAATGGCAATTTCAGCTACAAAGCGATGCACACACGCCCTTCGCCCGTCCGTGAGATCCTGGCGGTCATCAAAAAGCCCGGCATGATCTCCTTCGCCGGCGGCATGCCCGCGCCCGAGGTTTTTCCCGTCAACGAGTTCTACGAGAGCGCGCATCTGCTTAAGGACAACGGCACCGAACTGCTCCAGTACGGCACCACCGACGGCAACCCGGCGCTGCGCGAGTTCCTGATCAACTTCATGGAGCCGCGGCTCGGCCGCAAGGTCGGCATGGATCAGATTTTCCTGACCACCGGTTCGCAGCAGGCGCTCGACCTGTTCTCCTGGGCCATGCTCGATCCCGGCGACGTCATCATCACCGAAGATCCGTCCTACATGGCCGCCATGACCGTGTTCATGAATCACGGCGGCGTGTGCCGCGGCATTCCCTGCGACGGCGACGGCCTTCAAGTCGAAAAGGTGCCCGCCCTGATCGAGTCGCTGCGCGCCGAGGGGAAAAAGGTCAAGTTCCTCTACACCATCGTCAACTTCCAAAACCCCGGCGGCATGACGATGGGCGTCGAAAAGCGCAAGAAGCTGGCAGCCATCGCCGAGGAATACGACATCGGCATTTTCGAGGACGATCCTTACGGCTACGTGCGTTACGAAGGCGATCACCTGCCCTCCATCTTCTCGTTCGACAAGGTCGGCAACGTGCTCTATGCCGGTTCGTTTTCCAAGATTCTGGCTCCCGGCACGCGTACGGGCTGGGTCATCGGCGACCCCGCCATCGTCCGCAAGATGTGCGTCTTCAAACAGAGCACCGACCTCTGTTCCAGTTCCGTCGATCAGGCCCTGATCGCCGAGTACTGCCAGAAAGGACATCTCGTCAGACACCTGCCCAAAATCATCGACAATTACCGCAGACGCCGCGATTCTATGGAAGAGAGCATGAAGCGCCATCTGGCGCCTCTCGGCGTCACGTGGGTCAAGCCTCAGGGCGGCTTCTTCTACTGGATTAACGTTCCCGGCGTCAACACCGACGAACTGATGAAGCGCGCGCTCGACAAGAAGGTCGCCTTCATCCAGGGTTCCGCCTTCGCCGTCGAGCCCGGCGCCTGCACCAACAACGCCCGTTTGAACTACACCTACTGCTCGCCCGAAGTCATCGAAGAGGGCATCGCCCGCATCGCCGCGGCCATCCAGGAGATGAAGGCCGAAGCCGAAGGGATCAAAGCGTAGTTCTTCGTAATCATATTTTTAGGAGGGGAAATTCCCCTCCTTTTTTTGAAAAGAAATTTGGAATTTTTCGCAAGAGTCACTGCAAGCACAAAAGGAGATTATCCGTGAAAAAATCCTTTTTCTCGGCGCTTTTGGGAATCCTTATGGGCGGGCTCTTCGCGGCGTCAGCCTCCGCATCTCATTACGAAAACGACCGCTTCGGCTACGGCGTCGATGTGCCGGAGAGTTTCGCGCCGCAGCCGGAAGCGGAAAACGGCGACGGACGCGTTTTCATCAGCCGCTCCCCGCAGGGATAGATCGCCGTGGGGGGGCAGTACAACGCGCTCGAGCGGACGCTCGCCGAGGCGGCCGACTTCGCCGCCGGAGAGCGTGTCATCGCTTACCGGCGTCTGAACGAGAAGCAGAACTGGTTCGTGCTGTCATGGCTCGACGACGAGGGAAAGATCGTCTATCTGCGGCAGCAGCTCAGCGGCGACACGATCTGCGCGCTCCAGTTTACATATCCCCCAAGCGAATAAAAAGCGTTTGATATCATCATCAAGAATATGGTCGCATCGTTCAGGATCCCGCCGGCGAACCAGTAGTTCCCATCAGAGCGTCATCCCCTCGCCGCGCGGCGGAGGAAACCTCGAATAGAATATTTCAACTCCAGGAGGGATATATCATGCGCAAATTTCTGACGGCAGTTTGGGCGACGGCGTTTCTGTGCGCTGCCGGTACGGCTTTCGCGGCGGCGCCGTTCCACATCGGCGTCTGTACCGAGACCGTCTCGCAGGCGGAAGACAACCTGCGCGGCGCCGAGGAACTGATCCGCCGCTACGGCGAAGTGGCCGACGGCGGCTACATCAAGCACGTGACGATGCCGGACAACTTCATGGCCGAGATGGAGACGACCATCAGTCAGATCGCGGCTTTCGCCGACGATCCGCTGATGAAGGTGGTCGTGGTCATGACGGCCGTGCCCGGCACGACCGAAGCGTTCCGCCGTATCCGCGAAAAGCGTCCCGACATTCTGCTCTTCGCCGGCCAGCCGCAGGAGGATCCCGGCGTCATCGAGAGTATCGCCGATCTCGCCACCAACGTCGATTCGATCACCCGCGGCTATCTGATTATCTACGGAGCCAAGAAGCTGGGCGCCACGGACTTCGTGCACATATCCTTCCCGCGCCACCTCAGCTCGGAGCTTAAACTGCGCCGCTTCAACATCATGAAGGCGGCCTGCGAGGACATGGGCATCAACTTCCATGCCGAGACGGCGCCCGACCCGATGAGCGACGTCGGCGTGGCCGGCGCGCAGCAGTTCATCCTCGAACACGTGCCCGCATGGCTTGACCGCTACGGCAAGCAGACGGCGTTTTTCTGCACCAATGACGCTCATACCGAGCCGCTGCTCAAGCAGATCGCCGCGCTCGGCGGCATTTTCGTCGAAGCCGACGTGCCTTCGCCGTTGATGGGTTATCCCGGCGCGCTCGGCCTGGATCTTTCCAACGTGGCCGGCAACTTCCCCGCCATTCTCAAGCGTATCGAAGAAGAAGTCGTCAGACGCGGCGGCGCGAAGCGCATGGGCACCTGGGCGTACTCCTCCGGCTTCACGACCGTGGTCGGCCTCGCCGAGTACGGCAAGAAGTGCGCGGAAGCCGGCGTCAGCGCCCAGAATTTCCGCCGCCAGTTCAAGGCCGAAGATCTGTTCGCCGTTTATGCGGCCAACACCCCCGGCGCCAAGTGGAACGGGTCTTATTACCGCGACGCGCAGACGGGGCTGGAGAAGAAGAATCACCTGCTGGTCTATCAGGACACGTACGTGTTCGGCCAGGGCTACCTGGGCAACACCGAGCTGCCGATTCCCGAGAAATATCTGCAGATCAAATGATCTCTCAAGAGATCACGCAGTAACCCTCTTTTTTAAAACGACAAACGTCACGACGAATGTGTTCACCGCCCTCCGAGGGGAATCTACAAAGCGAGCTGCGCAGGCCGCACATCGGAAACTGAAAGCCTCTAGGATGTGAGATCATATGAACTCGAAGAACAAGGAAATTATCGTGATGGGTTTCGGTTTGTTTGCCATGTTTCTCGGCGCGGGCAACATTATTTTTCCTCCCTATATCGGGATTGTTTCCGGCGAAAAGTGGCCCGCAGGGCTCTTGGGCTTCGCAGTCACGGGAATCGGGATGCCTTTGCTCGGGCTGCTTGCCACATTCAGAGCCGGAGGCAATATCGACAAATTCGCAGGGAAGGTCAGTCTGCCTTTTGCAAAGGCTTTCAACTTTGTCATCCTTCTGTGTATTGGCCCGTTGTTTGCTATCCCCCGGACGGCAGCGACGACCTTCGAGGTGGGGATCCTGCCCCTTTTGGGATCCTTTGACCCGGGAAGTATTTGGGGCATTTCCTGGAGGGCGATCCTGGTCTCCCTCGTCTTTTTCGTCATCACGCTCTATTTCTCTCTCAATCCTTCCCGGGTACTTGACCAGATTGGAAAATACTTTACCCCTGTTTTAATTCTGATGCTGGGCTTCATTATCGCCAAGGGAATCCTCATGCCTATCGGCAAGCCGGTCGCTTCTGTTGTCGACAATGCCTTTGCTCTCGGTTTCACCGAGGGCTACCAGACCATGGACGCCCTTGCCTCAATGGCTTTTGCGAGCATCATCATGGCTGATATCATGAGCCACGGTCATGGCAACACAGGGGAAGGGTTATCGATGGCCGTCAAGGTCGCTCTCGTTTCCATGCTGGGTTTCCTTTTTGTCTACGGAGGGCTCGTCTACCTGGGAGCTTCGGGGGGAGAGGTCTTCGCCAATGCGAAGGACGGGCACACCGCCGTCACGGTCAGGCTCGTGGACGCCATCGCCGGCGTCGCCGGCAGATACGCCTTGGCCGGCGCCATGACCTTCGCTTGTCTCACCACAGCAATCGGTCTCACCACGGCGGTGGCGGGATATTTCGAAAAGCTCCTGGGCAAAAGGCTCTCCTATAAGATCCTGGTCTAGATCATCGTCACCGCCAGCGCCGTCCTTTCGGTGTACGGGGTGAGGCACATCATCTCTTTGTCCGTGCCGGTCCTGTGCGCCCTTTACCCTGTGGCCATCGTCCTGATTCTTCTCAACCTGGTTGACGGCGGGATCAATTCCGGGGTCTACCGCGGAGCCGTCGTCGGAGCCTTCCTCATGGGAATCCTCTATGGCTTGCAGCATGTGAGTGCAGTTGCTGAACGAGCCCGAAACATGCTGGCCGCCATCCCGCTTGGACAGGAGGGCTTTGCCTGGATTTTTACGGGCAGCCTTGGCGGGATCATCGGGGCAGCCTGGGCAAAAACGCACCGCCCAAACGCAGCATCCGAAAAATAACTCCATTAAAGAGGCCCTGGTTGAAGTTTCCCTCAAGTTTTTGCCATTCTACTATTTCTTATAAAAAGCTTTGACATAGTTTTGCGGGGCGCCGCGAGCGGCTTGATTTTTTCGCAGCGCCCTTGTATTCGGCCTTTCAATATTAAGAGATAGTATTATACTGTTTCTTGACTGGCACTGATACTGACTTTCATTGACGCTTTTCCATTGAAAATCAGCGCCAGTCACTCAAGACGGCGGCGTCCTCAGGCAGGAACGCCGCCGTCTCCGTTCCGGCTTCGCGCATCGAACGCCGAAAGGCACAGCCCGACGGCAAGACTTCGCTTGAGCCGCCGCGAATTTGTCGTATAATGAAACCTGCCAGTTTTACAAAGGGCGTTGCCGTCGCTTGAAGGGCGGCCGGAGGTTCTCCGCGCGTTTTGCGGGCCGCGCGCGCGGGGACGGCGGCACCGGGCCTTGTGGGATCACAGCATATCGCCGGCGCGGGACCGGCGAAAGGCGCGGTGTGCTTTCAGCGCGGCCGAAAAAAACGGAGGAGGTTCTCGCCCATGAAAAACATGGACCGCCGCTTTCGCCAGGCCAACTTCGAGGCTTTGTGCTCCGTGGTTCTGGCGCTGTCGTTCTTCGTCTGGTGGTACGCTTTCGCCTACGGGCTGGGATCGGGAGATCCCGCGCGCTACCGCTTCGTTTGGGGGCTGCCGGAATGGTTCTTTTACAGTTCGGTGGCCGGCCCGGCGCTGTTCTGCTTTTTGGCGTGGCTGATGGTGAAGTTTCTGTTCAAAAACGTCTCGCTGGCCCCGCACGAAAAGGAGGAAGCTTCCCATGATTAACTGGCCGCTGCTGACTCCCGTGCTGGCCTATCTGGCCGGCGTCTATCTGCTGGCTCTGTACAGCGGCGCGCGTCTGGAGAAAAGCAAAAGTTTCCTCAGCGAATACTTCATCGGCAGCCGCAGTATGGGCGGCTTTGTGCTGGCGATGACGCTGGTCGCCACGTACACGTCGGCGTCGAGCTTCATCGGCGGCCCCGGCGTGGCCTACAAGACGGGGCTGGGCTGGGTGCTGCTGGCGGTGATTCAGGTGCCCACGGCCTGGCTGACGCTGGGCGTGCTCGGCAAAAAGTTCGCCATCGTCGCCCGCCGCATCGACGCCATCACGGTCAACGACTTTCTGCGCGAGCGCTACCGCAGCCCGCTGCTGGTCGTCGTCGCGTCCGTCAGCCTGATCCTGTTCTTCCTCTCGGCGATGACGGCGCAGTTCATCGGCGGCGCGCGGCTGTTCGAGACCATCACCGGACTGCATTATCTATGGGGACTGGCGATCTTCGCCGGCACGGTCGTCCTCTACACCACCGTCGGCGGATTCCGCGCCGTGGCGCTCACCGACGCGCTGCAGGGCGTGGTCATGATCCTCGGAACGATCGCCATGATCTGGGGCATTTCCGCCTCCGGCGGCGGCATGAAATCCGTCATGGGCAAGATCGCCGCGGCCGATCCGGCGCTGCTCACGCCGTTCGGCCCCGACAACTTCATCGCCAAGCCCTTCATCCTTTCCTTCTGGGTGCTGGTCTGCTTCGGCACGATCGGCCTGCCGCACACCGCCGTGCGCTGCATGGGCTACAAGGACTCGCGATCGATGCACGGGGCCATCGTTATCGGTACGTTCGTCGTCAGCTTCATCATGCTCGGCATGCACCTCTGCGGCGCGCTCGGCAGCGCCGTGCTGCCGGGACTGGAGGCGCCCGATTCGATTATGCCGCGGCTGGCCGTGAAGGTCCTGCCGCCGGCCGTGGCGGGCGTGTTCCTGGCGGGGCCGCTGGCGGGCGTGATGTCCACCATCGACTCGCAGCTGATCCAGATGTCCTCGACGATCGTCAAAGACCTTTACATCAACTACGTCGATCCGGCCGCCGCCGGCGACGAACGGCGCGTCAAAAAGCTGAGCGTGTTCAGCACGGCCGTCCTCGGCGCGGTCGTGTTCCTCGCCGCCGTGCGGCCGCCCAGCCTGATCGTGTGGCTGAACCTGTTCGCCTTCGGCGGCATGGAAGCGGCCTTCCTCTGGCCGCTCGTACTCGGCCTCTACTGGCGCCGCGCCAATGCCGCCGGAGCGCTGGCTTCCGCCGTCTGCGGCGTCGGCTCCTACTTCGTCATGGGCGCGTGGCTGAAGAACTTCTACGGCATGAACGTGATCGTTCCCAGCCTGGCGATCGGCCTTTCCGCCTTCGCCGCCGTCAGCCTGCTGACTTCCCCGCCGCCGGGCGACGTGATCGACACGTTCTGGGGAGAATAGCGCCGCGGCGGCAGGAATCGGAAATCGATGTTCCACGTGGAACATCACACGCCGATCCCCGATGGCCGCCGGTTTATCGGGGATTGCATTTTTTCGCATTCACCTTTTCCCGCGCTTTTATGGCCGCTCCGTTGAAAAGCGTTATAATCGGCATCAGTACGAAAATTCTTGCGATTCAGGGAGGTTTTTCCCGTGACGTTCGACGTCAAGAAACAGTTCAGCGCCGCTGCGCTCGGCATTCGTCCCTCGCCGATCCGCGACATGTTCCAGCTGATCCGCCGGCCCGGCATGATCAGTTTCGCCGGCGGCATGCCCGCGCCGGAAGTGTTCCCCGTGGAGGAGTTCTACGCTGGCGCGTCGATCCTGCGCGACGAAGGGCGCGACATCCTCCAGTACGGCGCCACCGAAGGCTATCCGCCGCTGCTGGACTTTCTCCGCGCCTGGATGGCGCCCCGCCTCGGGCGCGTCGTCTCGCGCGACGAGATCCTCGTCACTTCGGGCAGCTCGCAGGCCTGCGACCTGCTGATCCGCGCCACCGTGGACCGCGGCGATTATGTCGTCACCGAAGAGCCGACGTTTCTCGGCAACTCGCTGAACATGTACAATCAGGGGGCGAAGTTCGTCACCGTGCCCTGCGACGGCGACGGCATGATGGTCGATCTGCTCCCGGAAAAGCTGGATCGGATCCTCGCCGCCGGGCACAAGGCGCGCTTCGTCTACACGATCCCCAACTTCCACAATCCCACGGGCGCGACGCTCTCGCTTGCACGCCGCCGCAAGCTCGTGGAGATCGCCCACCGCTACGGCCTGGTCGTCATGGAGGACGACCCGTACGGCAGCGTGCGCTTCGAGGGCGAGGACCTGCCGACGCTCTACTCGCTCGACGGCGAGGGCTGCGTGCTGTACGCCGGCTCGTTCTCCAAGATCCTCGCGCCGGGCACGCGCGTGGGCTGGTGCGTCGGCCCCGCCGAGCTGATCCGCACGCTGGCGGTCTTCAAGCAGGGGGCGGACACCAGCACCAGCGTCGTGTCGCAGGCACTGGTGTACCGATATTGCGCGTCGGGCGCGCTCGACGCGAATCTGCCAAAAATCGTCGACAACTACCGCCGCAAGCGCGACCTCATGGAAGCGGCGCTGCGCAAATATCTGCCCCCGGGCGAAGCGAAGTGGGTCACGCCGCACGGCGGTTTTTTCTACTGGATCACGACGCCGCGCATCGACTGCGACGAACTGTTCGAAAGGGCGATCGCGCGCAACGTGGCCTTCGTCGTCGGCGGGCCGTTCTTCCCCAACGGCGGCGGCGAGCACAGTTTCAGAATGTGCTTCACCTTCGCCACACCCGAGCAAGTGAACGCCGGCGTCGAAGCCCTCGGCGCAGCGATGCGCGAGCTGTTGCCCGCAGCGTCGCGCTGAACGAACAACAAAAAACGCCTTTTCCACATTCGGACGGTGGAAAAGGCGTTTTTCGTCATGCAAAATATTTCAGCGACCGTAGGCCATATCCTCGAAGCGCGTATACTCGCGCAGGAAAACGAGCTTCACCTTGTCGGTGGGGCCGTTGCGGTTCTTGGCGATGTCGAGCGAGGCCGAGTTGTCGTTGCGGCCTTCCGGATCTTTGGCGTAGTAGCTCTCGCGATACAGCAGCGCGACGAGATCGGCGTCCTGCTCGATGGCGCCGGAGTCGCGCAGGTCGGAGAGCTGCGGCGTCTTTTCGTTGCGGCTCTCGACGGCGCGCGACAGCTGCGACAGCGCGATCACGGGGACTTCCAGCTCGCGGGCGATCGCTTTCAGCCCGCGGGAGATCTCGGCCACTTCGTTCTGCTTGCTGTCCATGGTGCGGCTGGCATTCATGAGCTGCAGGTAATCGACGACGATCAGCCCCAGTTCGCCGTGCTTGGCCTTGAAGCGGCGCGCGCGCGCTTTCAGTTCGATCGTGGAGAGGATGGAGCTGTCGTCGATGTACAGCGGCGCTTCGATGAGGATCGCGGCGGCGTCCTGAAGAGCTTTCCAGTCGCCGCGCGCGAACGAACCGTTGACCAGTTCCTGCAGGTTCATGCGCGCTTCGGCCCCCAGCAGGCGCAGCGCCAGCTGCTCGGCCCCCATCTCCAGACTGAAGACGAGCACGGGCAGCTGCGCTTTGACGGCAACGTTGCGCGCGATGTTCATGGCCAGGGCGGTCTTTCCCATCGAAGGACGGGCGGCGATAATGTTCAGCGCGCCGCGCTGCAGGCCGCTGGTGAGCCGGTCGATGCCGATAAAGCCGCTGGTGATGCCGGTGATGCCGGTATCCTCGCGGTTGAAGGCTTCTTCGATCTTGTTGAAGGTGGCGGGCATGACATCGCGCAGGCTCTTGAAGTTGGCCTCGTTGCGCTGGCGCGAGACTTCGAAGACGAAGCGCTCGGCGTCTTCCAGCAGTTCGCTGAGGTCCTTGCTTTCGTCGTAGCCCATGCGCACGATGGCGTTGCCGGCGCTGATCAGGCGGCGGTGGACAGCCTTGTCGCGCACGATGCGGGCGTGGTAGGCGGCGTTGGCCGCCGTCGGCACGCTGTCGATGACGGCGGCGAGGAACGCCTGCCCGCCCAGCTTCTCCAGCAGGCCGCGGTTCTGCAGCTCGGCGCTGAGCGTGAGCATGTCCACAGGGCGGCCGGTCTTGACCATGCCCACAATCACGTTGAAGACGTCGCGGTAGTTCAGGTCGTAAAAGTCTTCCGGCGACAGGAACTCGGTGACGTCGACCAGCGCCTCGCGGTCGAGCAGGCAGGCGCCGAGGACCGCCCGTTCGGCGTCGAGATTGCTCGGCGGCAGGCGGTCGAAGATCTCGTCAGGCACGACGCTACTGCTGCCCTTCCACGGACAGCGTCATGGCGCACTCGACGCCCGGATAGAGTTTCAGCGTCAGCGGATAAGCTCCCAGCGCCTTGACGGCGCCGTCGATCTTGACGTTTTTCTTGTCGAGCTTTACGCCGTACTGAGCCTGCAGAGCTTCGGCGATCTGCGCGGCGGTGACGCTGCCGAACAGGCGTCCGCCCTCGCCGGCGCCGACGCCCATCCTGACGACCTTGCCGCCGATCTTCGCCTTCACGGCTTCGGCTTCGGCGGTGAGTCTCGAGTCGCGGCGCTCGGCCGCGGCGGTCTTGTCCTTGAGGATGTTGACGTTCTGCGCGGTGCCTTCCACGGCGAGGCCGCGCGGGAACAGGAAATTGCGGGCGTAGCCGTCGGCAACTTCGACGACGGCGTTTTTTTTGCCGAGCTTGCGCACATCTTCCTTGAGAATGACTTTCATAAACGATCGCCTCCAAAACGATATCTTATATTCCAGCACATGTCGATGATTCCCGCGAAGGCCGCAAGCTGCGACAGGAACGGGATGATCGTAAGCGTCACGAGTATGACGTTGCGGACAATGCGGGGCAGGCCGCGGCCGTCCATGTACCACGCCGCCAGGGACATGCCCTGGATCAGAAACAGCGTGCGCACGAGCAGATCGAGATTGAGCCCGATGCGGATGAGAAAGCCGGCCTGCGCCGGATAGTTCGCTCCCGCCCACGTGCACAGCAGCCCGACGAGGAAAGCCCACATCAGGCTGGAGGGGAAACGCCAGCGGTCAAAAGGCGGCAGCTTGGGCAGTTCGACGCGGTCGAGATGCCCGAGCACGCGCCCGGTGATCCAATAGCAGGTGGCGCTGTCGATCACGGCTACCATGATAAAAATAGCGGGGACGATCAGCGGCATGATCTTCATGGTCGCTTCGAGCTGCGCTTTGACGGCGGCCGACAGTTCGGCGCCGACGGGCAGCTTCAGCATCATGTCCATTATCTTCTGGGCGCCGCTCATATCGAGGTTCATCGGGTTGAGCCCGGTGACGTAAAAGAGGAGGACGGCCATGATCAGCTTACAGCCCAGCGAGACGAGCGAGCTCCAGCCCAGGATCTCGACGGCGGAACTTTTCAGCTCGATGATGCGCCCCATGCTCAGCCCCATCAGGGCGAAGCCGAGAGCGTAGGACAGCGCGGCGATCGGGCCGCCCCAAAGCAGCACGAGAACGGAGCCGACGATCAGCGACGCAAAGCCGAGCCGCAGGTCGTGGCGCATTTCCAGGATCACCAGGGGAACCGGGCTGAGCAAGATCAGGAGCAGCCCCAACACGGGAATGTTCGCTCCAACGTACAGAATGACCGACAGCCCCGTGAGGAGCGCCGATTCCACCAGGCTGCGCGCCTGTGTCATGTCCTTTTCCCCCTTCTATGATGGCAGGCTGAACGGAGCAGCCGCGTTTTTCACAGATTGTGTAAAAAAAGAGAGAGGAAGACAAGCATCCTCTCTCCGTGCGTGCGTATGATTACTCGGCGGTATAGGGCAGAAGAGCCATGAAACGAGCGCGCTTCACGGCGACCGTCAGCTGACGCTGATGCTTGGCGCAGTTGCCCGTGACGCGGCGGGGAATGATCTTGCCGCGCTCGCTGACATACTTCTTCAGGCGCTCCACATCCTTGTAATCTACCTCGTCAAGCTTGTCAACGCAGAAAAAGCAAACCTTCGGACGGCGCTTGCCGCCGCCTCTCTTTCTCATCGGACCGGAAAAGGGCATCGGGAAAAACCTCCTTCGCAAAAAACACCACCAGGGGTGCGCCCCTGTTCAATGCTCCGCGGCGCTTAAGGCGCGCGAAGCGAGACTTTTTTAAAAGGGAATGTCGGCCTCGTCCTCGGGCGGCGCAACGCTGGCCGCGCCCGAGTCGAGCTCGGAGATATCCATGGGGAAACTGTCGTTGGGGCCGAAGCCGTCGTTTTGCGGCGGCTGAGAGTCGCGGTAGCTTTTCGGCGCGCTGCCGCGCCCCGACTGGTAGGAACCGCCGCCTTGGCTCTGAAAAGAACCGCCGCCGTCCTGGGCCCCGTAAGGCGCAGCTCCGCCGTCGTCGCGGCGTCCGCCCACAAACTGGAAGTTGTCGGCTACGATCTCGGTAACGTAACGTTTCTCGCCGGTCTTCGCCTCGTAGGAACGCACGTTGATGCGTCCCTCCACCAGCACGCCGCCGCCTTTTTTCAGGTAGCGTTCGCAGACTTCGGCGCCTTTGCCCCAGACGACGACGGGGATAAAGCAGACTTCCTCGCGCATTTCGCCGTTCTGGTCTTTCCAGCTGCGGTTGACGGCCACGGAAAACGACGCTACGGCGCGCTGCGTGGCGGTGTAGCGGATCTCCGGATCGCGGGCCACGTTGCCCATGATGATGGCTCTGTTATACCCTCGCATCGGACGACACCCGTTTACTTTCCGTCCGCCGCCACGTTGAGATGGCGAACGATCAGCGGACGCAGGCTGAGAACGCGGCCAAGCTCCTTGAGCTGATCGGGGTCGATCTTGAACTCGACGACGACGTAAATGCCCTCGGTCAGCTTCTTGATCTCGTAAGCAAGACGCCGCTTCCCCCAAACATCGGTCTTCGCGACCTCGCCGCCGAGTTTGACGACGAGCTCCTCGATAGCCTTGACTTCCACGCTGTGGTCCTCGACGGTGGGATCGATGATCGCCATCATTTCGTATGAACGTACCACGCGCAACACCTCCTCCCTCTGGACTGTCGGCCCCTCATGGGGCAGGGAACTACAGTTAGCGATTATACATTACTTGCGCATGCCGCGCAAGCGGATTTTTTTCGTTTCGCGGAGGGACGGGCGCTGTCGTCCGCTCCGTCGCAAAAGTCCGCCGCCTGAAATTTTCTCAGACGGCGGACTTTTTCAGAATGTCTCTTTTAGAACACGCCGGTCCATTTCATGACCAGCTGAGCGATGACCGCGGAACCGACAAACGTGCCCACCAGAGCGATGAGCGTAGTCAGGACGATGGCGACGCCCTGCTCTCTGAAAGTCTTCAGATCCTTGCCGGCGGCGACGCCGGAATAGGCCAAAATCGGCGTGCACAGCGGCAGCAGATAGATTTTGCCGACCGTTTTGTTGACGAAATCGGCGCAGGGAAGCAGCCCCGGCCACGTCACCAGGATCCCGATGAACGTGATATACAGAACCGCGGGGAACCTCACGCGCGGGGCGGCCTTCTTCATGGCCTGATAAATCAGCTGGGCCAGCACGATGATACCCAGAAAGATCAGCAGTCCGGGAGCGGCTTCGTGCGGCCTGACCACTCTGGCGGGATCGTTCAGCCTCAGCGTGTAGACATAGTTGCAGAACGCCGCCACGACGCCGGATACGATCCAGCCCTTCGTAAGCATCCACATTCTGGTCATGACGATCGCCTCCTCAGCTTTCCTCGATGTCTTCCGCTTCGATCTTTGCTTCCGCTTCGACAAGATCGGGCAGAGGCTGCGCTTTGATCCCCATGCCGCGGATCCCGGCGCACTTTTCGTACAGCCAATTCGTCATGGGCAGCGTCAGAAGCAGATTCATCAGCATGCCGTCGGCGTTCGTCAGTGCCTGGGAAGTGTAAGCGTAAGTCTGGATGTCCTTTGCCATCTCGGGAAACTCGACTTGCAGCGCGCCAAGCGAGGCGGACATCATCGAAGCGGAACCGACGCCGCATGCAGCCCCCAGCGCGTACGGATGGAACAGACCGGAACGGGCGCAGAGAGAGGCCATCAGCCCGAAGAAAATCGTGCCCAGCACGGTGCCGGTCACATAACCGCCCATGACGCCGATCCCCTCGTCGCTGTCCAGGCCGTACAGCTCGCCGATAATAGCGATGGTTCCTTCGCGCGACGTGGAGACGGTGCAGCCGATGGCGGCGCGGCTCATCTTGAACAGAAAGACGGCGACCGGCACGCCGAAAATCGCCGTGCCCATGTTGCCAAACTCCTGCAGGATCAAGGCCAGCGCCGTGCCGCCGAGTTTGCCTTCCGTATAAATTTTATAAAGCCCGGGAGCGATGCCGGAAGCGACCTTCGCCGTCAGGAACATGACTGAAATCGTGGTATAGGCCGAGGCCTGCTTCATCGTCTCCATCGAAAAAAGCTTTCGCGCTCCCATGACGATGCCGATGGCCATGGCGTACAGCATCGGGAACAGACTGAAACCGATCGCCGGCGTGATCTGGAACTTCCTTACGCCGAGAGCCTCGGCGACCAGCGCAATGACGACGCACAGCGCATGCACTTTCCAATCCTTGAAAAAATCCTGCATTCTTCTCACTCCATCACGTAAAATTTTGCCGCCCTCTCACGCTCATTTCATGTTTACCCACGTGTCGATGTATTCCTGCTTGGTCATTTGAGGCCTGAAGTCCGCTTTGATCTTCAGGCCGATTTTGGCGCCGTCGGCCAGCAGGTCGATCACCGTCATCGTCAGCGCCTTGGCGGCGACGATGTACGCCAGTTCCTTGTCCACGATGTGGTAGTCCTTGCTGTGCGCCACGCCGGCCGCGCCGCCGATATAGGTGTGGACCACGGGCATCAGCGCCGCCACGTCGGCCGCGTCCGTGCTGCCGCCGCTGTGAGGCGTGGAGCGCCCGACGGCGTCTTCTCCCAACAGTTGAACAAGGTTGGCGTACATCAGATCCTGCAGATCGCCGCACGGCTTCATCGGCAGGTAGCCCGGCACTTCGTCGATGATCGTTTCCGCGCCTACGGCGTAGCCGCCGGCTTTCAGCGCGCGGTCGACCTTCTGCGAGGCGTCCAGGATCGCCTCGACGGAGGCGCCGCGCACGTAGGTTTCGATGCGCACGTCCGCCGGCACGACGTTGACGGTGTCGCCGCCCTTGGTGACAATAGGATGGACACGGATGTGGTCCTCGTCGCGGAACGTCTCGCGCTGCGCGTCGATGGCGACCAGGCCGATCTTGGCCGCGTTGAGCGCGTTGACGCCGTTGTGAGGCGAGCCCCCGGCATGAGCCGCCTTGCCGACGTAAAAGACTTCCTTGCTGACGAAGCCGTTCGACGTGCCGCCGACGTTGGCCTTGATCGGCGTCTCCTGCTCGCCCTCGGTCGGCGTGGTGTGCTGCATGACCATCATGTCGACGTCGTCCATCAGGCCGCGGCAAATGAACTCCTGCTTGCCGCCGAACATTTTGATCTTTCCCTCGCGGCGCAGCCGGCCGCGGTAGCTCATCTCGATGAATTCCTCGGCGGGCACGGCCATCAGCGCCACGTCGCCGCTCAGCTCGTCCATGATGCGGCGGTCGTGCAGCGCGTAAGCCACGCCGGACAGCGCGGCAATCATGCAGTGGTGCCCGCACATGTGCGCGGCGCCCGTTTCCGGATCGGCGAAGGGGCTGTCGGGCACGCCGAGCGCGTCCAGCTCGCCCATCACGGAAAGCTTCAGCTTCTTCTCCTTGCCGCGGACCTGCGCGATCACGCCCGTGATGCATTGTTTGTCGGCCGTCGGGTACCCCAGAGATTCGAAAACTTTTTTGATCTTCTCCGCCGTCTTGAATTCCTTCCAGCCCGTCTCCGGCTCGGCGAAAACGCTGTCGCCCAGCGCCGTGATCCTCTCGCGATGTTCGTCGATAATCCCGCACGCCAGGTCTTTCAGTTCCTGTTTTGTCATGAAATTCATTCCCCTTTCCTCACGAGTTCCGTCAACGCGATTTTCTGCTGTGTGCCGCTCCAACCGGAGCGATTTTCGATTCATCCCCTCTTGAACCATATCTCATGGTGATCCCGCCGCCATTTGCAATAAATAAATCGCGTTGGGATATATTATATTCATGAAAGTGTTTTTGTAAAGAGCTAATATTTTTTGATCGTCGATTTTTATATAATACCAATTTTCGACGCGTCTTCAGCGCTGCGGAGAGGCCGAAAAACCATAGGACTCTTAACGAAAACCGCATATGATGAAGGCATAAAAAAATCCTGAACGTGTGAGAGACGTTCAGGATTTTTTGTGCTCCTTTGTCCAATCGGGGAAGGGGAACCCTATTTTGACTCCGTCGCCGGCTTTCGATCGTCCGGGATTTCTCCTTCGATCCTATAGATTTCTTCGCCGCCGAAGGCCATGTTCAGCTTGTCCCGCGCGATCCAGGCCTGGCCTTCTTCGGTCTTGAAAAACTCGACGCGGTCGCGCATGCGGCTCAGCTTGTCCTGCGCCTGGTGCAGCGCTTCAACCTTTTCTTGCATCAGTTCGGCCATGCGCCGCTGCCGGCGGAATTCGTTCAGCACCGACGTGACGAGCATGGCCGCCGACATGACGACCACCGCCCAAAAGGCCACCCAGCGCAGTTTCATGGCTACATTTTCTCGGGGGCGCTGATGCCCAGCAGATGCAGAGCGTTGGCGATCACCGTACGGATGGCTGCGACCATCAGCAAGTGACTGTCCCGAAACGCGCCGGACTCCTCGAGGATGCGGCTGCCGTTGTTGTAATACGAATGAAAATCGCCCGCCAGCTCGTGAACGTAGTTGACGATGCGATGAGGTTCGAGGTCGGCCGCGGCGCGCCCCACTTCGTCGGGGAACTGGGCCAGTTTGGTGAATAAACGTTTTTCCTCGGGCGTGGCGATGGCGTCGGGGTCGAAGGCCGAAACGCCGGGCACGGCGATCCCCTTCTCGGCCGCCTTCTGCAGGATGCTGCACAGGCGGGCGTGGGCGTACTGCACATAATAGACAGGATTGTCCGCCGACTGGCTTTTGGCCAGCTCGAGATCGAAGTCGAGATGGCTGTCGCTGCGGCGCATCAGGAAATAATAGCGCGCGGCGTCGACGCCGACCTCTCTGACCACTTCCTGCAGCTCCACGAACTGTCCGCTGCGCGTGGACATCTTCACCTGCTCGCCGTCGCGCAGCAGATTGACGAACTGGATCAGCAGGATCGTGAACTTTTTCGGATCGTAGCCCAGCGCTTCGATGGCGGCTTTCATGCGCGGCACGTAACCGTGATGGTCGGCGCCCCATACGTCGATGACGCGCTCGAAGCCGCGGTCGAACTTTTCCTTGTGATAGGCGATGTCCGACGTGAAGTAGGTGGGCACGCCGTTGGAGCGCATCAGCACGCGGTCCTTGTCGTCGCCGTATTCGGTGCTGCGGAACCAGAGCGCCTCGTCCTGTTCGTAGAGATGGCCGCGCTCCTTCAGCGTCTGCACGGCGGCCGGCACTAGATTGCGGTCGTACAGCGACTTCTCGGAGAAAAAGCTGTCGAACGTGACGCCGAATTCGCCCAGCTCGTCCTTGATCTGCTCGAGGATGCGCCCGGCCGCGTAAGTCCTGAAGAACGGCAGCGACTCTTCGAGCGGCTGGTCGAGGAACTCTTCGCCGCGGGCGTCGACCACTTCCTGAGCGATGTCGTAGATGTAGTGCCCTTTGTAGGACTCTTCGGGAAAAGGGAACTTCTCGGGATGGCCGAGCAGTTCGAAATAGCGCGACTGCGCGGAACGGCCGAGGATGTTCATCTGCAGGCCGGCGTCGTTGACATAATACTCCTTCTCCACGTTCCAGCCCGCGAAGGCGAGGATGTTGCCCGTCACGTCGCCGACGGCGGCGCCGCGGCCGTGACCGACGTGCAGCGGCCCGGTGGGATTGGCGCTGACGAACTCGACCTGCGCTTTCCGCCCTTTGCCGAGATCGACGCGCCCGTAATCGCCGCCGGCCGCCAGCACGTCGCGGACGATGTCGCCCATCCACAGATTCGACAGATAGAAATTGATGAAGCCGGGACCGGCCACTTCGACGCGGCGAATGTGCTTGTCCGAACCGATACGGCGCACGATGTCCTCGGCCAGGTCGCGCGGTTTGCAGCCCAGCAGTTTGCAGTTCTGCATGGCGGCGTTCGTCGCCCAGTCGCCGTGGTTCTCCTGTTTGGGACGCTCGAAATGGAGCTCGCCCAGCGAAGCGGGATCCTGCCCCTTTTCCTTTGCGATCTCCTCAAGAGCCCCCCGAACAAGAGCCTTCAGCGCACTCGTGTTGTCTGACATATAATTTATACTCCCATCATTTTCATGCATTTTTCACTTTGAGCGGCCGACAGGCATCAAGGCCAGGCTGGTGCCCCTCCAGGTACCCCACGTTTCGATCACGCGTTTGAAGCCGCCCAGATACGGCACATCGACTCGCGTAGAGGACTGGATCAGCTTCTCTTCGCCTTCGAGCTGATTCTTGCGCTGATTGATGCGGTATTGGCTCGTGTAGCTGCTGACCATGCTCCCCTGCTCCATTTTGAGCGGCGCGCCCATGGAACGATAGCCCTTGGGAAGCTGCACACGGTAGGACTGCTCCACCACGAAGGGATATTTCAGCACGGCGCTGCTGCCCACGTCAAGAAGACGCATCATCGGGCCGGGAGCGATCGAGGGCAGGCCGATCATCAGGCCCTGCTGTCCTTCGATGCCCGACCGTGCCTTCACGGGCAGAACCAGTTTGAAGCCCTGGCTGCCCAGCGGCGAGATGTCGAGATCCCGATCGAGGTCGATCCAGCCTTCCAGCCCGGGGAACAGCGAATAGATCTGATCCTTGCGCCCGTCCGCCAGCGACTCGCACGTCTCGACCCAGTTGTTGCGCGCACGGATATCGACCGTGCCGGAGACGATGCAGTCGGCGTCGACGTCAAGATTCCAGGCGATGGAAAGGCGGTTTTTCTCCAGGCGGGTGCCGCCGACCGAATGGCGGCGGAGTTTTTTCGTGCCGGCGGCGTACAGCGTCTTGCCGCGCAGCGATACGGGCAGCTTGCCGGGCTCCCCCGGCTGTCCGGGCACATAGTACCAGCTTTTTTTGGAGCCCGGCTCGCTGAGCAGAAACACCGGATGCGTCAGCGCCGGCGCGCAGGAAATGGATTCGCGATCCTGCGGCAGCACATGCTGGAACCAGACTTCGGCTTTCCAGCCCTGTTTCTGCAGCCAGGACGCCAAAAGGTACATGGATTCCCACGTGGTCCAGGGACCGCCGGCAGGGATCATCCGGGCGCTGCGCCAGGTGCCGCGGCCGGGAAGCCGGTCGGCGCTGCGCCAAAACTTCTCGATGGTCTTCAGGGCCTTGTCGCGGGGACTGCCCTCATTGACCACGTACTTTTCGGGCAGACCGGGCCAGCGGCGTTCTTCCAGATCGCGCATCATGGCCACGGCGGTGGCGGGGCCGGTCGTAAGGCTGAAGACCACGTAGGGATCGGAGCTTTCGAGCATGCCGCGCATGCCGCGGTTGGCCGGCTGTTTGAAATAGAACCAGCCGTAACGGCGAAACGTCTCGTCCACGTCGATCGTGGGAATGGCGTCGGTGCTCGACTCCCAGTCCAGCGCCTGATCCTTGGCGATGCGGATCTGTACGCTGCCCTCCCAGGTGGGATATTCGGAACCGAGCCAGGCGATGTCTTCCATCACGTTCGGCTCGGCGAAGATCTGGCGGTAGCTGAGCACGAGCACGTAGACGTCGTCCATCTTCGGGAAATTGACGATAAGCCGTCCGTGTTCGGCCAGTTCGTCCCGGTCATAAGGAAGGTTGTGCAGAAGCTTCGCCGTGCCGGGATCGAAAATCGCCGCCTGTTCGAGTTCGATATGTCCGCCGTTGGGAGCGATAAGCTGATCCTGAAGCCAGCCAAGACGAGCCGTGGCTCCGCAGAGGATCACATAGGACGTGCTTTTGACGGCACGCCCCTGAGAATCCTGCGTGTAGAGCTGTTTCCGGCTCCAAATCACCGCGGGCTCGGCGCCTCGGTACTCCTCGAGCGTGGGACAATCCTGCACCATTTTGGCGATGTCCGCCGAGGTCAGGGGCAGTGCCAAGGACGCCGCCGGCAGGCAGAGCGCCAGAAGCAACACGAGAACAAACTTTTTCATGACCGCCTCCTAGAGGTTTCTGCCACAGCAGTTTTTGTACTTTTTGCCGCTGCCGCAGGGGCAGGGGTCGTTGCGTCCGACCTTCTTGACGCGCACCGGTTGGGGACGTTCGCCGCCCGTGCCGTAGTTCGCGAAGTAACTGCCGCGCGAGTTCTGCGGGTTGAAGCCCAGTTCCTCGGCCGCTGCCTTTGACGGCGCGGCGACGGTGCCGCGGTGTTCCCTCATCGCGGCGGGGGCGGCGCGGCGCAGGCGGTCTTCGTCGGAGACGATGGCGACGCGGAAGAACAGCTGCGTGATCTGCTCGCGCACGTGGGCCATCGTCTCCTGGAAGAGGTTGAAGGACTCGAACTGATACTCCATAAGCGGATCCTTCTGCCCGACGGCGCGCAGGCCGATGCCCTGACGCAGCACGTCCATGCCGAGCAGATGCTCTTTCCAGGCGCCGTCGAGCACGTGCAGGGCGATGAAGCGGAACAGCCCCTCGGCCACGGCGGGTTCAAGCTTGTCGACCCGCTCGTCGAAGCGGGCGGAGATCTCTTCCTTCATCTTTTCGACGGCGGGCATGACGTTGCGGCGGTCGTCGGCGCCGGCCAGCGATTTTTCGATGCCCGGCCAGTAAATGCCGCGTAACTTGTTGGCGGCGTAAACGGGGTTGGCTTCCTTGTCCTCGGGGAACGCCGCGTCGATGATATCGTCCACGTTGCTGACGGCGATTTCCTTGGCGTGTTCGAGGATCTCGGAGTCGCCGAGGATCGTCGAGCGCTCGGCGTAAACGGCCTCGCGCTGCTGGTTCATGACGTTGTCGTAGAGCAGCAGCTGGCGGCGCACGTCGTAGTGCATCATTTCCACTTTCTTCTGGGCGTTCTCGATGGCGCGGGTCAGCAGCGGATGCTCAATGGACTCGCCCTTTTCCATACCGAGCTTGTCGAGCATGCCGCCGATGCGGTCCGAGCCGAACAGCCGCAGCAGATCGTCCTCAAGGGACAGATAAAAGCGCGAGCTGCCGGGGTCGCCCTGACGGCCGGCGCGGCCGCGCAGCTGGTTGTCGATGCGGCGCGACTCGTGGCGCTCGGTGCCGAGGATGCAGAGGCCGCCCAGTTCGAGCACTTTTTCCTTCTCGGCGGCGCAGAGGGCCTTCATCTGTTCGAGAATGGGCGCGCATTTCTCGGCGTCTCTAGCGGGATCGAGATTTTGGGCGCGGTACTCCTCGCGGGCGAGGAAGTCGGGATTGCCGCCCAGCAGGATGTCGGTGCCGCGGCCGGCCATGTTGGTGGCGACGGTGACGGCGTTGAAGCGGCCGGCCTGAGCGACGATGGCCGATTCCTTCTCGTGATAGCGGGCGTTCAGTACCTGGTGGGGAATGCGGCGCGCGCGCAGCAGCTTGCTGACGTGCTCGGACACCGCCACGGAAACGGTGCCGACCAGCACGGGGCGGCCGGCGGCGTGGATTTTTTCGATCTCTTCGACCACGGCCGTGAATTTCTCGTCCATGGTACGGTAGACCTGATCCGGCCAGTCCTTGCGGATCACCGGCTTGTTGGTGGGAATGACGACGACGCCGAGATGATAGATGTCCTTGAACTCCTCGGCTTCGGTAGCGGCGGTTCCGGTCATGCCGGCCAGCTTCTTGTACATCCTGAAGTAGTTCTGGATCGTGATGGTGGCCAGAGTCTGGCTTTCCTTGCCGACTTTGACGTGCTCTTTGGCCTCGATGGCCTGGTGCAGCCCGTCGGAGAAGCGGCGGCCGAACATCAGGCGGCCGCGGAACTCGTCGACGATGACGATCTCGCCGTCCTTGATGACGTAATGCACGTCCTTCTTGAACAGATAATGGGCCTTGAGCGCCTGATTGATCTTGTGGGCCATGTCGGCGTGAGCCATGTCGGAGAACAGGCCGGGCGTCTTGAGGAGCTGCTCGCACTTGGCGATGCCCTTCGAGGTGAGCACGACGGTCTTTTCCTTTTCGTCGACGACGAAATCGCCGTCGGGCTCGGGACGGTCTTTGTCGTCGAGCAGGAAGCTGTGCACTTCGATCTCGTTGGGATCCTTGAAGACGCCTTTGAGCTGCGTGGCGATCTGATCGGCCTTCATGTAGGCGCCGGTGTCGTCCTCGGAAGGGCCGGAGATGATCAGCGGCGTGCGGGCTTCGTCGATGAGGATGGAGTCCACTTCGTCGACGATGCAGTAGGAATGCCCGCGCTGTACCATCTCGTCGGCCTGCAGGACCATGTTGTCGCGCAGGTAGTCGAAGCCGAACTCGCTGTTCGTGCCGTAGGTGATATCGGCCCGATAGGCTTTCTTGCGCTCTTCGGGATCCATGAAGGCGTAAATCACGGCCACGCTCAGCCCCATGGCCCCGTACAGCGGCGCCATCCAGTTGGCGTCGCGGCGGGCCAAATAGTCGTTGACGGTGACCACGTGGACGCCCTCGCCCTTGTAGGCGTTGAGGATCACGGCGATCGGCGCGACCAGCGTCTTGCCTTCGCCTGTCTTCATCTCGGCGATGTTGGCGTCGTTCAGGGCCATGGCGCCGATCAGCTGCACGTCGAAGGGACGCAGCCCCAGCTTGCGTTTCGCTTCCTCGCGGGCCATGGCGAAAACTTCCGCCAGATACTTGTCGAGTTCGGCGCCGCCGCGAATGTCGGCCTTGATCTCCAGGGCGCGGGCCAGAATCTGTTCGTCGCTCATGGCCTGAACCTTCGGCTCAAGCGCGTTGATCTCCTCGACTTTCCTGCGGTAGCGCTTCAGGGCGTTTTCGTTGGGATCGAGCCCCATGGCGCGTTTCAGTGATTCGAACATAAACCTTCCACCTCTCGTAAAAAACCGGGTGACGCACGTCCGGAATATATTTTTTCACAAAGGCCGCAGAGGCGGCCCTGGCATTTACGAAATCAGTCAGCGTCGGTGATCAATTCCCAGCCGTTGGCCACGTAGACGACGCCCGACCAGACGGTGAGCACGATGCTGAGATACATCACATAGATCGCACAGGGGATCCTGAAGATCATCATCACGATGGCGACGATCTGAGAAACGGTCTTCAGCTTGCCGAGCCGGGACGCGGCGATGACCTGTCCCTCGGCGGCGGCCACCATGCGCAGGCCGCTGACCATGAAATCGCGGGCGACGATGATCATCACCATCCAGCCGCTGAGGCGGTGCAGTTCCAGCAGAGCGATCAGGGCGGCCATGACCAGCACCTTGTCGCTGAGCGGGTCGATGAATTTGCCGAGATTGGTGATCAGTCCCTTCCTGCGCGCGATGTAGCCGTCGACCGTATCGGTCAGCGCCGCAATAATAAAGACCAGACCGGCCAGCAGATCGCTGTAGGTCAGGTCAAGGCCATAAGCGCTGAAAAAAGGAATGCCCCGGCCGATGCGCGTGTACAGCAGCAGAACCATCACAAACGGAGCCAAAAAAATGCGCGACAGGCTCAAGAGGTTGGGAACGTTCAGAGAACGCATAGCAGGACTCTCTCTCCTTTTCGCCGCAGGAAAAGCCGCGGCGACTTTTTGTCAGTGCAACCGGTCTATTATCGCATAAAATATCGATCTGTGCGTATTCGGACGAAAAATTTCACTTCTTCGCAGAACTTTTCTTCTCCTCTTTTTCTTCGTCGGTTGCCTCCGGCTGCCCGGCGCGGGAGACCAGCCTGGCGATTTCCCGCTGAAAGCTGGAAAGGTCGGTGAACTCGCGGTACACCGAAGCGAAGCGCACGTAAGCCACTTTGTTGATCTCGGCCAGCTCTTTCATGACCAGTTCGCCGATCGCCATGCTGGAAACTTCGTCGCCGCTTTCGCGCAGGCGCGCTTCGATGCGGGCGGCCATGTCCTCGATGGTGTCGAGGGAAACGGGAAGGCGCTCGCAGGCGCGGCTGATGCCGCGGACCAGCTTGCTGCGGTCGAAGGCCTCGCGGCGGCCGTCTTTCTTGGAGATCCACAGCACTTTGCGTTCTTCCACGCGTTCGTAGGTCGTAAAGCGGAACCCGCAGGCCATGCACTCGCGGCGGCGGCGGATCGTGCGCCCCTCTTCGGCGGTGCGCGTTTCCATCACGCGAGTCTCCATGGAACCACACTGAGGGCATCTCATCGATTCTGACAACTCCTTTCCTTACGATCACTCCGAAACTCGTTTTTCAATGCCTTCAAAAAAAACGGATCCGGAGAAAAACTCCAGACCCGTTTCACGCAATACTCAACCTTGCAGGACGCGCATCACCACGTCCTTGACAAGCATGCCGTCAGCCTGGCCTTTCAGCCGGGGCATAACAGCCTTCATCACTCTGCCCATGTCCTTGGGCGCAGCAGCGCCGATCTCGGCGGCCGTTTCGCGGACGAGCGTCTCCACTTCTTCAGCGCTGAGCTGGGCAGGAAGGTAGGCGTCAAGGACTTCGATCTCGGCGAGCTCGCTCTCGGCGCGGTCGTCCGCGCCCGCCGCCTTGTACTGCTCCGCCGCTTCCCGGCGCTGCTTCACCAGGCGGCCGACGAGGGAAATCACGTCGTCGTCGCTCAGTTCGTAGCTGACGCCTTTGTCGGCCTGAAACTTCTGAAGTTCGGCCTTGAGCATGCGGAACACGGAAAGCTCGAGCTCCCGGTGCTCTTTCATGGCCGTCTTCAGATCGGCGGAAACCCGATCGGTCAACGTGCTCACGGCTGCTTACCCCCTGACTTTTCTGCGAGAGAGTTCCTGGCGCTTGCGCTTTCTCGCCTCGCTGGGTTTCTCGTAGTGTTCTTTCTTACGGGCCTCGCGAAGGACTCCCGCTTTGGAGACGTCTCTCTTAAAACGACGAAGGACGTCTTCGATCGATTCGTTGTCTTTTCTAACGACTGTCGTCAAAACAATTCCCTCCTTTCTGCTCCACCTGCATCAAACTTTTAACCCGGGGGCCATTGGAGCCCTCGCCCTGCGAGTAAATGGATATGAAGGTGGGGGACTGTCTGACCAGCAGATTCGCCGCAGTTGACGACGAGCCGGTATCCGCCGGACACGCCGAGCTTCGCCGCCGTCGCCTTGACGGCCGGCATCAGCCGGCTCCAGAGGGTGGGATCCTGTACGTCGTCGGCAGAACCGACATGCTCCTTCGGCACGATCAACACGTGAACGGGCGCCTGCGGCCTGATGTCGCGAAAAGCCAAGGCATTCTCGTCCTCGTACACGGTCTCCGCGGGAAGCCGCTTCTGCACGATCGCGCAAAATGGACAGGATTCCATCGTCGTCACCTCGCATAGCGATTATTTTATCACTCTTGAACTGCTTCCGACAATAGGCAATTATCGACAGTCGGTCTTTTTCTTCCTAACGGCCCCAAAGAACCCCGTTTTTGCTCGATATCACCGTCATTTTCCGCAGTTCGTCGTAAATACTTTCTTTCTCGGGACGGAATTCAAAATAGCCGCGCGTATATCCCTGCGCGCGTCCGCGCTGTCTCCCTTCGAAAAGCACTTCCACTTCGCGCCCGATCCAGCGCCGCGCCTCCGCGGCCAAAAGCCGTTGGCCGCTTTTTTTCAGGCGTTCGGCGCGGGCGTGCGCGATTTCCGTCGGGATCTGCCCGGGCATAGTCGCTGCCAGCGTGCCGGGGCGCGGCGAATAATGGAAGCCGTGCACGCGGCCGACGCGCGCCGCTTTCAGCAGCGCCAGCGTGTTCTCGAAGGCCGCTTCGCTCTCGCCGGGGAACGCGCACATCACGTCGGTGGAGACGTGCAGGTCGCTTCCCAGCGCAGCGCGAAGACGCTCGACCAGCTTCAGATAATCCGCGGCCGTGTGCCCGCGCCCCATGCGGCGCAGGATTTCGTCGTCGCCGGACTGCACGGGCAGGTGAAGATGGCGGCAGAACCGCGGCGACTGCGCCAGCGCCTCGAGCAGATCGTCGCCGATGGAAAACGGCTCCAGAGAACCGAAACGCAGGCGCTTTATTCCCTCGATTTTGTCGAGTTCGCGGATCAGCCCGGCAAAGGATTCGCCGCTGTCGCGGCCGAAAAGCCCCAGATGCACGCCCGTCAGGATCAGCTCGAACTGCCCGGCCGCCGCGCAGCGGCGCGCCTCATCAAGGATGTCGGCCGCGGGCCGGCTCACCGACGGCCCGCGCAGAACGGGAACGATGCAGTACGTGCAGCGGTGGTCGCAGCCGTCCTGCACCTTCACGAACGCTCGCCCGAAATAGGGGGAGCGTTCCAGTTCCAGCGCGTCCCACTTCCGCCCCATCTCGCCCCGCACGGCTTCAAAGGGGCGCTTATGCCCAGCCAGCCACTGCGCGACGAGGCAAGGCAGCTCGCTTTTATGGCGGTTGCCGATCAGCAGATCGACGCCCATCGCCGCGGCTTTTTTCTCGCCGACGCCCTGCGCCCAGCAGCCGCATACGGCGACGCAAACGTTTTCGCCCGCGCGGCGGCAGCGGTTGATCAGCTGGCGGCTCTTGCGGTCGGCCGCGGCCGTCACCGAACAGGTCACGATCACGGCCGCGTCGTAGGGTGGCTCGTCCACGACCAACGCGCCGCGGCGCTGAAAGGCCGAGGCCAGCGCTTCCGCTTCGGCAAGGTTCGTGCGGCAGCCCAGCGCCTGTATGGCGACGCGGCGCCCCCGCAGCGGCTCAGATTTTGGCGACGGCAAGGCCGCACCAGTCGTCCAGCCGCACTTCGTCGACGAGACGCAAGCCGTTTTCCGCGAGCTTCTCCTTGAACTTCTCGCCCTCTTCGACGACCAGCCCCGAGAAGATCGCCCGTCCGCCGGGTTTGAGAACGCGCGCCACATCGGGCAGCATGGCCATGTTCGGCTCGTAAAGGATGTTGGCCAGCAGCAGATCGACCGTGTGCCCAAAGCCCTTGAGCAGATCGCCGACGGCGATGTCGAGTTTTTCCCCGGCGATGCCGTTCAGCTCCAGAGTGTTGCGCACCGCCTCGCGCACGACGGACGGATCGAGGTCGCGGGCGTAGGCGCGCTCCGCCCCCATCTTCAGCGCCGCGATGGAAAGGATCGCCGTGCCGCAGCCGATGTCGGCCACCGCGTCGCCCGGCTTCAGCCAGCGCTCCATCAGCGTCAGCACCGCCTGCGTGCTCTGATGATAGCCCGTGCCGAACGCCGAGCCGGGATAGATGAAGATGGGCAGACGGCCGGGATCTTCCTTGCCGGCGTGCCACGGCGCCATGACGACCAGCTTCTCGCCCACGTTCAGCGGCGGGAAGGCGTCCATCCACTCCGTGTTCCAGGCGCGGTTCTCCACCCGCCCCATGTCCTTGATCTCGATCTCGCGCCACGGCTCCAGATACGGCTGCAGCATCTTCAGCCATTCGCCCAGATCCTGGTTGGCGCGGTAATAGACCTGCAGATCCACGGCGTCGCCCTCGTTCGTCACCGTCGAGCCGATGCAACCCGTGCTCTCCGCCGCCGAGCTGAGCACGTCTTCCAGCCCCGCCGGCCCGCGCAGCGTGATGTACCACCAGAAGTTGTCGTTGCGTTCCATTTTCACGCCTCCTGCCCAGAAGAAATCCCCTGAGACATTATAGCAAAAACACCGCCAAAGGACAGCACTTGCTCTTGCGAGACAACCAAATACGAGTTCACAAAAATGGATCCTGAAACAGGATGAAACTGCTTCAGGATCCATGTCGTCCGTTTATTTCTTTTTCGCGCTTTTCTTTTTGGCGGCGGACTTTTTGCCGCCGAAGAGCTTGTCGAACAGGCCTTCCTTTTCGCCGGCGGCGACGTCCATTTCTTCGGCGAGCTGTTTCATCAGCTCGGCGGCGCGCTCGGAAAGCGCGCTGCCCTTGGGGACGTCGACGGTGACGTGCAGGTACAGGTCGCCGCGGCTGGAGCCGCGCAGGCGGGGCATGCCCTTGCCTTTGACGCGGATGGTCTGGCCGGGGGCGGTTCCCTCGGGGATGTCGAAGGAGGCGTCGCCGTCGATCAGGGTGCCGACGCTCGACGAGCCGCCCATGACGGCGAGCGGGAAGGGGATGGAAACGGTACGGTGCAGGTCGTTCCCGTCGCGCTGGAACAGCGGATGATCCTTAACCTGCATGACGATGTACAGGTCGCCGGGAGGGCCGCCGTTGGCGCCCAGTTCGCCGGCGCCGGGAACGCGCAGGCGCGTGCCGGTGTCGACGCCGGGCTGGATTTTGATCTCCTGCTCGCGGCGGCGGTGGATGCGGCCTTCGCCGCCGCACTCGGTGCAGGCTTTTTCCACCACTGTGCCGCGGCCGCCGCAGGTGGGGCAGGTGCTGACGCTGAGCGTGTCGCCGAAGAGGGTGCGCACGCGGGTACGGACCTCGCCGGCGCCGTGGCAGGTGGGGCATTCTCGCGCTTCGTGCCCCGGCTCGGAGCCGCTGCCGTGGCAATGGTCGCAAGGTTCCCAGCGGGGAATGGTGACCTTCTTCGCCACGCCGGTCGCCGCTTCTTCGAGGGTGACGGAAAGGACCATCTGCAGGTCGCTGCCGCGGGCAGGGGCGTTGGGGCGCGAACGGGGACCGCCGAAGCCGCCGAACATGCTGCCGAAAAGGTCGCCGAAGATGTCCTCGGGGCCGGCGCCGGCAAAGGGATTGCCGGTGTCGTCGGCGGTGCCGAAGCGGTCGTAGCGCTGTCGTTTTTCCTGATTGCCGAGAACGGAAAAAGCCTCGTTGATCTCCTTGTATTTCTGTTCCGCTTCGGGATCGTCAGGATGAGTGTCGGGGTGGCAGTCGCGGACTTTCAGGCGAAAGGCGCGCTTGATCTCGACGGTCGTCGCGTCGCGGGCGACGCCGAGGACTTCGTAATAGTCCCGATGCGTTCCAGCCATTGCCTACGCCCGATTATTCGCTGAATTCAGCGTCGACCGTGTCGCCGTCTTTCTTGGTGTCGTTGGTACCGCCGGCGGCATTGGCGTTGTCCGCGCCGCCAGGATTCTGCTGGGCGTTCTGCTGATAGAGGCGCACGCCGATGGGCTGCATGGCGGTGTTCAGCGCCTCGACGGCTTTCTTGATGGCCTCGGGGTCGGTGCCGTCCTTGGCTTTTTTCAGTTCGTCGATCTTGGCGTTGACGGCCCCCTTCTCCTCGGGCGTGACCTTGTCGCCGAGATCCTTGAGGGTCTTTTCGGACTGGTAGATGATCGAATCGGCCATGTTCTTGGCTTCGATCAGTTCTTTCTTTTTGGTGTCCTCGGCTTCGTGCGCCTCGGCTTCGGCCTTCATCTTCTCGATCTGGTCCTTCGACAAGCTGGAGGACTGGATGGTGATCTTCTGCTCCTTGCCGGTGCCCTTGTCCTTGGCGGAGACGTTGAGGATGCCGTTAACGTCGATGTTGAAGGTCACTTCGATCTGCGGGATGCCGCGGGGCGCGGGGGCGATGCCGTCGAGGGAGAAGGTGCCCAGCAGCACGTTGTCGGCGGCCATGGAGCGCTCGCCCTGAAGGACTTTGATCTCGACGGAGGGCTGATTGTCGGCCGCGGTCGAGAAGATCTGGCTCTTGGACACGGGGATGGCCGTGTTGCGCTCGATGATGCGGGTGCACACGCCGCCGAGGGTCTCGATGCCCAGCGACAGAGGTGCGACGTCGACGAGGACGATGTTTTTGTCGGTGTCGCCGCTCATGATCGCGCCCTGGATGGCCGCTCCGGCCGCGACGCACTCGTCGGGGTTGATGCCCTTGGTGGGTTCCTTGCCGAGCAGCTCCTTGACCTTGGCCTGCACGGCGGGCATACGGGACGAGCCGCCGACGAGCAGGATCTTGTCGATCTGCGAGGCGTTCACGCCGGCGTCGGAAAGGGCGTTCTTGACGGGAGCTACAATGCGCTCGAGCAGGTCGGCGGTGAGGTCCTCGAATTTGGCGCGGCTGAGTTTCATCTCCAGGTGCTTGGGGCCGGTGGCGTCGGCGGTGATGAAGGGCAGCGAGATCGTGGTCTCCATCATGGACGACAGTTCGATCTTGGCCTTTTCGGCGGCCTCGCGCAGGCGCTGCATGGCCATTTTGTCGGCGGACAGATCGATGCCCTGCTCTTTCTTGAACTCGGCGACCATCCACTGCACGATCTTCATGTCCCAGTCGTCGCCGCCCAGGCGATTGTCGCCGCGCGTGGCGAGCACTTCGAACACGCCGTCGCCGACGTCGAGCAGCGAGACGTCGAAGGTGCCGCCGCCGAGGTCGAAGACGAGGATCTTGTGGTCGCCGCTCTTGTTCTCGCCGTAAGCCAGCGCCGCGGCCGTGGGTTCGTTGATGATGCGCAGCACGTCCAGCCCGGCGATGGCGCCGGCGTCCTTGGTGGCCTGGCGCTGGGCGTCGGTGAAGTAGGCGGGCACGGTGATGACGGCCTTCTTCACTTCGGTGCCGAGATAATCCTCGGCGTCGTGTTTCATCTTCTGCAGGATCATGGCGCTGATCTCCTGGGGCGTGTACTTTTTGCCCTCGATGGTCACGGTGTAATCACTGCCCATGTGACGCTTGATGGACATAATGGTGTTGTCGGCGTTGACGATTGCCTGGCGTTTGGCGAGCTGCCCGACGAGACGCTCGCCGTCCTTGGTGAACGCCACGACGGAGGGCGTGGTGCGCGCGCCTTCGCTGTTGGGGATGATCGTGACGTTTTCGCCCTCCATCACGGCGATGCAGCTGTTGGTGGTGCCAAGATCGATACCTACGACTTTACTCATAATGAATCACCTCATGAAAAATTTTGTTTCGTTTTTATATGTCGCGGCGGTCTTTCCCGCTTATTACCCTGTTACTGCTGTTCCCCGTTCCCTTCCGGTTCGTTTTCGGCGTAACGGCCGACCATGACCAGAGCCGGACGGATAACCTTCTCGGCCATCTGGAAGCCCTTGCGCACGACTGTGTGGACAAGCCCGTCCTGCGCCTTGTCGTCGACGGGCACCATGCCCATGGCGTCGTGCTCCGCGGGCGAAAACGGTTTGCCCGCGGGATCCAGCTCCGTCACGCCAAGATCTTTGAGCGCGTCGGCGAACTGCTGCCGGACCATGCGTACGCCTTCCTTGATCGAGGCGGGATCGGACTCGGCCGAACCGAGGGCGCGTTCGAGGTTGTCGAACACGGGCAGCATGGCGAGGACCGCACGCTCGCTGCCGTACGCCTTGAGCCGCTTCATCTCGCGCTCGGCCCAGTTGCGGTAGTTGATGCCGTCGGCCTGCGCGCGGGCGGCGAGTTCGCGCATCTGCTGGTACTGCGCCGTCAGTTCGTCGATTTTCCGCTGCGTTTCGTCCGCGGGCGTTTCCGCCTCGGGCGCGCTCTGGTTCTCGGGGCACTCTTCCGCTGCGGGGGTCTCCGCCGTCGTTTTTTTCAAATCGTCTTCCATATCATGATTCCTCCTTCTCGGTCACGGGACGGTTCAAGCCGTTCAGAACGGCCTCCAGCACCGCGATCGAGTTCTCGTAATTCATGCGCAGCGGCCCCACCAGCCCCACCACGGCCTTGCGCCCTCCGCCGGTGGCGGTGGACATCATGACCGAACAGTTCTGCATGGCGGGACGCTCGTTCTCGTCGCCGATGGTCACTTTCAGCCCCTCGGAAGCGGCGTAATCGGAAATGAAGTCTTCCAGATCCTCGCGCGTGTCCATCAGCGAAGAGATGGCCTGGATGCGGCCGCGCCGCTCGTCGGACGCCTCTCCGCCGTCGGAGACGAAGACCTCGCGCATGCCGCCGGTGGAAAGGGTCAGGCCGTCGCCGCTCATCATCTCGTCGATGGCGATAAAGATGTCTTCGATGTCCCGCCAGCGTTCGGCCATCGCCCTCGAAAGATACTCGAGCAGCTCGCCGCGCACGTCGTTCCACGGCATTCCGCCCGCGGCGCGGTCGATGACCGCGGCCAGCTGCTCCAGCTGCTCCTGCGTCACGTCGGGCGAAACGCGCACGCGGCTGTGGTGCACGGCGCCGTTTTCCATCACCAGCAGGATCAGCAGGATCTCCGGCGCCAGCCGGATGAAATCGGCCTTGCGCAGCTTCAGTCCTTCGAGCGCGGAAACGGCGGCGACGCTGAAACAGCGTGTGAAGCGCCCCAAAAAACGGGCCGCTTCGGCCAGACGCTCGTCCAAACTTTGCAGCTGATCGGCGACCTGGTGCACCCAGCGGCTGATCTCCGGCGGAGGCGACGAGGGGCGGTGCAGGATCGAATTGACGTACACGCGATACGCCATGGAAGTGGGCAGCCGTCCCGCCGATGAGTGGGGCTGGGAGAAATAGCCCATCTCTTCCAGATCGGACATTTCGTTGCGGATCGTCGCCGCGCTGTGGCTCTTGAGGAACTTGCGCGAAATCGTGCGCGAGCCCACCGGTTCGCCGGTCTTGATGTACTCGTACACCACGGCGAAAACTATCTCAAGCTGCCGTTCTGTAAGCACGGCCTCGCACCTCCTTCCATGTTATTAGCACTCAATTAAAAGGAGTGCTAACGCATCTATTACGCATGAGAGAATAGCAGGAAGTCAGCCGAATGTCAATACAGGTCAGGGAAAAGTTTTACTTTGTCACTCTCTTTCTCAATGAAGCGACTTCATCGAAGACGCCGCACTTCGGAGCGGAGCAAGCCGTGACTCAAACAATGAATGTCCTTTCCCCTGAAGGAGATCCACAAAGCGGGCTGCGCAGACTGCGCAGCAGTCGAGCTCCTTCTGAGCGACTGAACTCCCTCGCAGCTCCCAGCAAACTATGTTAATGCTTTTATCAAGAAATAATATAAGCGCCCCAATGAAAGACCGTCCGCTTTCTTCCATTTTTCGCACGGCGAAAAAAAATCCGCGAACCGACGGAAAACGGTTCGCGGGATTCTCTTCGTCTGCTCGATGAAAAACTAGAAGTTCTCGGCGATGTACTTGTAAGCGGACATGCCGGCTTCGGCGCCGTCGGCGGCGGCGGTGATGACCTGACGCAGCGGCGTGTCGCGCACGTCGCCGGCGGCGAGGATGCCGGGGACGCTGGTTTCCATGTTGCTGTTGGCCACGACCCAGCCGCCCTTTTCGGTGCACTTGACGAGATTCTTGACAAGCTCGTTGTTGGGCTCGGTGCCGACGAACATGAACACGAACTCGACAGGCAGGTCGCTGATCTCGCCGGTCTTGACGTTCTTCAGCACGACCTTCTGCACGAAGTCGCCGTCGCCCTCGATCGATTCGACGACCGAACTGTAGACGGGCTGGACTTTGGGGTTCTTGAGCATGCGCTCGACGGCCATCTCGTCGGCGCGGAACTGGTCGCGGCGATGGATGATGTAAACTTTATTGGCGAACTGGGTCAGGTAGCAGCCCTCTTCGACGGCCGTATTGCCGCCGCCGACCACGGCCACGTCGACGCCTTCGGTGAAAGCGGCGTCGCAGGTCGCGCAGTAGCTCACGCCCTTGCCGGTGTACTCGGCTTCGCCGGGGCAGCCCAGCTTGCGGAACTCGGCGCCGGTCGCCACGATGACGACCTTGGCCTTGTAATCGCCCTTGCTGGTGCCGACGACCTTGAACTTGCCGTCTTCCTTGATGCTGTTGACGGTGCAGTCGACCATTTCGGCGTTGAAAGCCTTGGCGTGCTCGACGAACATTTTGCCGATCTCGGGGCCGCTGCTGTGTTTGATGGCGGGGTAATTTTCGATCTCTTCGGTGCGATTGATCGCGCCGCCCCAGTTGCCCTTCTCCAGCACGACCGTCTTCAGGCCGGCGCGCCGGCAATAAACGGCCGCAGCCATTCCGGCAGGGCCTCCGCCGATGATGACAACATCTCTTTCTTCCATCTAAATTCTTCCTCTCTGCACGAAGATCTCCGCTGACAAGCAGCGGGTGTAAACAAGAAACATATTTGAGATTATATCAAACTCAAGAAAAGTTTTATTGCGGCAAAGCATCGGCAAATCGCCACCCCATCACTCTGTCGCAGCCAGCAATATCACGCAAAAAAACCGTTTCGCGAAAAGTTTTCGGGGCCAAGGCGCGCAGCGCTTCCGTCTGTGCGCCGCCGCCGTACTCGACGCAGAAGAAGCCGCCCGGGCGCAGCACGCGCCCGCAGAGCTCAAAAAGCCGGCGGTACGGCTCCAGCCCGTCGGGGCCGCCGTCGAGGGCCAGTCGCGGCTCGTAGCACGAAACTTCGGGCATCAAACGCTCGATTTCGCCGGAAGGGATGTACGGCGGGTTGGAGACCACAAGAGAGACTTCGCAGTCGGGAATGTCTTCGGGCGCCTCGCTGGCGATCAGGCGGGCGCGGGACGCAAAACCGAACTTTTCCAGATTGCGGCGCGCGCAGCGCAGGCTGGCGGGATTTTTTTCCGCCATCAGCGCCCGCGCGTTCGGAAAGCGGTTCAGCAGCGCCACGGCAATGCACCCCGTTCCCGTGCCCCAGTCGAGGAACGCGCCGCCGTCGAAGTTCGCCGCCGCGCATTCCACCAGCAGCTCCGTTTCGGGGCGCGGCACGAGGCAGCCCGCCTCGACGAGCAGCGAAAGGCCGTCGAAATCGCAGCAGCCCAAGACATATTGCAGCGGCTCGCGCGCCTTGCGCCGCGCGCAGGCCGACAGCGCCGCTTCCGCCACGGCGGCGGGCGCGGCGTCGGGCAGATGGACGTGGACCCAGGCGCGGTCTTTGCCGGCGTAATGAGCGAGGATCAGGTCGGCTTCGAGAAGCGGCGAATCAAGTTCCTTCAGCTCGGCGGCCAAAAGCGCGCGCAGTTCGCCCAGCGTGCCGGGCTTATACTCCATCGAGGGCTTCGAGCTTGGCAGCCTGTTCGGCCATGACAAGCGCCTTGATCATCTCGTAGAGGTCGCCGTCCATCATGTATTCGAGCTTGTAGAGCGTCAGGCCAATGCGGTGGTCAGTGACGCGGTTCTGCGGATAGTTGTAGGTGCGGATGCGCTCGGAGCGGTCGCCGGAGCCGATCATGCCCTTGCGCTCGGCCGATTCGGCGCTGCGCTGCTTCTCCACTTCGGCGTCGTAGAGGCGGGTCTTGAGCACTTGCAGGGCTTTGGCGCGGTTTTTGATCTGCGAGCGCTCGTCCTGGCAGGTGACCACCAGCCCGGTGGGCAGGTGCGTGATGCGCACGGCCGAGTCGGTCATGTTGACGTGCTGTCCGCCCGCGCCGCTGGATCGGTAGGTGTCGATCTTCAGATCTTCGGGACGGATCTCGATGTCAATGTCGTCGGCGACGGGCATGACGACGACGGTCGCCGCCGAGGTGTGGATGCGTCCGCCCGCTTCGGTGGCGGGGACACGCTGCACGCGGTGCACGCCGCTCTCGTATTTGAGCTGGCTGTACACGCCGTGGCCGTGAATCTGAAGCACGATTTCTTTGTAGCCGCCGACTTCGGTCTCGTTCTCGTCGACGATCTCGAGCTTCCAGCCCTCACGCTCGGCATAGCGCGAATACATGCGGAACAGGTCGGCGGCGAACAGGCTGGCTTCGTCGCCGCCGGTGCCGGCGCGGATCTCCATGATGACGTCTTTCTCGTCGTTGGGATCCTTGGGCAGCAGGGCGACGCGCAGCTGCTCTTCGATCTCGCCGAGCAGCGGCTCCTTCTCTTCCAACTCCATCTTGGCCAGCTCGGCCAGCTCGTGATCGCCGCCGCCGGCCAGCTCTCTGGCTTCGGCGATCTCATCCCGGACCTGCCGGTAGCGGCGGTAGTCGCCGACGACTTCCTCCAGTTCGGCGTGTTTCCTGCCGAGGCTCTGCATCTCCTTGAGGTCGGAGACGACAACGGGGTCGGCCATCTTCCTTTCAAGTTCGACGTAAAGCGCTTCCAGTTCGCGCAGTTTTGGTTCCAGGTTCATTCAGACGGCCTCCGTGCGGTCAGAATCGAATTTCAGATCGAGAGCTTCTTCGAGGGAGCGGATGCCCACTTCCACCTGATCGGCCCCCGGCTCTCTCGTGGTCAGATACTGGAGCGACATGGCCGGCGCCATGACGCAGCGCCCGGCGCGCCCCAGCCGCGACATGGCGCGGATGAACTCGTAGGACACGCCGACGACCACGGGGACCAGGCAGACGCGCGAGCCGACGCGCCAGACGATGCCGCCGGGGCCGGCCAGGGAGAAGACGACGATGCTGACGATCACGACAATGAGCAAAAACGACGTGCCGCAGCGGGGGTGCAGGCGCGAACAGCGGCACACCGACTCCACCGTCATGGGGCGGCGGGACTCGTAGGCATTGATGGTCTTGTGTTCGGCTCCGTGGTAGGCAAGCATGCGGGCCATGTCTTTCCACAGGCCGATCATGCCCAGATAGCCGACGAACACCAGGCCGCGCACGCAGCCTTCGATCAGGTGCCCGCTCCAGGCCGACAGCCCAGCGGCGCGCCGGATCCAGTCGGCGGCGTAGACGGGCAGCACGATGAACAGCCCGATCACCATGACGGCCGCGACCAAACCGGTGAGAAACACGTCGCGGGTCGTCATCTCGTCATCCTCGCCGAGGGAGAGGCTGGCGGACTTGGACAGCGCCTTGAAACCTTCGCGCAGCATCTCGATCATGTTGAGGAAGCCGCGGACGACGGGAATTTTGCCCCAGCCCGTCTTGCTCCAGTTTTTGGCGGGCCAGTGCTCGGTGACGATCTCGCCGTCGGCGCGGCGTACCGCCAGTCCCCAGCGGGTGTAGCCTTTCATGAGCACGCCTTCGATGACGGCCTGCCCCCCCACGGGCATGGGCGCGGGAAGGCCGTCTTCCGCTTCCGCGGCAAGGGCCGCCAGCGAGGCGGTCAGTACCGCGAAAAACTTTTTTGCCGCAGAAAAAGTCACTTTGGCGAGACTCCTTCGAAAACGCCGGCCAGCCACGGTTCCTTCTCCACCAGCAGTTCGGCCATACGGCGCACCATCTCGCGCACTTCCCACTGCGCGCCGGAGACGAGCACGCGCTTTTCGTAGATGTCGAGCAGCGAGCGCAGGTTCAGCGTGGTGACGAAATTCGTGCAGATGCCGCCGGGCAGCGCGAAGCGCGCGTCTTCCATGGGCGCGCCGGCGGCGACCAGTTCGTCGTAGCTCTTCTGGGCGGCGGCCATGGCGGCCTGGTAGGCGGACAATCTCGCCGGGTCGGCGGCAATCGTGGGCGGCGTGACGTACTCGAACGTTTGACCGCGCTTTTCCGTGCCTTCGGAGACGTAGCGCTGACTCTGCACCGACAGAGAAACGCCGATGCGGTGGCGGCTGTACTGCGCCAGCAGCGTGCGCGAGACGCCCGCCACGGCGTAGGTCACGGAGCAGTGCTCCAGCGTGCTGAGATGGCGGGCTTTCAGCAGAAAGTTCACCAGCTTGAGCATTTTGCCCTCGCTCTCGTCGAGTTCGAAAAGCTCCTGCGGCGCCATGGTGCTGTGGCAGGTACGTCCGGCCGTCCAGATCGTGCGCAGAAAATCGGGCGTCTTGTTGATAACTTTGATCTCCATCGCTCAAAACCTCCTTTGAACGCCGGGCTCGAAACGGGGACTCGAAAAACGCCCGGCATATTTATACAGCAACGCCCCGGCGGGGCGCAAAACGCAGCTGAAAAAAAAACGGGGCGCAGGCCCCGTCTTTTTAGTCCGAACTCTCTTCTCTCTGGCCGTAGTTCATGCCGGCGTACTTTCTGTTGAACTTCTCGAGGCGGCCGGCTTCGGAAACGACGCGGCTCTTTTTGCCCGTGAAGAAGGGATGACAGGCCGAGCACACGCCGACCTTGATCTCCGGGACCGTGGCGCGGGTCGTGAAATGGTTGCCGCAGGCGCAGGTCACCTGGCATTCGACGTAATTGGGATGAATGTCCTTTTTCATACTTTGTGCACCTCCTAGCGTACAAAGATCTTCCATTTACATTGGTAGAATTTAACACAACTTGAGCTTTCGCGCAAGAGTTGAAAAGTCTCTTCCGGAGGCGACAGCGCGAAAATAACTTAAATGTGCATGACGCCGACGCCGACGCGCTCGTGATGGGCGATGGCATGAAAGGCCGCATCGCCGACGACGGCCACGGCGAGCCATTGAGCATTGCGCACGATGGCGATCTTGGCGCCGACACTCGCTTCAAGCAACCCGAAGGGAATGAAGGAATTGAAGGCTTCCTGCGCCGCATGCATGAGCGCGTGCATTTCCGAAGCGCTCCTGCGCACGACGCCGCTGTTCAGCGCCGCGCCGACCAGAGCACGGCTGGCCTTCGCGGCAAGCTCGCCGGAAATGCCGCCCACTTCGGTGGCCACGCTGCACCACCCGCAGGCGCTCAGTGCCTCCTTGATACGGCGCTCTTCGTCGATGCTTTCGGAAAGCGCCAGATAAAGCGCGGCTTTGGCGGCGTTCCCCGTATCGCTGATGCACATGCGCACCGCCACGTCGCAGAGGGGAAGCCCCACCGCACCGCCGCCGCTTTCCGTTTCGGTTTCGGCAGCCTGGCAACCGACTTCGCCGTCGGCAGGGGGTAGCGTCTTTCCGCCGACCATCGCAGTCCCCGCGGAAAAAGCTGTGGGATCTTTTTCGTCCGGAGTTCTCTTCCCCATGAAGATCTCGCTCCAGTTCATCCATACCCACCCTCTTTCTTAATTTCTCTCGAAAAAACACCTCCGCCTCTTTTCACCGCCGCAGCTCCGCGTGCCGTTCCCGGCGGACGCTATTCGGTCTTGAATTCCTTCTCGAACGACTGGCCGGAACTCATCAGCACGCCGACCATCTTCAACTGATCGACGTTGTCGCAGATGATCTTGATGATGCCGGCGATCGGCATGGAAAGCAGCGCTCCCGCCACGCCCCAAAGCCAGCCCCAGAGCAGCAGCGAAACCAGGATCATGACCGGGCTCAGATTCATGCTGTCGCCCATCACCTTGGGCGTGATGATGTTGCCGATCGTCACCTGCACCGCCAGAATCACGCCGATCGTCATAAAGACCTGCGGCGGAATGCCGAACACACCGCTGGCCGCCGCGGGATAAAACTGTACGACCGAAATCAGGATCGGCGGGACCGAAGCGACGATCGAGCCGACCGTGGGAACGAAGTTCAGGAAGAACGCCAAAACGCCCCACGTCGGCGCGAAATCGACGCCGATCCAACTCAGCCCCAGCCAGATCAGGATCCCCGTCGCGCCGCTGATCAGCGTCATCACCGAAAGGAAACGGCCGATCTGCGTCGAGATCGAATCGAGAATGTTCATGACCTGTCCGCTCTTCTGCGGAAACGCCTTGCGCATTTTATACTCCACGTAGGGACTGCCGAAGAGAATGAACATCAGAAAGACGATCACCATCACCGTCTTGGACAGGATCGTGACGATCGACCCCGACAGCGCGATGATATAGGAACGCAGCGCCCCGCCCCAGTCCACGCCCCGCAGGTAAGTGGCGGTGATGTTGTATTTGGCCGAGAATTGGTTCCAGATGGCGACGAGCTGTTCGTAGTAGTTCATGAACTTGTCGGCCGAACCGGCGAACAGTTGGCTCAGGAAGCTGCCCGCCTGCGACGTGATGTACAGCAGCAGCGCCAGCAGCAGAAAAGTGGTTATTTCGACCGGTACTTTCAGGCGCGTCATGAAACGCACGCCCGGCGCCATGATGTACGAAATGATCCAGGCGATGACCAGAGGCAGAAAGACGTTTTGCGCCGCCTGAAGCACGACCCCCACGGCAATCACGGTCAGCACGGCGACACAGCCCGTTAGAATTTTCAGATCTTTCAACTTTCGCACCCCTTCTTCAGAAAATCAAAATCTCCGATCTTTTTCATATTATATCCATATTCGCTCATAAAAAAAAGGACGCCTTTGCAAAAAAGGCGTCCTTTTTTAGGTTTCGAATATCTCTCTGACCGTCGAGAGGCGCTTAGTCCTCCGTGAAAACAGTCTGCTCGGTCACCGGGGTCTGCAGAGCCTTGAGAGCGCGAGTGACCAGGCGGTAACGAAGCGCGAACTCCTCCTCGGGCTTCAGCGCGGGGTTGCCGAGCGGGTGAGGAATGGCCACGGTGGGAATCAGACGGTTGGCGCCGACGCTCAGAGAGATCGGCACGATCGTCAGCATGTGGACCACGGGGACGTCGGCATTCTCTTCAATAGCTTTGACCATCGTTGCACCGCAACGAGTGCAAGTGCCTCAGGTGGAGGTGAGAATGACCGCGTCGACCTTGCCGTGCAGCTTCTGGCCGATCTCCGTGCCGAAACGCTTGGCGTTGGCGACGCCGGTGCCGTTGCCGACGGTGGTGTAGAAGAAATCGTAAAGTTTGCCGATCTTGTGTTCCTTCTCCAGCTTGCGCATCACGTCGACGGGAAGCACGCGGTCGGGATCCTCGTTGGCGTAGGTCTGATCGTAGCCGCCGTGAGCGGTCTGATACTCGCCCTGCTTCAGATCCTCGACGCCGGCGATGTTGTACTCGCCGTAGTTCTGGGCGCTGGAAGCAGCGATGTGGTCGGGGTTGCCGAAGGGCACGATACCGCCGGAAGTGACGAGGGCGATCGTGGCCTTGGTGACGTCCTTGAGCGCCGGACGGGGTTCGACGCGGTCGAAGACGGGCATCTTGTACTCGGTCTCGAACTTCTCGCCCTTGAGCTTGCTGATCAGCATCTTCACGGCGCGCTCCGCGCCGACTTCGTCGTAGAACTTGTTGACGCGCACGCCGCGCTCGATATAGCCTTCGGCGGCGGGAGCGCCGAGCTTTTCGCCCTTCATCTGGCGCAGGATGATGCTGGCCATGACGGGTACGGCCTTGCCCAGTCCGCGGGCGCTGTCGGCGGCGCTGACAATGTAGGTGTACTTCTTGTACAGGTCGACGCCGGGGTTCTCGACGTACATGGCGGAAACGGTGGGAATGCCCAGCTTCTCGCCCACGGCCTTGCAGACGGCGCCGCAGGCGGTGCCGTAACGGCCGGCGTTGAAAGCGGGACCGGCGACGAAGCCGTCGGCGCCGAACTTCTTCACGGCCTCGACCACGAAGTCGGAAGCGGCGTCCATGTTCTCGGCGAAATAGGAGTCGCCGCAGATGACGGTGGCCACAATATCGGCCTCGCCCTTGAAAGCGTTCTTCAGGGCCAGACCGGGGCCGACGACGCCTTCGCGCACTTCGGGCGCGATGTCGGCCTTTTCTTCTCCGCCGATGCCGGCGAAGAACTGGTTGATATAATGAACTACTTTATAAGTCATAAGTTCCCCTCCTTAAGAGTCTGTCCTGGGAAAAAGGGATTCTTCGCCGCTAGATCGTGTAAGCGCCGTTTTTGGTGAAGCCGACTTCACTCGTGGCGCCGGTGATGATCTGGATCTCGGCGAAGATGCTGCCGTCTTCCTTCAGCGAGCCGAAGAAACCGCCGGCCATGACGTCGGCGAACTGCGTGTCGCCGATGATCCTGTCCATCGGGGGCAGGGTGATGGTGGCGTTGGCGTTGCCGGCGGTGACGCAGGCGTCGCCCTCGGGGCAGGTGTCGGCCAGAGACTGGGAGGCGCCGTCGCGGTTAGCGTATTCGTCGGTGACGAGGACGGTCTTGATGCCCTTGCGCTCGCACTTCCAGCAGTTCATGACCAGGTCGGCGTCGGGGTTGCCGAAGCCTTCCTCGGAGATGACGGCCGCGTCGGCGCCAAGAGTCTGGGCCAGCTTGACGGCGTAGGAGCTGCTGCGCTTCTTGTCGGCCAGCGTTACGTTCTCGTTGGTAATGACGACGCCGATGAAGTTCAGATCCTTGCCGTGGTGCTCGTAGAGGCTCTTGATGATGGGGTTGTTCAGATGCACGTAAGTGCTGTTCTTGTCGCAGGCGGAAACGCAGTTGCCGGAGCAGATGGCGCCGTCCATGACTTCGGTGGCGTTGATCACCGAGGGGATGATCTTCTTGGCGTCGACACCGTAGACATAGGTATCGTGAAGCAGGCCCTGAGTCTGCAGCATGTAGATGTAGGCGACCTTGGGAAGCCCGGGGTAGGCGGCCAGGGCATCCTTGTAGCAGGGAGCCTCGAACGTCTCAACCTTGTCGGCCGTGAATCCGGCCTTTTTGATCTGCTGGGCGATGAAAACGGCGGCCTTCAGTCCAGCCATGCGGCAGCTCGTCTCGCGGTTGTGGTTCTCAAGCCCCTCAACGGGGTTCAGGACCAGAACGATGTTCTTGGTCTTGGAGAACGGCGTCAGTTCGGCGCCGGGGCCGGACATGTCGACGATGCCTTCCTGAGGAGCGATAAGGCGGCCGGTGGTAACCACGGCGGCGCCGTCGAGGACCAGCGTGGAGCCTTCGCCGACGGTGTCGACGTCGCCGATCATGCCGGGGAACACCTCGTTGGTTCCCTCGATCTTGCAGCGGGGTTCGACAACGTCCTTGACGGGCATGATGCGGGTCTTCTCGCCCGGATGGGCCAGTTCCACATCGACACTGGCGAGACGATCGTCATCCATCAGATGGTCGATGATGGCCTTCTTGTTGATGGTGAGCACCCCGCCCTTGACGGAGAATTCGTCTCCAAACGCGATCTTGTCAATCTTTACCTTATGGAGTTCAAGCTTCAAGATAACTCCTCCCTTCTGAATGTTACCCATGCCCCTCCTCGGGGCACTGATGCCGGAAAATCCGGCGGCGCGCGGTACCTGTATCGTTTAGATCATGGCCAGAAACGGTTCCACGCTCTGCCCAGCGGAGGGAAACGTTTCGTGCCCGGATAAAACGCTAGTGGATCAGATTGTTCTTGAGAAGCGTCTCCTTCATCAGCTCGAAGTCGATCTCGGAACAGTCTGCGGCCATCCGGGACGGCGTCTGCTCCGGAGTCAGCGGATAAGGATCGTTCGTGTAGACGAGCGCGGCTTCTTCGATCAGGTTGAGGCCGTATTCGTCGAATCCCGCCTTTTCGTCTTTTTTCATCAGCAGCGTGCGGAACGGCTGCTGGTGCGGCCGGAAGTTGCCGTACAGGGGATGATTCTGCAAGGCCCAGCCCTGGTGGATCAGATCGCGCCCGGCGGTAATAACGTCCTTTCCGGCGCCGCCGACGAACTGCACGGGCAAATCGGTCCGGTCTTTGTAGCGCGGGTTGTTCGTGAGCAAAATAAAACGACAGGACACCACGTTCACCTCTCTGGCGCTCATGTGTCTCTGTCGTACGATTTGCACGTATGTTCAGAGCGGCGTCCGCTCGGGATCCTTTGTGCCTGAGAGTTTCCGCAATGGAAAAGCGTTTTGCGTTGCCCCTTCGGCGTCCGACCCTCACAAAACAGGCCGGGATCTCTCTCCCGAATTTCTTTCGCCGTGTTCATTTTACAACCAACGAGAAAAAGTTCAAGTTTTTTACGATCGATCAGTAATGTTTTTTATGAAAGAGCAGTTGATCTAAAAGTACGAGGAATACACCAAAACCGCGAAAAGACAAATTTATTTTGTGCAGTTTAACCAAACATCGCGAAGGAAGAAATATTCTTACGACATTCTGCCACAACATAAAGATTTACGACCTTTATTTTCCATTCAAAAATACAAACTCATTCACGACAAAAATCCCCTGCGACGAAAACCCTCTCCACACCGATTTCCGATCCAGAACTTGTGCGAGATCCAATAAAAAAGCCCGCGCGAAAAAACGCGCGGGCTTTTGCAGTTAATCGAGGTTATTCGCAGAGCTTCTTGACGTTCTCTTCGATCTGCTCGATGGTGACCGTGTCACCGCTCAGACGGGCCACTTCGGCGCCGTCCTTGAAGAACAGGAACGAAGGAAGGCTCATGACTTTAAGGGCCATGGCGACACGGCGGCCGCCGGCGATGTTAACCTTGCACAGATCGACCTTGTCAGCATATTTCTCGGCGAGAGCTTCGACGCTGGGCATCAGGGCAAGGCAATGAGTGCACTTGGGGCCCCAGAAATCCATAAACATGGGTTTGTTTTTGCTGGCTTCGATTGCCGCTTCATACGTCTCTTTCGTAAGTTCAACTGCCATAGTAAATCCACTCCTTGAAAGATGTTTTTGTCCGCGCAGTTCATGCGCCCTTTACCGTCTCATTTTAACGCCAGAATCGGTTACGTCAATGACGCAAAATGAATAAGATCTAAACGCCTCAAAGTTCAAACATGCAACAAATTGGAAAAGCGTTTCGGACGGGGCGCGGCTGCCGTGCGGCGAAAACGTTTCGCCGTTGTATAATTGACGGAGAGTTTCAGAAAAAGGGGGGCGGACAGATGTGTCTCGCAGTGCCTCATAGAATTGAAGAACTTTGCGGCGACGGCAGCGCGATCGCCGCGGCCGGCCCGATCCGCCGTTCGATCCGCGTCGACCTGCTGGACGCGCCGGCCGTGGGGGATCTCGTGCTGGTGCATGCAGGTTTTGCCATCGAAAAAGTCGACGAACGCGACGGCGCCGAACTGGAAGCGCTCTGGGCCGAAATTCGGGAAGGCGCCGGCGATGCAGGCCAGCTTCCTTTCTAGCGCCGCGCAGACGCTGGCGGAACTGGCCCGGCGCATAGGCCCCGTCAGGCTGATGGAAGTCTGCGGCACTCACACGGTGTCGATCTTCCGCAGCGGCCTGCGCTCGCTGCTGCCGGAAAACGTCGTGCTGCTTTCCGGCCCCGGCTGCCCCGTCTGCGTCACCGATCAGGCCGACGTCGACCAGGCTATCGCGGCGGCTTCGCTCCCCGGCGTGACGCTATGCAGCTACGGAGACATGCTCCGCGTTCCCGGACGGGGCGGCTCGCTGCGCGAAGCGGCGGGCCGCGGCGGCGACGTGCGCGTGGTCATGAGCGCCATGGACGTGATCCCGCTGGCGCTGAACGAACCGCGGCGCGAATTCGTTTTTTTCGCCGTCGGCTTCGAGACGACCACGCCGCAGACGGCCCTGCTTCTTCAAGAAGCGAAACGCCTCGGCGTCGGCAACGTTTCCGTGCTGGTCGAGCATAAGCGGGTCCTCCCGGCGCTCGAGCTGCTGGCGCAGGATCCGCTGACCGGCGTGAAGGGGTTTCTGCTGCCGGGTCACGTCTCGAGCATTATCGGGCTGGAGCCTTACGGGATCCTGGCCGAAAAGTACCGCCTCGCCTGCGCCGTGGGCGGCTTCGAGGGAGAGCAGATCCTGCTGGCGTTGTGCGCGCTGCTGTCGCAGGCCGTACGCGGCGAGCCGCGCGTCGTCAACGCCTATCCGAGCGGCGTGCGCGATCGCGGCAATCCGCGCGCCCGGGCGCTGATCGACGAATGTTTTACGCCCTGCGACAGCGTCTGGCGCGGGCTGGGGTCGATCCCGCAGTCGGGGCTGAAACTGCGCGCTCCCTATGCGTGTTGCGACGCCCGCGCCAAGCTGGATCTGCCGTCCGCCGTCAGCGCCCCCATTCCCGGCTGCCGCTGCGGCGAAGTGCTGCGCGGCCGTCTCGCGCCGCCGCAGTGTGCTCTTTTTGGGAAGGTCTGCACGCCGCAGGAGCCCGTCGGCCCCTGCATGGTTTCGTCGGAAGGAAGCTGCGGCGCGTGGTACCGTTACGGCCGCCGGGGGGGAAGACTATGAGCGAACTGATCTCGTTGGGCGAAGGAAGCGGCGGCCGCCTCACGGCCGACCTCGTCGCCTCCGTCATAAAGAATTTCGCCGCCTGCGACGGTCAGAAAGGCGGCTGCGAAGACTGCACGTTTATCGAGGGGAACCTGGCCGTCACCACCGACGGCTTCACGGTCTCGCCGCGATTTTTCCCCGGCGGCGACATGGGGCACCTGGCCGTCTGCGGCGCCACGAACGATCTGGCGGTGCGCGGCGTCAGGCCGCAGTGGCTGACGCTGGGCATGATCATCGAGGAAGGGCTGCCGCGCGCGGAATTGCTGCGCCTCGTGCGGAGCGCGGCCCGGCAGTGCGAAGTCCTCGGCGCCACGCTGGCGGCCGGCGACACGAAAGTGGTGCCTCACGGCGCCTGCGAGGGCGCGTTTTTCAACGTCACCGCCCTCGGCCATGCCGTCACGCCCCGGCCGCTGGGCATGAACCGCCTGCGTCCCGGCGATGCGCTGATTCTCTCCACCACGCCGGGACGCCACGGCGCGGTTATCGCCGCGCTGCGCTACGGGCTTGACCGCGGCGGCCTGGAAAGCGACTGCGCCGCCCTCTGGCCCCTGCTGGAACCGTTGCTGTCGCTCGAAGGCCTGCGCTGCATGCGCGACTGCACGCGCGGCGGCCTCGGCACCGTGCTTTGCGAATGGGCCGAAGCCGCGGGGCTCGGCATGGAGATCGAAGAGGAACGCCTCGCATTCCATCCCTCCGTCGCCGCCATCTGCGACATCCTCGGCTTCGATCCGCTCTACCTCGCCAGCGAAGGCTGCGCCCTGATCGCCTGCGCCCCGGCAGAAACGGGGAACGCGCTCGCGCGGCTCCGCCGCCACCCGCTGGGACGCGACGCCGCCCTTATCGGCACCGTCACGGCGGAACATGCCGGGCTCGTGGGCATGAAGACCCGGCTCGGCGGTTCCCGCATCGTCGACATGCCCGTCGGCGAGATCCTGCCGCGGATCTGCTGACAGATTTCCCTCCGACGCGCGCCTTCCGACAGTGAATACCGGCGAACGATTTTTCGCACGCGATGTTCCACGTGGAACAACTGAAGCCGCTGAAAGCCGATAATCGAGTTTTCATCAGCCTTCGATCGCTTTTCATTTTTCCGATGCCGCAAAAAGAGGACTCCCCGCACGCGGGAAGTCCTCTTTGTTTGTTACATCAGCCCCTGGATCAGGATCGCCAGGATCAGCAGCGGCAGCACGAACTGAAAATAAGGCTTGAAGCGGCGGCTCATCTTGATGCCCGCGCCTTTGTTGCACTCCGCCAGGTATTTGTCGAAGCCCCAGCCCCATTTCGTCACGCAGAACAGCAGATAGATCAGCGATCCCAGCGGCAGCAGCAAATTGCTGACGACAAAGTCTTCGCTGTCGAGCACGTCGCGCGAGCCGAGGATGCGGACGTCGCTCCACAGATTGTAGCCCAGCACGCAGGGCACGCTGGTCACGAGCACGAAGGCGCAGTTGAACCACACGGACTTGGTGCGCGACCAGCCGAAGTTGTCCATGCAGGCGGCCAGGATATTTTCGAACACGGTAATCACCGTCGAAAAGCTGGCGAAGGTCATGAACAGGAAGAACAGCGAACCCCACAAGCGGCCCGCCTCCATGTTGATGAAGACCTTGGGCAGCGTGAGGAAGATCAGCGACGGGCCGGCGTCGGGCTGCACGCCGAAGCTGAAGCAGGCAGGAAAGATGATCAGCCCGGCCATGAACGCCACGAAGGTGTCGAGCGCGACGATGCGCACGGCTTCGCCGGTGAGAGTGAACTGATCCGACATATAGCTGCCGAAGATCTCCATCGAGGCGATGCCGAGGCTGAGCGTGAAGAACGACTGGTTCATGGCCGCCATGATCACGTTGCCGAGTCCGGAAGCTTTCATGCGCGTCACGCTGGGCAGCAGATAAAAGCGCGCCCCCTCGCCGGCTCCCGGCAGCAGCAGACTGTGCACCGCCAGCACCACGATCAGCGCCAGCAGACCGAGCATCATCCACTTGGTGACCTTCTCCAGTCCTTTCTGCATCCCCATGGAACAGACCAAAAAGCCGCCGATCACCGTCAGCGCCATGCACAGCGCCATCTCCTCGGGATTGCCGAGCATGCCGCCGAAGACCCCGTTCACCTTCTCGGCCGCCATGCCGTCGAACGTGCCGAAAGTGAACTTGAAGAAGTACGACAGCATCCAGCCGGAAACCGTCGTGTAGTACATCATCAGCAGATAGTTGCCCGCCACGCAGAACCAGCCGTGCACGTGCCATTTGCTGCCGGCCGGTTCCAGCGTCTCGTAGCCCTTGACGGCGCTCTTGCGGCTGGCGCGTCCCACCGCCAGCTCCATCGTCAGCACGGGAATGCCCATACAGATCAAAAACAGCAGGTAGAACAGCACGAAAATGCCGCCGCCGTTCTGCCCCACCAGCCAGGGATACTTCCACACGTTGCCGATGCCGATCGCGCAGCCGGCGCTGACCAGGATGAAACCGATCCGCGACTTGAAACTCTCTCTTTCCATTATCCTTCGCTCCTCAGATGACAAGTTTTTCAGACGCGGCGGAAAACCCCTCGCCGTCTTTTCTGAAAAGTTAGCGGCATTATAGCACACGTGCCACGTTTTGAGGATTATTTTTTTCATAATTCAGCACATTGCGAGAATACGACGAAAAAACAGCGGCGATGAAACGGCGCCCGCAAAAGGCGGCGCGCCCCGGTACTGCGGGGGAGTTCGGTCGCTCAGAACGACCTCGACTGCTGCGCAGCTCGCTTTGTGAATCTCCCTCGCAGCGCCCTTGTGTTCACCCTTTATAATCGAGAATTTGTATGACACGCTTTTTCCTCACATTCACGGCAGACGCCGATTTTTCCCGACGCAGGGCGTCACTCTGTGAACCAGTTGCGCCACCTTCGCATCTCGTATCCCTGCACGTTCCCGCGGCTCAGACGCTCGATGGCCCAGTCCAACCGGCGCAGCAGGAGCGCCTTGTGCTCCGGCAGACGCCCTTTCAGCGGAAAGGCGTTGGTCTTGTGAGTTCCGTCGTAGACGGTCGGTATTTCCAGCAGCGAGAGAAGACGCCGCCCCTCGCCCAGAGCCTCGAGCGGCCGAAGCCGCTTGAACTCGCCCGCCCGTACGCGCTCCGCCAGACGAGCTCCTCTGAACAGCACCAGGTTCACCACCGTCAGCTCGAACGGATGAGCTCCGTTCAGCAGGCTTGCCGTCTCGGCGATGTGCTCGCCGGAAAGAGCCCGTCCGCCCAGCCCCAGGATGATGTAGACCGAATAGCTTATCCCGGCGGCGTCGAGCTTCCTCATGGCCTCGGCGTTCCCGGCGCGCCCCACTCCCTTCTCGTGATAGCGAAGCACCCGCTCCGACCCCGACTCGATCCCCAGACACAGGCGGTCATATCCGGCTGCGTGCAGGGTCTCGAGTTCCTCCGCCGACTTTTTCATCACGTCGTCCGCCCGTGCGAAGCAGGAGACGGACTCGCACTCGGGAAAGGCGCCGCGTAGCTCCCCGGCGATCCACAGCAGTTTCTCCGCGGACAAAAAGAACGGGTTCCCTCCGGACAAAAGACAGCGCCGCACGGGCCGGCGGTCGTATTGATGGAGAAAGCGCAATTTTCCGACCTTGTCCCGTATCTCCGGGCAGGAAAGCTCCCGGTAGGCCAGCCCGTGATTCAGGTCGCAGAAGAGGCAGCGGCCATAGCTGCACCCCACGGTGACGGGAAGCTGCACGGAGCGGGATTCCGCCATCGGCACGTAGTAAAAGGCGCCGTACTCTTCGTAAAGCTCTTTTCTGAGCCGCGCCGCAACCGCGACGAAATTGCGGTCCATGCCGTCAGGCCCCGTTCCCCGGCGGAGGCGATCCGGCGTTTGCTCTGCGCTCGACACCGGCGCGCCTCAAGCCACGGAGCCCACGAACTTGCGCACTCTCGGGTTATCGCCGCCGAAGATTTCCTGCGGAGTTCCTTCAAGGGCGATTCCCCCGTTGTCCATGAACAGGACGCGGTCCGAGATCTCCTGCGCGAAACGCATCTCGTGCGTCACGATGAGCATCGTCATGCGATGCTCCGAGGCCAGCTGCCGGATAACTTCCAGCACCTCGTTGACCAGTTCGGGATCGAGGGAGGAAGTGGGCTCGTCGAAAAGCATGACTCTGGGCCTGACGGCCATGGCCCTGCCAATGCCGATCCGCTGCCGCTGCCCGCCCGACAGGTGGGCCGGATAGACGTCGCGCTTGTCGAACAGCCCGATGACCTTCAGGATCCTCTCGGCCTCTTCCCTGGCCTCGCCGCAGGGAACCTTCTGCACCTGCGTCATGGGTTCCATGATGTTTTCAAGCGCCGTCTTGTTCCGGAACAGGTTATAGTTCTGGAAGACCATGGCGGCCTTTCTGCGCAGCGCGTAAACATCCCTACGGCGGCTCCGGGAAGCGTCCACGCTGACGCCGTCGATGGCGATCACCCCCGCGGTGGGACGTTCCAGATAGTTGATGCACCGCAGCAGGGTGGATTTGCCCGTTCCCGAAGGGCCGATGATCGAGATGATCTCGCCCTCTGCGACCGAAAGACTGACGCCCTTCAGGACCTCGAGCGCGCCGAAGCTTTTTTTCAGACCGGACACCGTCAATATGGGCAGCCCGCTCATCTACTGCCCCTCCTGCACGTAAGGCCTGTTCATGTAGCGTTCCAGCACCGCCTGCGCGTAGGAGACGAGGGCGAGGATGACCCAGTAAATGAGCAGCAGGGCGATGAACCCTTCCAGATAGCGATAGGTCAGGTTGACCTCGTTTTTGGCGCAGGACGTCATGTCCATGACGCCGACGGTGAAGGCCAGCGACGTGGACTTGAACAGGTTGGCGAACGAATTGACCATGCCGGGCACGGCGACGCGGGCCGCCTGCGGGATCACGATGCGGCGGATCGTCTGCCACGGCGTCATGCCGATGGAGATCCCCGCCTCGAACTGCCCCTTGTCGACCGAACTGATGGCGCCGCGGATGTTCTCGCCCATGTAGGCCGCGAAACTGAGCGAGAGCACGATGACGACCGCCCAGAAGCTGGACAGGCTCCTGACGGTCATGGAGATCTGCGCGAAACCGTAATAAAAGACGAAGAGCTGCGCGATAAAGGGCGTGCTGCGGAAAAACGACGTGAACACGACGGAAAACTGCTTCATCACGGGAATGTCGTAGTATCGGGACGCCGCCAGCACAAAGCCGAGCAGGACCGCGAAAATGAGCGAGATGAACGCCATCGAGACCGTGTTTTTGAATCCCGAAAAGATGATGGTGAACATCCTCAAAAAATAGTCGAATTGAAAAACCATGCGCGCTTTCCCCTCTTTTCGATAAACCGCCAAAATGCGGCAAGCGTCCTTTTTCGGAATGCCTGCCGCATCGTCCGGGAACGATTTTTACGAAAACGCTACTTCGAATGAGCGGCCTGGTAGTCCCTGGCCGGTTTCATTTCCATCACGTCCACGCCGAACCACTTCTTGCACAGTCCGGCATAACTGCCGTCGTCGATCATCTGCGAAAGCGCTTCGTTCGTCAGTTTCAAAAGCGCCTGCCCCCGCTCGGTGCGGGCGAACGGGTAGGCGTTGACCTCGGTGTAGATAGGATTGTCGAGATCGACGAACTTCAGCTTGAGCGCGGGATTTCGCTTCAGTTCGTAAGGCAGCTCGATAAACGCGCTGGGGCAGGCGTCGATACGCCCGACCGACACTTCGGAGAAAATGTTCTTGTCGGACTCGTACACAAATTTTTTCACCTTGTTGTCGGGATCCAGCGCCGCGACAAACTCGTTCATGGCGCTTCCCTCAGCCAGCGCGATCGTTTTCCCCGCCATGTCCTTCCATGATTTGATCTCTTCGTTGGATTCGGCCACGGTCAAAAAGTACGGACTGAAGAAAAACGGCCGCGAGAAGTCATATTTTTGCTGGCGCGCCGGCGTGATGCTGATCTGCTTGGCAACAGTATCGACCCGGCCAAGATCGAGTTCGGCAAAGGTCGCCGGAATGTCGAACCTCAAAAACTCGACCTCGTAACCAAACTTCTTTCCAATCGCTCGCCACAATTCAATTTCAAAACCAGACCATTCCTTCGCAGCGTCGTCGTACATAGTAAAGGGCGCGTAAGTTCCCGGCGTGGCGACGCGGATCACCCGATCTTCCGCGCCGTTTTTCGCAGCGAAGGCGGACGCGCCGAAAAGCGCCATAAGAGCGGCCGTCAAAACAGCAGTCAGTTTCTTGTTCATGAGCGTCATTTCCTTTCTCTGAATCAATAAAACGGCGGCGGTCTTACTGCGCGCGTTTCTGCCGGTACTCCTTCGCCGGTTTCGTCTCCATCACGTCGAGGCCGAACCATTTTTTGCAGAGTTCGGAATAGCTGCCGTCGGCGATCATTTCCGTCAAAACCCCGTCCGTCAGCTTCAGGAGCGCCTGCCCCCGCTCGGTGCGGGGAAATGGATAGGCGTTGACCTCCGTGTAAATGGGATTGTCGACGTCCACGGATTTCAGTTTCAGCTCGGGATTCTTCTTCAGGCGATAGGGCAGGATCAGGTACGCGAACGGATAGGCGTCCACGCGCCCCATCGCGGTTTCGTGCAGGGCGCTGTTGCCCGACTCGTAGATGGCTTTTTTCACTTTATTGTCGGGATCGAGCGCCGCCACGAACTCCTTCATGGCGCTGCCTTCCCGAAGCGCGAGCGTCTTGCCTTCCATATCCTTCCAGGACGTGATCTCATTGTTGTCTTCCCTCACGGTCAAACAGTAAGGGCTGAAGAAGAAAGGCTGCGTGAACTCGTACTTCTGCCGGCGGGCCGGCGTGATGCTGATCTGTTTTGCCACGGTGTCGGCGCGCCCCAGGTCGACCTCGGCAAAGGCGGCCGGCGTGTCGATATGGACGAACTGGATCCGATAGCCGGTCTTCTCGCCGATCGTCCGCCACAGCTCGATTTCAAAGCCCGACCATTCCTGGGTCAACTCTTCGTACATGGTAAAGGGCGCGTAGTTGCCGGGCGTGGCCACGCGGATCACCCGCTCTTCCGCACCGTTTCCGGCGGCGAAAGCCTCCGCCGAAGCGCCGAGGACGGAGAACAACATGACGAACAAAACTGAAACGAGCGTCTTTTTCACGATCTTTTCTCCTCAACATTTTATGATATTTATTCCTATAAGGAATTCTAGTTTAAAGCCGTCGGCGTGTCAAGAGCGGCGCGGAGAGCGCCGCTTTTAAACAAAAGACGGCAAAACGCCGCCGCCCCGACCCAAATGAGGCGGACTGAACGGCTATGTCCTGCCCTCTTCGTTTATAACTTTGGAGAATCACAAAAAACGAGCTTCCAGCGCGCTTGCGCTGAAAGCCCGTATACGTTCTGGCTCCTCGAGCAGGACTTGAACCTGCGACCTAGTGATTAACAGTCACCCGCTCTGCCGACTGAGCTATCGAGGAATTTTTATGGAGGCGGCACCCAGATTCGAACTGGGGATAAAGGATTTGCAGTCCTCTGCCTTACCACTTGGCTATGCCGCCAGCCGTTTAACGTCGAAAATGGAGCGGAAGACGGGATTTGAACCCGCGACCCCAACCTTGGCAAGGTTGTGCTCTACCCCTGAGCTACTTCCGCATCGGATGGTGGCGAGACCCAGAATCGGACTGGGGACACGGGGATTTTCAGTCCCCTGCTCTACCAACTGAGCTATCTCGCCGTGCAATGGCGGGGCTGAAGAGACTCGAACTCTCGACCTTCGGCGTGACAGGCCGACGCTCTAACCGACTGAGCTACAACCCCGTTTGGATGGTGGGCGATACAGGGATCGAACCTGTGACCACCTGCTTGTAAGGCAGGCGCTCTTCCGCTGAGCTAACCGCCCCTGTATGCCGCCTCGCTCGCACGAGGAGAATTCTATCATCATGCTTTGGACCTGTCAAGCTCGGTTTCGCAAAAAACTCGAGCCGCCACGGCGCGCTCAGCGCTCTCTTTCATCCAGCAGACGCGCCGCCGCGCCGCCCATGAACGCCTCTTTTTCCCGCTCGTCCAGGCCGCAGCTCTGCAGCCGCGACGCGAAGCGCTCGCGGTCCAGGATTGGCCAGTCGGTGCCGTACAGCATCTTGTCCAGCGCGCCGGCGGCCTTCGCCGCGGCGAGCACGCGCGCGTCGTACAGGAACGGCCAGGCGGCCGTGTCGTACCGGGCGTTTTTGAGCGCAAGCCTCATCTCCGGCATGGTCTCGTACAGCCAGAGGCCGCCGCCGAAATGGGCGAAGATCACCTTCACGCCGGGATGGTTCAGGCAGAAGGCCGCGGCCTCTTTCGGCCCGACGTTGCCCTTGCCGTCGTAGTCGTGCCCTACCGGCTCGGCCGTATGGACGTTGAGCAAAAGCTTGCGCTCCTCCAGCACGGCGGCCAGCCGCCATGTCTGGCGCCGGTCGCCGAGGTCGAAATTCTGCCCCTGCGGAAACAGCTCGCCGACGCCGATCAGCCCGGCGTCGGCGCAGCGTTCCGCCTCGGCGGCAAAGCCCCGCGTCAGCGGCGAGACCGAGGCGAAGCCCTTCAACCGCCCCGGATAACGCCGCACGGCGTCGATCACGTAGTCGTTGCAGATAGCGCACAGCCCGGGATCGCGGAACGCGAAGCCGAAGATCCACGACTGATCGACGCCCGTCTCGTCCATGCGCTGGATCAGCTGATCCGCCGTGCCCCATTGGTGGACTCTGTTGTGCGTGAGCAGATCGAAATGCGGCTCTTTTTTCGAGATCAGTTCCTGATCCCTGACGAACTGTTCGGGATACACGTGGACGTGCACGTCGATTACCGGTGCCATGACCATTCCTCCTCGCCGTTTCGCCAGCATCATAACAAAAAAAGAGGGATCACGCCAGCAGCGGGATCCCTCTTTCCATGCATATTTTTTCGTATCGGACGATTAAGCGAGCACGACGGTCGCGCCGGTGCCTTCGAACTGCTTGACGAGAGCTTCGGCGTCTTCCTTGGACAGGCCTTCCTTGATGGGCTTGCCAGGGTTCTCGACAAAATCCTTGGCGTCCTTGAGGCCAAGGCCGGTGACTTCGCGGACGACTTTGATGACCTGGAGCTTCTGGGCGCCGACTTCCTTCAGCACCACGTCGAACTCGGTCTTCTCCTCGGCGGCGGGAGCGGCGGCGCCCGGAGCGGCGGCGCCGGCGGCCATCATCACGGGAGCGGCGGCGGAAACGCCGAACTTCTCTTCGAGGGCCTTCACAAGGTCGGCCAGGTCAAGAACGGACATGCTTTCAATCGCGGAAATGATCTCATCTTTGGTCATAATAATTTTCCTCCTTGGGAAATTCGTTCAGGCGGCCTCACGCCGCCAGATTTTCTGATGTCCGCGCGCGCGGCGCGGCGGCGCTGCTTTTACGCAGCTTCCTTTTTCTTGTCGGCGATCGCGGACAGAACGGTCACGAGGCCGCGGGGCAGGCCGGACAGAACGGTAACAAGGCCGCGGAGCGGGCTGGCGATGGAGCCGACCGCCTTGGCGACAAGTTCTTCGCGGGAGGGCATGGAGGCCAGAGCCTTGACGTTGTTAAGATCCAGCAGGTTCTTTCCCATCACGCCGCCCTTGATGACGAACGCGGCGTTTTCCTTCACTTCGCTGAAGTCCTTGATGGCCTTGGCCACGGCGGGGCTGTTGTCGGCGGCGACGACGTAGAGGTTGGGCCCCTTCATCATCTTCACGTCCTTGGCCAGTCCCACTTCGTCGAGAGCGATCTCGGCAAGCCGGTTGCGGGCGACTTTCGCCTTGCCGCCGGCGGCGCGGATCGCCTTGCGGAGCGCGGAAGCCTGAGCCACCGTCAGACCGCGGTATTCGGCGACGAAAACCGCCTCGGCGCCGTTGAACAGCTCTTTCAGTTCGGCAACCTGATCAACTTTATACTGTGCGGGCAAATCGATTCACCTCCTCAAACAAAAATCTTCCCCGCCTCCGCAGGCAGGGAAGATTGAACGCCACAATACGCGCGCGCGGCGCGGCATGAAGTCGTCTTACATTCCGAACCTCGGTGGGCGGCAAACCTTTGTACCCGAAGGTACCCACTGTCTTAAGTTCACAGTTGTGGATTATACCCGACGGGACAAAAAAAATCAACCCCTCGCTTTCGCGAGAGGTTGACGAAGGGCAAAAACTTATTCGGCGGCAACCAAGCAGATTTTTTCCGCGTCGGCGGTGTCGATGCGCACGCCCAATCCCATGCTCGTGGACAGCGTCAGGGACTTCACGTAAGCGCCCTTGACGGCGACGGGACGGGACTTGAGCACCGCGGCGTAATAGGCCTTGATGTTCCCGAGGATCTTGTCCTTACCGAAGCTGGCCTTGCCGATGGCGTTGTGCAGGATGCCGAACTTGTCGACGCGGTACTCGACGCGGCCGGCCTTGATCTCCTTGACGGTCGAGCCGACGTTGGCCGTGACCGTGCCGGCCTTGGCGCTGGGCATCAGCCCGCGGGGGCCGAGCACCTTGCCGAGAGGGCCGATGAACTTCATCATCTCGGGCGTGGCGACGACGGCTTCGAAGTCCATCCAGCCGCCCTTGATCTTGTCGACCAGATCGGTGCTGCCGACGTAATCGGCGCCCGCCTCCTGGGCTTCCACGTTCTTGTCGGTGGAAGTCAGGACCACGACGCGCTTCGTCCTGCCGGTGCCGTGGGGCAGGCCCACAGTGCTGCGGACCTGCTGATCCGCCTGACGGGGATCGACGTTCAGACGGACGTGGATCTCCACGCTCTCGTCGAACTTCGCGTTTGCGGCCGAAAGGGCCAGTTCGATGCCTTCCTCGAGGCCGTACGCCTTGAGAGGCTCCAGCTTCTTGAGAAGCTCGGCGCGTCTCTTGCCAATCTTTGCCATTGTTTTTTCCTCCTTGTGGTGATAACGGCTTTCGCCTTCCACGGTACGCCCTGCGGCGGCTACTCGGTGACGTCGACGCCCATCGACCGGGCGGTGCCGGCCACCATCGCGGCGGCGGCGTCCACGTCGTTGGCGTTCATGTCGGGCAGCTTGACCTTGGCGATCTCCATGACCTGGGCCATCGTCAGCTTCGCGACCTTGCTCTTGTTCGGCGCGCCCGATCCCTTTTCGATTCCCGCAGCCTTACGGATCAGCACGCTTGCAGGCGGTGTCTTGAGGATGAAGGAGAAGCTTCGATCCGCGTAAACGGTCAGCACGGCGGGGATGATCATCCCCGGCTGAGACGCTGTTTTCGCGTTGAACTGCTTCACGAACTCCATGATGTTCACACCGTACTGGCCAAGCGCGGGTCCCACGGGCGGCGCAGGTGTGGCTTTGCCAGCGGGCAGCTGGAGTTTGACCACGCCAATGACTTTCTTTGCCATACTTGAAGACTCCTCTCGCTAATGCGCAGATTTAGTGAAGCCCGCTTCCATCGTACAAGAGACGGCGACGGACTTATTTATCAGAGCTTTTCCAGCTCTGCATAATCCACTTCGATCTCAGTGTCGTGTCCGAAGACGCTGGCGCTGAATTTTACCTTGCCCTTGCCGGGCGAGATCTCCGTCACGGGGCCCTCCATGCCGGCAAGAGGACCGCTCGCCACGCGGACGCGGTCGCCGATCTCGCAGTCAATCTCGACCTTGGGCGCCGGCGCGGCTTCCTTCTCGCCGATCTTGACGAGAATCTCGTCGATCTCGCTGTCGGTGATCGGCAGCGGATGGTTGCCGGCGCCGATGAATCCCGTCACGCCGGGCGTATGACGCACGACATACCACGACTGCTCGTCCATGATCATCTCCACCAGCACGTAGCTGGGGAAGAGCTTATGGGAGATGCGTCGCGACTTTCCATCCTTGACAACGACTCGTTCTTCCGTCGGCACGAGAACGCGGAAGATCTTGTTCTCCATGCCCATCGAAGCAATCCGCTGATCCAGGTTGGCTTTGACCTTGTTTTCATATCCAGAATAGGTCTGGACAGTGAACCATTCATGCTTTTTTTCGGTCATAGTAAAAAAGGGACCCGAAAAACATCGGCCCCCTGAACCTCCCTGCAATGGAATTGGATGCCCGGCAAAAAGATCCTATCCAAGAATCTTTGAAAAAACTCCCGTCAGGATCAGATCGACGATTCCGAGATACGTCGCCACAAGGAGCGTTACAAAGATCACGACCAGAGTAGAATACCAGACTTGCTGTTTGCCAGGCCAAGTGATCTTGTTGAGTTCGGCGCGCGCTTCGCGAAGCGTGTTTTTGAGCTTATCCACAACCTTGGCCCCCTATTCTTTTGTTTTGAACAAAGTAATGGCAGGCCCGGAAGGATTCGAACCTTCAACCCTCGGTTTTGGAGACCGACGCTCTACCAATTGGAGCTACGGACCTGCGACAGTCAGAAATTATACACTACTTGCTCTCTTTGTGCAAGGTGTGTTTTCTGCAGTGTTTGCAGTACTTGCTCAGCTGAAGTTTGCCGTCCATGTTCTTCTTGTTGATGAAGGTCACGTAGTTGCGGTTTTTGCATTCAGTGCATGTAAGGCCGATCTCGTCTGCCATGACGTGCACCTCCTCTCAGTGAAAAAAAATTCCGGGAAAAATCCTCCCGCCGCCAGAGCAGGAGGATTTTTTCTTTAAAAGTTCTTTCCTATATTAAAGGCACAGGAAAATTTACTCGAGGATCTGAGAGACGACGCCGGCGCCGACGGTGTGGCCGCCTTCGCGGATGGCGAAGCGAAGTCCTTCGTTCATCGCCACGGGCGCGATCAGGTCCACTTCGAAGGTGCTGTTGTCTCCG
>NZ_VUNH01000014.1 GCF_009695745.1 Pyramidobacter porci
TCCTCAATCTCCGCCAGCAGTTCCAGAAATGTCTGGTTCATTCTCGTACCTCCTGTCGGGGTTTTGGGGCGTTTTCGGTGTTTCTTTGTATTCTACCGCAGGGAAGGCTTTCTTGGGATGAACTTACACTTCTGAGTTGCCGTTTCCTCTCTTTTCGATTTACAGGGGCCTTGTCAATTTACAGGAACCTTGCTCGGAAGATTTTTCGTAAGCGATTGACCTGCCAGAGCAGTGACCGGATCTCCGTGCGCCGGAACGGAAACGCAACATCTTCTTCGGTATGCTTGGTTTGAATATTTGCTCGTAGAACACCAGTGGACACAACTGATGAAGATAATTTTACAATGGGGCTATCTTACAACTAAATATTTGAAACAGATCGCTCATTATAGCCAAGTCCCATTGTTTTTATTGCAAAAATTTTGAGATAGCTTAAAATAAGCACCAAGAATAGACACACTCTCCAATTAATCGAATAAAAATGATCTTCTTGTGTCCAGAGCCAAAGAAATATTCAAATGGAACGATACATGACGGGAGGCTCGCTCATGGAGCTACTTCAGCTACAATATTTCATTAAATTAGCGCAAAGGCAACATTTGACCCAGACTGCGAAAGAACTCATGATCTCAGCCTCCTCTCTCAGCGCCACAATCAGAAAGCTGGAAAAAGAGCTAAATGTCGAGCTTTTTGAGCGTAAGGGGCGCAACATCCGCTTAAGTGCCAGCGGTAAAACTTTTTATAAATATATCAGTCAAGCTCAGGCTTTGTTTGACACTGCAGTAGCGGAAGCACAGCGCAGCCGCCAATCGCAAACGCTGCTGATCTTTGTAGAAAATACGCATATCTGGGCAGAGACTTTCCTTGACTTCAAAAACAAATTCACAAATATTCAACTTAATATTACTCCGCTTGTCGACTTTGGCCAATTAACAGAGCCTTTTGACTTTTATCTAGGGAATGTATATAACGTCACCGATAACAAATTTAAATACCACATTTTATTCAAACCGGAGAAGTACTATGTCCTCATGAGCAGTGGTCATCGTCTTGCCAAGCGTGAAAGCGTCAGTCTCAATGATCTGAAAGATGAGACCTTTTTTCAGTATTACAAAAAAGCTAACCCACGTAAATACCAGCACTCACTCACGATTTTTCGAGACAATGGAATCAATCAGCCCAAGATTCTTGAAAGCGATGAAATACTACGATACGATCTGATTCGAGCTCAAAAATGTGTTTTTATTACGACGAACGTTGGGCTGGGTGCTAATTTCTCGCGTCTTGAAGGGCTTACCGCCGTTCCTTTTACCTCCCTCATTCGTGAACCTCGAACACAGGTTATTGCATGGAATAAAGCGATTGAACTGACGAACATTAGGCGCACTTTTTACACTTTTATCGTAAACGCAGCGCTATCCCTTGAGAAAAAATTTCACATCGACAGCTTCAAACCACTAGTCTTCCCCAATTCGTCAAGTTAGGGAGGCGTCAAGAGCGCTGACTTCAGTTTCTGGAATGTCAGTAGATATCATCTTGGGCAGAATGAGATTTTTGAGAAAATGCCATTCATCAGCGCTTTCCTAAAAATATCCTGGAGTGCCTTTAGCGTCTTGCAGCTGGAAAAGATCCAGATTCTGCAAGATGTTTTTATTTTTCTCTACAAGACTGTCCCACTCAAAAACTGTTTCATAAAGCAAGAATATTACGTAATAGAGAATTGATGATTATCAAGCTTTATCCTTGTCATAACATGAAATGCACATCGAATCCTAATGAGATCAAAAAATAATTTTCGTTTGAGGTCAAAGCAGTTATGATTTGACCGTGGCCACGATGACGATATCCTTGAATACCTGCGCAGGCTACTTACTAGTCGCGACTTCGCAAAACGTACAACATTCTTTTGACAATCAGTGGATTGGATGGAGGTGTTTTCCGGATGGAGAATAATATCAGCAAACTTACCCTGTCTCAGCTGGTGTGGTTGGCGACGGGACAGGTGGTCGGCGCCGGCGTTGTTACAATTGTGGGGGCAGCCCTTGGCGTTACGGGATATTCGGCATGGTTCGCTTATTCTGCTGCAGTAGTTATGGGGCTTGCCCGAATCTTCCCGCAAATTTTCTTTTTCAGCACGGAGGTTGTTCCCGGCGGCATTTACGGAATGGTGACACGTACTTGTGGACGTCAGTACGGCGGCATGATTACCATCTCATCGCTGGTTAACTGGATGGCACGCGGTACAGCTGTCCTTTCCATAGGTAATTATTTGGCGGCCATGTATCCCTCGCAGAATCGCATCGTCATGGCTATTGCCGTATGGGGAGTACTGACATTGGCCAACCTTTTCGGTGTCGATGTGATGGCCAAGATTCAGTCATTTGCGACTCCCTGCTTGTTGATTTGCTTGTTTACATTCTCTGCTGTCTGCTGTTTCCAAATTCAGCCCGGTTATCTGGATTTTGATAGTCCAAAGATGTTTACCAATGGCTTGATGGGCTGGCTTTCAGCGGTTGTGTTACTCAACTACTCAACTAACGGACATTCGCTGGTCGCAAATTTCGCGCCACGGGCGGAAAACCCCAAAAGGAACATTCCGCTTGCCATGCTCATTACGACGGGTATTATCTTTCTACTTTATACCGCCGTAGGATTCGCATCAGGCGCCGTGCTTCCTCTTGAAAAAACAGCCAACGGTACTATGACTGATACCGCCAGGGCCATATTACCGACGTTCTTGTATTATATGTTCATGTTTGGCGGTCCCATTTTTGCTCTACTGACAACGATGAATTCTGGCATCATGAACTCTGCTCTGCCTGTTCTGGCAGGTGTCAAAGAAGGCTGGCTGCCGAAGTTTTTAGCAAAACAGAACCGCTTTGGCGCGTATTGGGTCGCGATTATAATTATTTTTGTTATCGGTTGCTTGCCTATCTGTACGGGGATGAGCGTTAAACAGATTACCAACTCAACATTGATTCTCAGCGGTTTCCAGAATGCTCTGATAATTATGTCGGGATTTATCTTCCCCATAAAATTTGCAGAGAATTGGAAGAGGTCTTGGCTGCATATGCCAAATTCTGTCTATTATGTTTTGATGTTTATCAGCGGCTGCGCTCAGGCATATATTATTTACAAGTCCGTTATCGATCTTAATATGCAATTGGCCGTCATCAATGTATGCGTTCTTGCTGCAGCTGTTATCTACGGTATCATTCGCATGCGTACCACAAAGATTACTGAAACGGATTTTGTATGAATCATTTCATTCGAGCACTAAGCATCTCCAAAATCATAGAACGGAAAGGGGTTATGAGATATGAAAATTACGAGTATGAAGGTCTTTCTAACAGAATATGATCGTTCCAAAACTCCGGAATTCCCTAAGAAAAGTAAGGTTGTTGGCGTCCGTATTTTTACCGACGAGGGGATTTACGGCGATGGTGAAGTCGCCGGCATTCACGCAACGTATGCGGCCTATGGAATGATTCGCGATCTGTGGCCTCTGATCGTGGGGCAAGATCCTTTTTCCAACGAAGTCCTTTGGGATCACATGATGCTTCGCACCTTTTGGGGGCAGAACGGCGGCGCTTTTTGGTACAGCGGCGTAAGCGCCATCGACATCGCGCTGTGGGATATCAAAAGCAAAGCACTGAAGATGCCCCTGCATAAGTTGCTGGGGGGCAAGCGTCGTAACAAGGTTCGCTGCTACGCAAGCCAGCTGCAATTTGGCTGGGGAGAGTACGACTCGCCCGCCGTCACGGTGGAAGACTATGTCGAGCGCGCTAAATTGGCACTTGCTGATGGTTACGATGCCATCAAGATTGACTTCTTGAACTGGGACGATAAAGGTAATATTCTTCGCGAAGACGGTCGTCTCGGTCTTCTGTCTCCTTACTACGTCAATATGTATTCCGAACGCGTTCACGCGGTTCGAGATGCTATCGGTCCCAATGTCGATCTGATCATTGAGAACCATGCCGGTACCAACACACAATCGGCTATCCAACTGGCTGCGGCTGTCCAAGATTGCAATATATACTACTTCGAAGAGCCCAATACGCCTGTGTTCTACAACAACAAGAACGTTAAAGACAACATTAAAATGCCAATTTCGCATGGCGAACGCATCTTTGGCCGCTGGGAATATCTCCCCTATTTCCTGAACAAGTCGGTGCAGGTCATTCAACCTGACCTTGGTAACGCCGGAGGTATTACCGAGACAAAGCGCGTCTGTGACCTTGCCTACGTGTTTGATATTGGAGTTCAAATTCATACCTGCGCTTCGCATCTGCTTACGCCTCCGTCAGTACAGATCGAGGCCTGTCTGAATAACTTCGTTATCCATGAGCAGCACGTGCGCAGCAAGAATCCAACCAACATGGAGTTGACCGACAAGATCATCATGCCCAAAAACGGTTACTTAGAAGTTTCCGATGACCCCGGACTTGGTATCGAATGGTCTGAAAAAGCGCTCGCTAGCCCCGAACAATATACCTTGGAAGCATGAAAAAAAGTTTTGTGTTAGAAAATATTTAGAATTTGTTTGCTATAGTATATAAAAACTTTCCCTGGAACAGTCCATAGTTCTGTTTCAGGGGAAATTTTTTATAAGTGACATGGGTATTTATAAAAGGTCTCCCCAAACTAAAACTGTAACACTAATACTATTTCTTAATTAAGAAGCCGAACGCAAGGGCGTTGTAGGGGGGATTCACAAAACGAGCTGCGCAGCAGTCGAGGTAGTTCTGAGCGACTGAACTCCCCCAGCGGCGCCTGTTATCCCCGATTCCGGTTCAGCAGCAGGTCGACGGCGTCGAGGTAGCCTTTCAGGCCGCGCCCGGCGATCTGGGCGACGCAGGCTTCGCGGGTGTAGGAATGGCGGCGGAAATCCTCGCGCGACTGGATGTCGCTGACGTGGACTTCGACGGCGGGGATGCCCACGGCGCGCAGCGCGTCGGGAATGGCAACGCTGGTATGGGTGTAGGCGGCAGGATTGATGACGATGCCGTCGACGTTCCCATAGGCTTCCTGGATGCGGTCGACGATCGCGCCCTCGTGGTTGCTCTGGAAGAATTCCACGTCCGCGCCGGCGGCGGCGCAGTGGGCGCGGATCATTTTCTCCAGGTCGGCCAGCGTGGCGCGGCCGTAGATTCCCGGCTCGCGCACGCCGAGCATGTTCATGTTGGGGCCGTTGACGACGAGGATCTTCATAGCTGCAAAGCCTCCTTGATTTTTGCGGCGGCATCCTGCGCCGACGACGCGGAAACGGTCAGGTCGGCCCAGGCGCGGTACAGCGGCAGACGCCGGCGGCGCAGTTCTTCCACGCCGACGGACTGCGACAGGGGCCGTCCGTCGACGGGCAGTTCGCCAGGGCGGTCAAGCCAAACGCAGACGCCGTTCTGACGAAGCAGCGGACGGTTGCGCGGCTGCGTGACCACGCCGCCGCCGGTGGCGATGACGATGCCGCTCTCCTTGGAGACGCCGGCCAGCGCTTCGGTCTCGAGCCTGCGGAAGGCGGTTTCGCCGCGTCGCGCGAAGATTTCGGCGATCGGACGGCCTTCGCTCGCCTCGATCAGCTGATCGATGTCGCGCACGGGGCGCCCCGTCAGCCGGCCGAGCGCCCGCGCCGTTGTGGTCTTGCCGCAGCCGGGCATGCCGATGAGCGCGACGTTGCCGGTACGGCGGGCGATGGCTGCGGTGATGCGGTCTGCCAGTGTCGCGGGCAGTTCGCGGCCGAGGAACAGTTCGCCGGCGCGCACGGCCTGGGCAGCCAGCATCGCCAAGCCGCCGCGCGCGGGGAGGCCGAGCTCTTCGGCCTGAAGGAGCAGCGCCGTGCGCAGAGGGTTGTAGATCACGTCGAGCACGAGCCGGCATCTGGGAAAGAGCCGCAGGTCCACGGGGGAGGCGCCGTTTTTCGGGTACATTCCCACGGGCGTCGTGTTGACGATCAGTTCGGCGTCGGCGTGTCGTTCGAGGGTGGCATAGGTATCGTCCCCCGAGCGCGAGATCACGGCGAAGGGAATGCCGCAGCTTGCCAGCACAGCGCGCACGGTGCGCGAAGCGCCGCCGTTGCCCAGCACGAGCGCGGGACGGCCGCGCAGGCGTTCCGCATCTTCCCCGAGCAGATGCAGAAAACCGTCCCAGTCTGTGTTGTCGCCGCGCCATTCCCCGTCGGGCAGGCGCGTCACGGTGTTGACGCAGCCGATGGCGCGGGCGCGCTCCGACAGCTCGCGGCAGCTTCGCATCGCGTCGATCTTGTAGGGAATGGTGACGTTGAAGCCATCGCCGTCGCTTGCGCGCAGAAAGCCGTCCAGCGCTTCCGGCTCCAGGGGATAGAGCTTGTACTCATAATCGCCGATCAGGGCGTGGATAGCGGGCGAGAAACTGTGGCCGAGCGCGCGGCCGATCAGGCCGAAGCGCCCCATTTACACCACCTCGGAGTAGCTGCCCAGATATTTGAGCGTGGTGACGGCGCCCTGCAGGTCGTCGAAGACGCGCAGGAAGGAATCGTTATAGACGGAGGAGTCGAGGTCGAAATAGAACATGAATTCGAAATCGCTGTTGGCCAGCGGCCGGCTCTCCAGTTTGAGCAGATTGATGTCCAGGGCCTTGAAACGAGACAGCACGTGCGACAGCGAGCCGCGCTTGTGCGGCAGCACCATCATCAGGCTGGTGCGGTTGGCGCCGGGATAGATCTCCAGATCTTTGGCGATGCAGATGAAGCGCGTGAAGTTGCTGCCAGCGTCCTGCACGGAAGCTTTGAGGCAATCCAGACCATAGAGTTCGGCGCAGCTGCGCGACGACAGCGCCGCCAGATCTTTGCGCCCCGACTCGCGCACCATCTGCGCGGCGACGGCCGTGTTCTTGACGGGCGTGACCTTGACCCCCAGCGACTTGAGGAAGCTCTGGCTCTGCGCCAGCGCCTGCTCGTGAGAGATGATCTCTTTGATGTCGCCGATGGAAACGCCGGGATTGGCAAGCAGGCAGTGGTCGATCTTGACGCGGCAGCTGCGCACGATGTAGCAGCTGTGCTCCATCATCAGATCGTAGATGCGGTTCACCGAGCCGGCCGTGCTGTTCTCGATGGGCAGCACGCCGTAGCGGCACAGCCCCTGCTCGACGGCGGAGAAGACGTTTTCGAAGTACTGAAAGTACATGATGCTGCCCGAGGGGAAAATGCGCTCGCAGGCCATCTGCGAATTGGCCCCTTCCACGCCCTGGCAGGCGACCGCAGAACGGACGGGAAACTGCGCCGGCGTATTGGCCAGCGCCAGCGAGATCTGCTGTTTGAGCGGCGAGCCGCCGGCGATGATGCGGTGCTGCTCGGAACGGCTCAGGTCGAAGATCAGCGAGAACAGCGCGTCCATGGACGGCGCCAGCTCTTCGCCGACCGAATCGGCCAGATCGTTGAGCTTCTGACGTTCGCGGGCGGGATCGTGGATGGGAATGTTGTTTTTGGCCTTGTAGGCGGCGATATCGCGCACGACGGCGAAGCGTCGCGTGATCAGGTCGACCAGGCCGCGGTCGATCTCGTCGATTTGAGTGCGAAGATCTTTCATGTCCATTTTCATTCGGCTCCTTTGAGCGGTTCATAGTTTCCCGGAAGCAAGGCGTCGCAGAGGGCGACGGCGGCGGCCGCTTCGACGGCGGGGACGGCGCGCACGGCCACGCAGGGATCGTGACGGCCTTTGATATTCAATTCCGTGAGCTGCATGGCGCTGAGGCTGAGGGTCCGCTGCGCGCGGGCGATGGAAGGCGTCGGTTTGAAGGCGGCGCGGAAGATCAGCGGCATGCCCGTGGAAATGCCGCCGAGAATGCCGCCGGCGTTGTTCGTGGCCGTGACTACGGTGCCGTCCCGCAGCGCGAAAGGATCGTTGTGCTCGCTGCCCCTCATGGCCGCGGCCGCGAAACCGCTGCCGAATTCCACGCCCTTGACGGCGGGAATGCCGAAGACCAGGGAGGCGATCCTGTTTTCAAGCCCGCCGAACATCGGCTCGCCGAGCCCCGCCGGCAGGCCGGCGGCGGCGCATTCGACCACGCCGCCGAGCGAATCCCCCGCGGCGCGGGCGCCCTCGATCGCCGCGGCCATGCGTGCCCCGGCGGCCGCGTCGAGCACCGTCAGCGGCGAGAAGAGGCGTGCGTCGAAGTCGGCTCGGGAGACGGACACGGCGTCGAAAGCGCAGTCCTCCACGCCGCCGACGCTTCTAAGATGCGCACCGACGAAAATTTCCCGCGCCTCGAGAATTTGCAGACAAACGCCGCCGGCCGCGGTCAGCGGCGCCGTGAGCCGGCCGGAAAAATGGCCGCCGCCCGAGGCGTCCTGAAAACCGCCGTATTTGACGGAACTCGTGTAGTCGGCGTGCCCCGGCCGCGGCACGTCCCGAAATTCGGAGTAATCGCCGGGACGCGCGTCGGCGTTGCGAATGATCAGACAGAGCGGAGAACCGCACAGCCGCCCGCCGGCAAGCCCCGAAAGGAACTCGATCCGGTCGTCTTCGCGGCGCGGCGTCGCCAGCGGGCCGCCGGGCGCGCGGCGTTTCATGAAGGCGTCCAGACGCTCCATGTCCACGCGGAACCCGGCCGGAAGCCCCTCGATTACGGCGCCGACGGCGGCCGAATGGGACTGCCCGAAGATGGAGAGACGGATGCGTTCGCCCCAGCTTGAACTCATGATCATACCTCCGTTCTGACGACGCCGCCGAGCGCGGCGAAATCGTCGAAAAAGCCCGGATAGGATTTGTCCACCGCTTCCGCGCCCGTGATCGTGACCGTCTCGGAACACAGCACCGAGGCGGCCGCGCCCAGCATGGCGATGCGGTGATCGCCGCACGCGTCGACGATGCCGCCGCGCAGCGAGCCGCACCCGTCGATGAGGATGCAGTCGCCGTCGGGTACCGCGTGCCCTCCCAGCGCGTTCAGCGCGCCGCAGACCGAGGCGACGCGGTCGCTTTCCTTGAGGCGCAGCCGCCCGACGTTCACGATCGCCGTGCGCCCTTTGACCGCGGCGGCGGCGACGGCCAGCGCGGGCACCAGATCGGGCGTGTCGCCCACGTCGATGCATGTTTCGCGCAGCTCCGCCGGCGCCACCGTGATGGAATCGCCGGCGATCGAGACCTTGGCGCTCATGCGCCGCAGAATTTCCGCCACGGCGCTGTCGCCCTGCAACGACGGCAGCGCCAGCCCCGTGACGGCGAGCTTTGCGCCGGCCGCTCCGGCGCAAAGCCAAAAGGCCGCGTTGGACCAATCGCCTTCGGCTCTCAGCCCGGCGGGGGCGACGTATCGCTGCGCGCCGGAGACGGAGAACCTGCCGGCGGAACGGCCGATGACGATGCCGAAGGCGGCCAGCGCCGCCAGCGTCATGTCGACGTAACCGGCCGATTCCAATCGGTCGGCGATGAGGACGCGGCTGCTGCCTTCGAGCAGCGGCAGCGCAAAGAGCAGTCCCGTGAAAAACTGCGACGACACCGTGCCGGGCAGACGGTACCGGCCGGCCGTCAGCCGTCCCTCGACGACGGGGTGATCCGTTCCCTTGCCGGCGATGACGACTCCATGCCGCTCCATTTCGTTCCACAGATCGTCCATCGGCCGCGACGGCAGTTTGCCGTGCAGCGTGAAGCGCGCCTTTCGCCCCAGCGCGGCCGCCAGCGGCGTCATGAAACGGTACGTGGAGCCGCTTTCCCCCGGGTCGAGTTCGACCGCGCCGCTCGCGTTCCGGTCCAGCGGCGTGACGGCGATGACGCTGCCGTCGACGGCGATCTCGGCTCCCAGCGCTCTCAGGCAGCGCATTGTGGCTTCGATGTCCTGCGAGACGACGCGGCAGGGCAGCGTCGCCGGCCGGTCGCCCAGCGCGGCGCAGATCAGCAGGCGGTGGACGTGCGACTTCGAGGGAATGGCGGCGATCGTGCCGCTCAGCTTGCGGGGCGTGATGGTGACGATCATGCCGTGACAACCTCCGTTTCGTCCGCGGACAGGGCTTCGAGCCCGTCCGCGAGGAACGCGCGCGCCTCTTCGAGCATGACCTTGCGCCGTTCCACGCTGCCGATGCTGCGGGGAAGCACGAGCGTGACCGTGTCGGAAGCGCGCTTTTTGTCGGCGAGCATGCCTGCGAAGAGTTCGTCGGCTTCGAATCGGGTCGTCTGCGGCAGGCCGCGCAGCCGCAGCGCGCCGGACAGCTGGATAAGGGTCTCCGGCGCGCAGATGCCGCGTTTGGCGCAGGCGGCGGTGACAATCATCATGCCGATGGCGACGCAAAAACCGTGCGGGATCGAAAAGCCGCTGCACTTTTCCACGGCGTGGCCGAACGTATGCCCGAAGTTGAGGATCTGGCGCAGCCCCGTCTCCTTCTCGTCGCGGCGCACCACGTCGCGTTTGATCTCCACGCAGCGGTGCACGATTCCGGCGATTTCGGCGGCGCCGAGGTTGGGCTTGCGCGCCGCGTCGAAGAGTTTGGCGTCGCGGATCATGCCCGTCTTGATGATCTCGCCGAAGCCGTTGGCCAGCTGCTCTTTCGGCAGCGTCGCCAGCGTTTCCGTGTCGTAGAGCACGAGATCGGGCTGGTAGAAGGTTCCGACCAGGTTTTTGCCTGTCTCGAGGTCGATGGCCGTCTTGCCGCCCACCGATGAGTCGACCGCGGCCAGCAACGACGTCGGCAGTTGTACGAGGCCGATGCCGCGCATATACAGCGAGGCCGCCAGCCCGCCCAAATCGCCGACGACCCCGCCGCCGAGGGCGAAGAGCGTGTCGCTGCGGATCATGCGCAGGGCGGCCATGCGGTTGAGCAGGTCAAAGAGCGAACGCATGTTCTTGTTCTGCTCGCCGGCGGGAACGACGTGCAGAGTCGGCCGGAAACCGGCGTGTTCCAGCGAGTCGACGACGCGCCGCGCGTAGAGCGGCGCCACGTTGGCGTCGGAGACGATCAGCGCCTGCCCGGCACCGCGCAGGGGCGCGGCGATCTCGCCGGCGGCGCTGAGCAGATCGGCGCCGGTGTGAACGTAGTACTTCTTCGAAGGCGTGGAAACTGTGACGCTGTTCATTTATCCGTCCACCTCTTCCTTTCTCCGGCGTCCCTCCTCGAGCAGCCGCCAAAGCCGTTTTTCGTCGCCGGCGGCGATGGCGTCGCGATACTGTCGCAGTTCGCCGAGAATCTGGTCGATCTCGAAGAGCAGATGGTCGCGGTTCTCGAGGAACAGGTCCGTCCACATCGTCGGGTTCAGCCAGGCCACGCGGGTCAGATCGCGGTAGGAGCCGGCGGAGAAGCCGTGGTGCTCGCGCGCTGTCGGGCTTTTCACGTAAGCGTTCGAGACCACGTGCGCCAGCTGCGACGTGAAGGCGATCAGCCGGTCGTGATTCTCCGCCGTCGTCACGGCGAGGCGTTGGAACCCCGCCGGCATCACGAAACTCCTGACGCGCTCCAGCAGCGTGACGTCGTCGTACACTCGCGGCACCACGACAAAACTGGCGCCGCGGAACATGTCGGCGCGACTGTTTTTGAATCCCCAACGGTGCGTGCCCGCCATCGGATGGCCGCCGGCGTACTCGAAACCGTACTGCCTGGCGAGCCGGAAGCCGAGCTCGCAAATGCGGCGCTTGGTGCCGCAGCAGTCCATCGCCAGCGCCGATGCCGGAATGAAGGGCGCGTTTGCCTCCAGCCACTGGCAGGAAAGTTCCGTGTGCAGGCAGACCAGCACGCCGTCGCATTTCCCCAGCGTCTCGCGGTTCAGTTCGCCGTCGATGGCTCCCAGCAGCCGGGCGAATTGCAGCGTGGACTGATCTTGTTCGGCGGCGTAAACGACAAACGTCTCGTCGGCCGCCTTGTAAGCGCGCGCGAACGAACCGCCGATCAATCCCAGTCCGACGATGCCGATCGTCTTCATGCCAGCGCCTCGCGTACCCGCCGCACCTTCCGCGCCACCTCGTCGAACTGCCCGGGCGTCAGCGATTGGGCGCCGTCGCACAGCGCGTGGGCGGGATCGTTGTGGACCTCGATGATCAACCCATCGGCGCCGGCCGCGGCGGCGGCATAGGACATCGGCGCCACGTAGCGCGAGTAGCCCGTGGAATGACTGGGATCGATGATCACGGGCAGGTGAGTGAGCTCGTGCAGCACGGGCACGGCGGAAAGATCGAGCGTGTTGCGCGTGTAGGTTTCGAACGTGCGGATGCCGCGCTCGCAGAGAATGACGTTCCCGTTGCCGCCGGCCATGATGTACTCCGCGCTCATCAGCAGTTCCTTGAGCGTGTTGGCCAGCCCCCGTTTGAGCAGAATCGGCTTGCGGCAATGCCCCAATTCCTTGAGCAGGTCGAAGTTCTGCATGTTGCGCGCTCCCACCTGAAGCACGTCCACCTCGGCGAACAGGTCGAGATCGTTGATGTTCATGATCTCCGAGACCAGCGGCAGCCCCGTTTCCTTCTTGGCCTCGAGCAGCAGCCCGATCCCCTCGCCGTGCAGCCCCTGGAACGCGTAAGGCGACGTGCGCGGCTTGAACGCGCCGCCGCGCAGCATCGTCGCGCCCGAAGCCTTGACGGCTTTGGCGACGGCGATGATCTGCTCGCGGCTTTCCACCGAGCAGGGACCGGCGATGATCTGGAAATGGCCGCCGCCGATCTTGACGCCGCTCACGTCGACGACGGTGGGCTCCTCGTGGAACTTGCGGTTCGCCTTTTTGAACGGATCGCTGATGCGCGTGACGCGCTCGACGATGGACAGGCTCTCGAGCATCTCGATATCGACTTTGCTGACGTCGCCGATGAGGCCGATGATGGTGTGGAACTCGCCCTGCGAAACGTGGCAGGAAAGCCCCATGCTCTCGAACCATTTGCAGAGACTGTCGCGCTGCTCCGGGGTGGTGCCGTTTTTCAAGACTGCGATCATGCAAAACTCCTCCTTAAAAAATCGTCGAAACCGTCTCGTCCTCTGCGGACGGAAAAAAACAAGGCCGTGCAGCGATTCTGCACGGCCTTATGACTCCCCGAAAAAAACTGCGTTTTACCGATCAGCTTTTTGGCAGCACAAAATCACTTTTCTGGAAGCTCCAAAAAAGTAAAAGTAATAGTATTCGGCTGCAAAAAAGCTGACGTTCATCATCAGGAACGCTCCGTCATGCCTCTGTGGGCAAGATACTTTTCGATGCTGCTAAGTATACAGCGCCTCCCCCGAAATTGTCAATGAATATTGCGAAGATTGCGGGATGATCGTAGTGCCGGTGGCGTTTGCCGCGTTTCTGCCTTACAATAGTCTCAGTTTTTCCCAACGACTTTCAAGGAGGCATGCTGATGAAAAAATTTTTGGTCTGCACGGCTGTTTTTCTGAGCGTCGCGGCGCCGGCGGCCGCGTCCGAATCGATCACGGTGTACGGTTTCGACGCCGCCCAGCTGCAGACGTTTATCCTGGCGACCTACGACGGCGCCGGTCAAATGGATGTGATCGAGCGGAACGACGCCACCATGGCGATGGCGAAAGAGATTCCCGCGTCCCGCGTGGAACATTTGATGCCGGAGTACCGCGTCCCCTCGCGCGACCCCCTCGTTCCCGACCGCTGGGAACGCGAGCCCGTGGACTTCGCCGAGGAGCGGGCCACGTTCAACTTCCGTCCCTCCCGCGACGGCGGCCTGACCGTGAGGATGCGCGCCGACCTGGTCGCCAATCCCGGCATGTGGCGCCGGGAGCGCACCGTATCGCGCGACTGCGGCGACTTCCACGCCTACGTCCGCTACGCCCAGGCCTTCTTCACGGGCGGCTGGGGCTCGGGGCTGGACCTCGAAGCGCGGAACGGCCGCATGTACGTGGCCGACGTGCTCGAAGGCAGCTCGGCCTGGGACGCCGGCATCCGCGCCGGCGACCGCATCCGCATCATCAATAAGACCCCGGCCGACAGCGTGGCGCTTGATTATTTCGGCCGCAAATACCAGTGGAGCGACTACGGCAAGCCCTTCACCGTCGAGATGGAGCGTCCCAACGGCGAACGCTACCACGCCGAGCTGAGCAACGACTACATCCCCGCCCAGACGGCGCGGCTCGAACGACTCTTCGGGGTGAGCGACGTCTGGCCGGGCTGGACGCGCGAAGAAGTGGAAGCCTCGACGCGGCGCTGGGTCTCCCCCGAAGAGAAGAAAGCGCGCGAGGCCGCCCTCGCCGTTTCGTCCAGCGGCATGGAGTTCGACGACGCAGGGCGCGTCATGTCGGTGGCCTCTGGTTCGCCGGCTGAGACCGCGGGCGTGAAGCCTGGCGACGAGATCGTCGAAATCAATTTGGTCACGTTCGGCGACATGGGCGCCGCCAAAGCTCGCGAAACCATCGAAAAGCGCGTTGCCGGCGGTCTGACGGCCATCCTCGACCTGAAGCGCGGCGGCTCGACCGTCACCGTCCGGGTGAAAAAGCCCGCTTCGGGCAAAAAATAAAAGGAGCGTGCGTTCAATGAAAGAAATCATGCGGGTCAAAGGGCTGAAACCGCGCGGACATTACGCGCTGGCGCTGATTCACGACGGACTGATCTTCATTTCCGGCCAGCTCTCCAAAGATCCGGAAACGGGCGAGAACCGCCCCGGGTCCATGAAAGAGGAAACCATGCGCGCGTTGAACAACGTCGACCTCATCCTCAGAGAGTGCGGCTCCTCGCGCGACAAAGTGCTGAAGACCACCGCCTTCGTCGGCAGCCAGGACGACTGGGCCGCAGTGAACCAGTGCTACGCCGAGTTCTTCGGCGACCGCCATCCGGCCCGCTCGATCGTCCCCGTCGGCGCACTGAACGCCGGCCTGAAAGTGGAGATCGAAGTCATCGCCGCCGTCGAGTAAAACAAGATCCGCCGCGGAGAAGCGGCGAAGCGGAGAAAAGCGAAAAACGGTTTCATGGAAATACGGCGTCCGCGGATTTTTCCGCGTCGTTGTGTCCGCGCGGCGTTTTTTGTTTTCCGATGTTCCACGTGGAACATTTTTGCGCAGATCGTTGCGGCATAACGGTTTGGTTTGTATGAGAAAAGGAGGATCACCGGAAATCGGCGATCCTCCTTTTGTCGTGTCGCGACGTCTTTGCGATTTCGCGTCGCGTGCTAGAAGTCCCAGCGCACCGTGGCGCCGACGCCGAGATCCTTCTGGTTGCTCGAGAACTGCCCCGACAGGTTCAGTCCCAGCGTCATGTTCCTGCGCTTGCCTTCCAGCTGCAGTGCCGTGCGGAAGCTGTTCTCGTCCGTCACCGCCGAGGTGAAGTCCATGGCCGGCAGCGTCGAGCCGCTGCCGAGGAATCTCAGGCGGGAATCGATGTCCGTGTCGCCGAAAGCGCGCACGTAGGCGATCTCCAGCGACGGTTTCAGCTCCCAGTCGCCCCGGTTCTTCAGGTTCCAGTCGAAGCGCACGCCCAGAGGCAGCGTCCACTGGTCGACGGAGGAGTCTTCGGAGCGGATCTTCTGCTCGATGAAGCTGCCCTTCATGTCGTAGGCGTCCTGGTCGTAGCGGCTGAAGCGCAGGCCGAGGAACGGCGTCACCTGCACGGAACCGCGGGCCGGCAGATGCCAGTTGGCGCGTACGCCCGCCGTCGCTACGTGTCCCTTGACGCCGTCGGCGCTGAACGAGCCGCCCGACAGATTCGCCGTCACGTCCGTGTCGAACCAGTTGTAGCCGAGGTCGCCCGTGAACTCCCAGGCTCCGCGTTTGAAGCCGCCGTACAGGCCCACGCCGATGAACTTGCCGTCGGCGTCGGAGCCGTACGCGCCGTCGATGTCGTACTTGCCCAGCTGCACGGCCAGACCCGTGGTGAAGCCGCGGCGCGTGAAGTCGCCGCCGATCGTGGCCCCGTAGGACTTGGTGGTGCTGTCCTGCTCGAAGACGCCCTTGGCGCCGGCCACGGTCATGCCGTCCACGTCGCTGTGCCCGTACCAGATCGAGCCCCACACGCCCTTGTCGGCCGCGGGAGCGCCGGCGTCAGGCACGAAGTTCATGCGCCCGAGACTGCTCAGGTCGCCGGTGGCGTTCTGGCGGCTGGAAGCGCGCGCGTTGAGCGTGCCCGCGAAGGAACGCGAGAGCGTCAGCGCCGTGTTGGCCAGCGACAGCAGCGCGGCCGGATCGGATTCCATGCGGAAGCGGTCGGTGAACGTCACCGTTCCCTCGTCCCACAGCGTCACGTAGCCTTCCGTGATCGGATCCCACGCGCCTTCGGGCGCGTAGGCGAGCGCCGCCTCGTCGAAGATCGCGCCCGCGTAGGGCTGCGTGTGCCAGTTCATGACGGGGCCGTAGCCGGCGAAGCCGTCGACGATGCGGTAGGGGATGTTCAGCTCCGCCTTCTGCACCATCAGCGCCGCGCCCTTTTCGACGTTCAGCGCCGCGCTTCCCGTGCCGCGCACGACGGCCATGCCGCCGGCCGTCCGCGTCCCGTCGGCGACCAGCTGCGAAGCCGCGCCGGCCGTGAAGGACTCCGTCACCGCCACGTCGAGATTGGCGAAGGCCGTCTTGCCCGATCCCGTCAGCGCCAGCGCCGGCGTGCCGATCAGATGCGGCGCGCCCGCCGTCGAGACGAAGGCGTAATCCTTTGCCCCCGCCACGGTCATCGCGCCGGGCAACACCACGGGATCGACCACGTCCACGACGTATTCTTTCGCCGTATCGTCAAAGGCGACGCGGTCGGCGTTAAAGAATTTCTCGGCGGCGCCGTTGCCGTCTTTCCAGTTTTGCGTTGCGTCGATGTCCCAATCGGCGTTGGTCGTGCCGTTCCAGACCAGATCCTTGCTGTCCTTCACGTCGAGGTAGTAGTGCCGCGCGTCGCCGTCCACGTCGAAGCCGACGGAGGCGTTGCGGTATTTCGTCGCCTTGAAGGCGCCGCCGCCGGTGATGGCCGGGCTTTCCACGGTCATGAAGTAATGTTTGCCGTCGCCGGAAGCGCCGAGGACCATCGCTTCGGAATCGTTTTTCAGGTCGACCGTATCGGCGGCGATGCGGAACAGTCCGCCCGGCTCGCCCTTCTCGCCGACGAACGCTTCGACCGCCGTCAGGTCGGCCGCGCCGCCCGCCGGAGTGAAGATCTTGGCGACGGCGTCGGGAACGCCCGCCTCGCTCAGCGCCAGCTTCTGGTCGACGAGTTCTGCGCCTTTGACGCCCAGCAGCGTTTCGCTCTCGATCGTCAGCGTGCCGCGGAAGACCGCGTCGTCGCCGGCGCTCATGAAGGCGACGCGCCCCTGCGGGGCGATCAGATTCAGATCACCGAACGTGTAGACCGCGCCGCCCAGCGCCAGCGTGCTGCCGGAAACCTTGTTGCCGGCGAAGGTGACGTTGCCGTCCGACTCGATGTCAACGTTGCCGAAGCCCGTCACCGCGCCGCCCAGCGCCACGCCCAGGTCGCCCTCGGCGGCCGCTTCGTTGGCGACGAAGTTGACCTCGCGCCCGGCGAAAATGTCATCGGGCATGAACGCCGCGCCGCCCGCCGCGAAGGCGATGGAGCGCGCGCTCAGCGCCGCGTTCGCCAGCGCCTTGAGCCCTTCCTCGTTGGCCGGGTCGAGCGAACCGACCAGGTTCACGGCCAGCTCCTTGAGCGCGTCGCCCTCGATGCTCAGCGGGATGCCCGTGCTGTTGCGGGCCAGCGCCCGGTTGCGGGTGAAAGCGACCTCGTCGGGATAGTTCGTATTGTCCGTGGAGAAGTCCGCCGTCGCGCCGCCCAGCGCCGCCGCCAGCGAGCCGTCGGCCGACGCCCGGTTGTCCGCGAACAGGACCGCGCCGCCGTTGGGAAGCGTGTCGGCGGTGACGATTCCCGCGCCGCCGATCGCCGCCGCGACCGAGCCGCTCAAACTCGTCGTCCCTTCGCCGAACGGCGTCATGCCGCCCAGCTTCAGCCCCGCGACGCTGAGCGAGATCTTCTCGCTGCCCAGCGCCTCGGCGCGGTTGCCGCGGAACTGCGCCGACACAGGATTGCCCGTGCCGGGATCAGCGACGGTCGTCATCCCGACGCCGCCGATGGCCGCGGCCAGGCCGCCCTGCGCCAGCGCGGCGTTGTCCGATACGACGAGCTTCTCGGTCTCGATCCAGCCGTCTCCGGCGATCGCGCCGCCGAACGCCGCCGCGATCGGGGCGCGCCCTTCCAGTTTGCCGAGCGAGACGGGCTGCGGAAGGAAGCCCGGCAGAGCGAGTTCAAGCCCTTCAACGTTCAGCTCCGCACCGCCCGCGGCCTTGGCAAAGGCCGTGTTGTTCGCGAGCGAGACGCGCTGCGGCGCGATCAGGTCGATGTAGCCAAGGCCGGCCAATCCGCCGCCCAGCGCCGCGGCGATGCCGCCGGACGCCGAGGCCGAGTTGCCCGACAGTTCGATCGTCTCCGCGGCTTTGGCTTCGATGCCGCCGATGCCCGCCCCCGCGCCGCCGATCGCCGCCGCCACGGGCAGCTTCAGCGCGAAGGCGCCGAGCGAAACTTTCGCGCCGGGAGCGGCGAAGCCGAGGTCGAGCGACAGGCCCTTCGCCTCGAGCGACAAACCGCCTTCCGCCGTCGCGGAAACGGCGTTGTCCTTCATCTCGACGGTTTTTCCCTTCAGCGCCGCGCTGCCGAAATCGGCGAAACCGCCGCCGGCCGCCGCCGCGAGACCGCCGGAAGCCGCCGCCGCGTTGCCGTTCAGGGCGAGCGTTTCGCTCCCCGCGTCAAGATACGTGCCGACGCCGAGCACGCCGCCGCCCAGCGCCGCGGCGAGGGAACCCTGCAGCGACAGGGAATCGAGCGACTGCTTGTAGTTCGGCGTCGCCGGGTCGGCGTCGTCGTCGTAAACGACGGAGACGCCCTCCAGTCCCAGCAGCTCGAAGTTCTGCGCCGTCGCCTGCGCGGCGTTGCCCGTGACGGAAACGCCCTTCGGCCCGATCAGATCCACGTCGTCGAAGCCGGCCAATCCGCCGCCCAGCGCCGCGGCGATGCCGCCGGACGCCGCAGCCGTATTGCCCGACAGTTCGACCGTCTCGTCGGCGGTGACGTCGATATCGCTGACGGACGCTCCCGCGCCGCCGACCGCCGCCGCCAGGGGCAGGCGCAGCGCGCCTTTTTGCAGTTTCAGCTCGGGGAACGGAGGCAACACGCCGTCAAGCGCCAGCCCTTCGACGGTCAGCGCCACGTTTCCGTTTGACGCCGCCGACGCCGAATTGCCCTTCAGCGCCGCGGATTTACCGGTGATCTCGATCTCTTCGACCGCAGCCAGACCGCCGCCGGCCGCCAGAGCGAGCGCGCCCGACGCCGCCGCCGAGTTGCCCGACAGCAGAACAGCGCCGTCGTTGCCTTTTACTTCGATCCAGCGGCCGGAGAAAGCCGCGCCGCCGGCCGCCATGGCCAGAGAACCTTCGAGGGAAACGCCGTCGAGGATCTTTTTCGGTCCCGGCAGCGCCACGGCCCCGACTTTCAGACTCAGCGGGCTGTTTACCTGGGCCGAGGCCGAGTTGCCCGCGAGAGCGACGCCCTGATCGCCGTCGAAATCGACGTTCCCCATCACGCTGAGGGCTCCGCCGCCCAGCGCTGCGGCGATGCCGCCCGACGCCGTAGCCGAGTTGTTCGAAAAGTCCACCGCGCCGCTGTTGCTGACGATTTCCGCCGGTCCCGTCATGGCCGCCGCCGCGCCGCCGCCGGCAAGCGCCAGCGAGCCTTCGAGAGCGACGTTTTCAACCGTGGCGACGCCCGTTACCTCGAGTTTTTCGACAGACGCCTTGAGCGGGGCGCTTACGTGCGCCGCAGCAGAGTTGCCCGCGACGCTGACGTCTTTGTCGCCGTCGACGGAGGCGTCGCCCATCACGCTGAGAACGCCGCCGCCCAGCGCCGCGGCGATGCCGCCCGACGCCGAGGCCGAGTTGTTCGAAAAGTCCACCGCGCCGCTGTTGCTGACGATTGCCGCCGGTCCCGTCATGGCCGCCGCGCCGCCGCCGGCAAGCGCCAGCGAGCCTTCGAGAGCGACGTTTTCAACCGTGGCGACGCCCGTTACCTCGAGTTTTTCGACAGACGCCTTGAGCGGCGAGGCGACCTGCGCCGAAGCGGAGTTGCCCGTGACGCTGACGTCTTTGTCGCCCGCGACAAAGACGTCGCCCATCACGCTGAGAGCGCCGCCGCCCAGCGCCGCGGCGATGCCGCCCGACGCCGAGGCCGAGTTGTTCGAAAAGTCCACTGCGCCGTTATCGCTGACGATTGCCGCCGATCCCATCATGGCCGCTGCCGCGCCGCCGCCGGCCACGGCCAGCGAGCCTTCGAGAGCGATAGCGTCGGCTTTGACGGAGCCCGCGTCCAGCGCCTCAACGGAAGCTTTGAGCGGCGAGACCACCTGAGCCGAAGCGGAGTTGCCCGTGACGCTGACGCCGGTCTGGCCTTTCAGCGTACTGCCTCCCCTGACGCTGAGCACGCCGCCGCCGAGCGCCGCGCTCAGCGCGCCGGTCGCGGAAGCGCTGTTGCCGGAGACGTCCAGCGCGTGCGTGGCGCTTTCGGCGTTGACGTTATCAAGGGCCGCCAGCCCGCCGCCGCCGGCCGCGGAGAGATTCAATTCTCCGCTCAGGGTGCCCGTAACCAATCCCGTCAGCGGCGGAATGTCTTCCAGCTTGAGCGAGAACGGCGCGAGGGCGGCCGAAGCGCCGGCAACGGCGTGATTGCCGGTGACGGAAAGGGCCTCGCCGGTCACGCTTTCGTTCACGTCGCCGGTGATGTTGAGCGCGCCGCCGCCGGCGGCGAAGTTGACAATGCCGAGCTCGATCGCAAAAGGATTGTTGTTGTCGATCGTCTTGGCCGCCGCCGGCAGCGACGAGGCGGCCAGCAGCAGCGAGGCGGCCAGCGCCTTGGCGGCCAGCCCGCTGCGGTAACGCGCGATTTCCTGTTTTCGGTTCTTTTTCATGCGAACCTCCTTGAATGGGATGGATTGTGCCGCCGCGGCTTTTGAAACCGAAAACGGCGGCTTCTGACGAAACGGAAAAAAACGCAACAAAGATAAACGCCCTTTTGTGTGTAAAATTTAAACCGATTTTTACTGTTTTTGCAAGACATCACGAAGGCATACCCCCACCCCGAAGCGTTCTTTTAGTTATCATTCAAAAGTAAAGTCCCGATTTTTATGCGCCGACCTTTTTTGGATAATCAAGTATTATTTGTTAAAAACTTTGCCGACAGCGCCGGAGCACGGCAAAAAAACGACGAGGGCGTCATCGCCGCGAGAGGACGTCGCTCCCGTGGAGGGGCCCCGCCGCCCGCGCCGACAAGACGAAAGCGGCCCTCCGCCGACGCGGAGAGCCGCTTTCGTTATCGCCGATATTTTATCGCCGCCCGTTGGAGCCGCCTCCCGGAACTTCCGCCGCCGTCACGCGCGCCACAGTTCCCGGGGCCGCGTAACCGATCCGGCAGCGCCGGCCGAGCTCGGGGACCGAATCCAGCGTGTCGATCCGGTGCTGGACGAGACCGCTCCCGGTCTGCTGGTACAGCACGCCGACGGTTTCGTTGACGGCGGCGACGGCGCCTTCGCAACTCCCCGGAGCCAAGGCTTTTCGGATCGGAAGCTCCGCATACAGCGCGGCGGTGTGCCGCGCGCTCGAGGAACCAGCTGACGATTGTGGTTTTCGTCAATGTGGGAGATGTACGCGCAGTGCTAAAATAATCTACACTCATTTCAGACAGGAGGTCCATCGTTCATGAAAGTTTTCCCCTTGACTCTTTTTTGTGCCGCGCTGCTGGCTCTTTTCGCCGGGCCGGGGTACTGCGCGGGCGGGAAGCAGCACGGCGTGCCTCGTCAGACTGAATTGCCCGACATCGTTCCCCGCCTTCCTCTCCTTCCGCCGGTCCGGCTTGAGGTGAAGGGCGCCGAACGTCCCGTGGAGCTTCGGGAGCTTGCCTTTAAGGCGGAGATCGTGGGCAGTCTGGCGCGGACTGCCGTGGAGATGACCTTTTACAACCCCAACAGCCGCGTCCTTGAAGGGGAGCTGCAGTTCCCCCTGCTGGACGGTCAGACAGTGACGGGCTTCGCTCTGGACATGGACGGCGCCATGCGCGACGCCGTGCCCATCGAGAAGGACAAGGGGCGGCAGGTCTTCGAAGACGTGATACGCCGGAAAGTGGACCCCGCGCTGCTGGAGGTCACTCAGGGCAACAGCTTCAAGCTGCGCGTCTATCCTATTAACCCCGGCACGGCGCGGAAAGTGCGCCTCGTCTACGCTGAAAGTCTCGGCAGGACCGACGGCCGCGGGCTTTATGTCCTGCCCATGGCTTACGCTCAGCAGCCCGAAAAGTGTTCTCTCGAGGTGTCGGTGAGGGGCGGGGGCGACGCGGAAATCCTCCGGAATCCCTTTGGCGCCCTGAACGTGAGCGAGGCGGGGGGCGTCCACGTCATGAAGGCCGAGGCTGAAGGGGTTTCTCTGACGGGCCGCGCCTTTGAAGCGGCCTTTTCAGGGCAGAAAAACGTCGCCGTCCTGGGGCATCGCGGCGGCGACAGGTGGCTCTACGCCGAGATCCCCGACGCGCCGGCGGCTGAAACGTCATTCCGCCCGAGGAACCTTACCATCCTCTGGGACGCTTCCATGTCGGCGCTGAAGCGGGACCGCGAGGGCGAGCTGGCTTTTTTGGACGCTCTGTTTCAGGAGCTGAAAGACCTGGACGTGCGGCTTCAGGTGGTTCGCGATGCGCCGTTGCCGCTTCGGGGGTTCAAGGTCGCCGGCGGCGGCTGGCACGACCTTCGCGCGGCTTTGGAATCGGAGCCTTGCGACGGTGCTACGTCGCTGGAATGTTTTGACACTCAGTCCGATGGTTCTGAACTGTATCTTCTCTTCACCGACGGGCACGACAACTACAGCGCCGGTGCCGTGAAGGCTCCGCGGGTTCCTCTTTACGCCGTGATGTCCGCGGCCGGCGGCGACGCCGTCAAGCTCCGCGGCCTGAGCGAGGAGAGCGGCGGAACTCTTGTTGACCTGACGAAACTGACCGCGGCTGACGCGGCGCGGCGTCTTTTGAGCTTCACGCCCCTGCGGGTCAGCGTGTCGGGGCTCTCCGACGCGGCGGTCCGGAGGGAGGCGGGGCGGTTTATCGCTGTGGCGGGAGCGCTGAAAGACGCGCGCCCCATCACGGTGACGCTCTGGGGCCCCAAGGGCGAAAAGCTGGGGGAGACGGCGCTTTCTGTGCCCTCTGACGGTTCGCCGTCGGACTTCGTCCCTCAGATCTGGGCTTCCATGAGGATCGACGAGCTTTCCCGCGAATACAGGCTGAACAGGGGCGAGATCCGCCGGCTGGGCAAGGCTTTCGGTCTGTCCACGCGGGAGACGTCGCTCATCGTGCTCGACAGCGCCGAGGACTACGCGCGCTATGATATCACGCCGCCCGCGGAGCTGAAAAAAGCCGTGGAGGCGCTTCGCGCCAAGGGCGTGCCGGCGGCGCAGACTGAGAAAAACAAGCTGGCGCGGGTCCTCGCTGAATGGACTGATTACCAGAAGTGGTGGGAAAAGGAATTCCCCAAAGGCCCCTACATTCCGAACCTGATAAAGGCGAAGCTGCCGGCGCTGGACGGTGCTCCCGGCGTAGGCCAGGCGCTCTTCAGCGCACGCCGCAACGCCGGGACGGTGGAGAGGAGTATGCTGCGCTCCGAGTCGGCGCCCTCCTCGCCCGAAGCGGAGGACGCTCGGGCCGCGGCCTCGGGCGCTGTGATTCGGATTCAGCCCTGGACGCCCGACAGTCCCTACAGGGACCGCATGAAGGCCGCCCGCACGGAGGACCTTTACAGGATTTATCTGGACGAGCGTCCCGACAGGCAGTCCAGCGTGGCCTTTTTCCTGGACGTCTCGGACCTGCTGGCCGAGCGCGGGCTGAATGACCTGGCTCTCAGAGTGCTCTCCAACCTGGCGGAGATGGACCTGGAAAACCGCCAGATCCTGCGCGTTCTGGGGTATCGTCTGCTCCAGTCAGAGCAGGCGGCGCGGGCCGTCATGATTTTCAGGAAGGTGCTTGAACTGTGCAGCGATGAGCCTCAGTCGTTCCGCGACCTTGGCCTGGCTCTCGAGCGCAGCGGGCATCCCCAGGAAGCGGTGGAGACGCTCTACGAGGTGGTGCGCCGTACTTTCGCCCGTCAGTTCCCCGGCATCGAGGTGATCGCCCTGTCGGAGATCAACGCCATCGCATCACGCCACGAGGAAATGGACCTCGCCTTCATGGACCGTCGCTTCGTCAGGGCCATGGCTCTTGACTTGCGCGTCGTGCTGACCTGGGACAGCGACAACACGGACATCGACCTGCACGTCATCGACCCCAACAAGGAAGAGGCTTACTATGGCCACGCTCTGACCTATCAGGGCGGCCGCGTCTCCAAGGACAACACGCTGGGCTATGGCCCCGAGGATTATTCTCTCAGGATCGCCAAGCCGGGGATCTACCGCGTGGAGGTGAACTTCTACGGCCACGGACAACAGGTTATCAGCGAGGCCACGACGATACAGCTGGACTTTTTCACCGACTGGGGCCGCGCGAACCAGAGCCGCCAATCAGTCACAATGCGCCTCAAGGACAGAAAGGACCGCATCTTTGTGGGCGAGTTTGAGGTGAAAAAATAACAGCGTGGGCCGGAGGGGGCGCGGCTTTCCTCCGGCCCGCCGACGCGGAGATTTCTCAAGGCGGGACGTTTGCTGCGGAAAATCCTGTACTCGCGTTCTCCTGCTACCCACGCGGAATAACGGGGAACCAAAAAGCCGTTCCCGTCTCTGCCTTGCGGCGCGAGCGGGAACGACTTTTTTCGTTTGGGGCTTACAGGCGCGCGGCCTGTGCTTCGATCTGGGCGGCGATCTTTTCCAGCGCGGCGCGGTCCGTTTCGTCGAAGCGGGCCGGTTCGGGGCTGTCGAGGTCGAGCACGCCCCATGTCCGGCCGCCGACGGTCAGCGGGATCACCAGCTCGGAGCGGGAGGCGTCGTCGCAGGCGATGTGCCCGGGGAAGGCGCGCACGTCAGGGACGAGCTGGCTCTTGCCGGCGCGGACGGCGGCGCCGCACACGCCCTTGCCGGGCGCGAGGCGCGAGCAGGCAGGCTTGCCAGCGAAGGGGCCGAGCACAAGCTCGCCGTCGCGCAGGAGATACAGCCCGACCCAGTTGACGCCGCCCACGGTCCAGTACAGATAGGCCATGAAGTTGCACAGGTTGGCGAGCGGGTCGCGTTCGGCGGCGGCCAGGGCGGCCAGCCGGGCGGAAATGAGGCGGTAGCGTTCGTCCTTCGTCAGTTGGGCGGGGATTTCGACGGGGATCATTTTACAGGCTCCTTTCGCAGCGGGCGCTTTTGCGCCGCGTTTCTGCCGGCATTGTACCATGAAAGGGCGGACAGGCGGCGGGAAAATATTGTACAATAAGGCCACACCGGGAAAAAAACGGCGCGAGGAGGAACGGGAAACCATGAAGTACGTCTGTTCGAGATGCGGGAAAGAGGAGGACGCCGCAACGCGAAAGCCGCGCTGCGAGTGCGGCGGGCTGTGGAACCTCGAGTTCGAGAGGCCGAAGTTCAGCCTCGACCTCGTCGACCGGGACGAATGGAGCATTTTCCGCTACCGCGCCTTCATGCCGCCGCTCGGCGACGCGTGGAGAGCCGTCAGCCTCGGCGAGGGGCTGACGCCCGTGGTGCGCCTCGACGACGATCTGTCGCTGAAAATGGATTATTTCATGCCGACGCTGTCGTTCAAGGACCGCGGCGCCGCCGTGCTGGTGTCGCACTGCCGCGCCGTCGGCGTAGAATCGGTGGCGCAGGACAGCAGCGGCAACGCCGGCAACAGCGTGGCGGCCTACTGCGCGCGGGCCGGCATCGCCTGCGAGATCTTCGTACCCGAAGGCACCTCGCCGAAGAAGATCGACATGATCCGCGCCCACGGCGCCGTCGCCAACGTGATTCCCGGCTCGCGCGACCACTGCGCCGACGTGTGCCGCGCCGCCGTGCGCGAGCGCGGGCTGTATTACGCCAACCACGTCTACAATCCCTTCTTCTACGAAGGGACCAAGACCTACCTGTACGAGATTTACGAACAGCTGGGGCGTGTGCCGCGGAACATCTTCGTCCCCGTCGGCAACGGCACGCTCTATCTCGGCATCGTCAAAGCGCTGGAAGAGTTCCTCGCCGCCGGTCTGATCGCGGGAATGCCCAACGTCGTCGTCATGCAGAGCGAAAACTGCGCGCCGCTGCTGGAAGCCTGGCGCAGCGGCGAGGAGCGGCCGGCGCGGATCGTCCCCCGCCCCACGCTGGCCGAAGGCATCGCCATCGGGCGACCGATGCGCGGCGAGGCCATCCTCGCTTCGGTGCGCAAATACGATTTCAAGATCGTCGCCGTACCTGAGGACGCGATCCTCGCCTGCCGCCGCGAGCTGGCCGCGAAAGGCATTTACTGCGAGCACACGACGGCCGCCAATTACGCCGGCTACCGACGCTACTGCGAACTGTACGGGAGAACGCCCGACAGCGTCATCCCCATGTGCGGCGCGGGGCTGAAGTCGGATCATTGAGGCGCGAAAACGACGTCCGGCATGAAACGGTGAAAACGGAGATGTCGCGCCGACACGGAAAACATCGGCGTCAAGCGCGCAATGTTCCACGTGGAACATTGCGCGTCGCGCATCGAGAGGAGTGAAACGCATGGAACGGAACGGCGGGAAAACGGTTATTCAGTTGGATGTGAGTCGGGACAAGGCATGTGTGTACGCCGAACTCGCTGCGTTTCTGGACGAGGCGGCGCGGGCCGCGCGGACGCCGCTGAGCGGCTTTCGCGTCGGCGCGGCGGCGCTTGGAAATTCGGGGCGCGTCTATCTGGGCGCCAATCAGGAATTCGCCGCGCTGCCGCTGAACTTCACCGTCCACGCCGAACAGGCCGCGGTGACCGCCGCCCGCGCGGGCGGCGAAACGCGGCTGATCGCGCTGGCCGTGTCGGCCGCGCCCTGCGGTTACTGCCGCCAGTTTTTGACGGAGCTGAAAGCGCCGCTGGATATCGTCCTGAACGGCGAAGCGCGCCCGCTTGCGGAATACCTGCCGCACGCCTTCGCGCTGGAAAGCGGCGGCGAGAATCTGCTTACCCGCGCCGCGGTTCTGAAAGCGGCCGGTTTGGACGAGCTGGCGCGGGCCGCGGCCGCGCACAGCTACGCCCCCTACACGGGCACGCGCAGCGGCCTGGCGCTGCGCACGGCTTCCGGCCGGGTCTACGCCGGCTGGCTGCTGGAAAGCGGCGCCTACAACCCTTCGCTGACGGCGCTGCAAACGGCCCTGACGCTGCGCGCCCTCGACGGCGCGGCGGACGACCCTATCGCCGCGGCCGTATCGGCCGAAACCGGCCCCGCGCCCCTGGCCCCGCTCCTGCCCGCCCTGCTGGCGCGTATCGCCCCGCGCGCGGCGATACGGACGCTTCCTTTGAACGACTGAACGACGTTTCATAAAAGACAAGCCTGTCTCAAAGCTCGCGTAAGGCGAACCGGGAGACGGGCGGAGTCACCTTCGCCCCGCCGAGAATGCCACGGTGAGCGCGGCTCCCGCGGAAAGGCGCGCACAAAGAACCGCCCGGCCAGTGAATTCGGCCGGGCGGCTTTTTGTGCGTGGATACGTTTGTTACTTGGCGGGACGGGTGATCGGGCCGTAGCCGATGAAGTCGTTCCACTCCTGCGGATAGGGCGTGGTCTTGAAGTTGACGTAGCCGAGCGCGTACTTGCCGAGCAGCACGTCGCCGAGGGTCTGCCAGCGCTGGTTGAAGTCGACGGCGTTGGCGTAGGCGAAGTCGGTGATCAGGGAGACGGCTTCGTCGCGCTTGCCGGCCTTGATCAGCTCGGCGGCCTTGTCCTGGACCATGGGCGTCAGCACGTAGAGAGGCTGGAGCTTCTCGTCGCGGGCGGCGTGGATGTCCTTGCGGGCGTCCTGATAGTGCAGGCCGGCGATCTCCTGGACGCGGGTGTTGACCCACCAGCCGGACTTGCTGTCGTAGGGATGGAAGCGGTCGCCGGTATTGTAAAAATCGGGCAGCTTCTTCATGATGGGCCAGAGCGGCGTGATGTAGGTGGTGTCGGAAGCGCCGTAGCCGAACCAGCTGATGCCGCGGATCTCCTCAGGCAGATCGCCGCGGACCTGGGCGATGTGCACGTAGCAGGTGCGCATCATGTTGATGGAACGCTCCCACGTCGAATCGGGCTTGGTCTTGCTGCTGTTGGCGAAGCGGATCGGATTGCCCCAGGGGCCGGCGGCGGGACCCTTGCTGAGGTCGTAGGGTGTGTCCGCGTACCAGTCGCCGGTGATCGTGAAGATGTCCTGAACGCTGACCTTCTTGTCGGGAACGATGGACATGGGCAGCTCCATGGCGTTGGCGTCGAACGTCTTGCTGGGGGCGATCAGCGACAGCACGCGCCACTCGCGGCGCATGGCGTACAGCTCGGTGCTGGGGCAGTACACGTCGGCGGGGCTGAAGTTCTTGCGGTCGACCTTCTTGGCGTCGACGAAGCCGTTCTTGACGGCGAAGTCGACGATGTCGGGGCAGGCCATGACGTTTTCCTTGTCGTCGAGGTTCAGATTGCGCAGGCGGGCGCGGTTGGCGGCCACGAAGATGTGGTCGTCGGGCATGCGCCAGGCGGCCCAGATGCCGTTGCCGTAGACTTCGAAGATCCAGACTTCGTTGCCGTCGGTGATGGGCATGGTCTCGCTGGCGTCGTAGAAGCCGTGCTTCTCGACCATCTCCCCCATGACCTTGACGGCCTCGCGGGCGGTGGAAGCTCGTTCGAGGGCGATGTCCTGAAGGCTCCAGGCGTCGAGGGAGCCGACGGCGTCCTTCTCCATGATCTGCTTGACCTTGAGTGCGCGCTCGTCGGTGTCGTCCACGCCGTTGGTGGCTTCGCTCATGGCGACGCCCTTCTCGTTCATGAAGGAGTAGCGGGAAGAGAAGTAACGGTAGGTGTGCTTGACCTGAGGCGTCTCGTCGAGCTTTTGCTGTTCGCCCGGGTAGCCGTGCTGGTCCTTGACGATCGGGCGCATCGAGCCTTCGGGCCAGTCGGCCTCGGGCACGATGTACAGGCGCGAGTTGGCCGTGCGCGAGTCGTCGTTGTGCGTGATCATGGCGCTGCCGTCGACGCTGGCCTTCTTGCCGACGGCGATGACGGTGCAGGCGAGTGACGCCTGAGCGGTCAGCGACAGGGCGAGCAGTGCGCCGACGAGAACTTTGCGGTTCAGTTTCATAAATGGATCCCTCCTGAAAAATTATTTTCTCTCCGGCAGCCGGAGAGAGCGGTGCAAGGGCGGCCGAAGACCGCCCGAAAAACCAATCGCGTCAGTTGAGGAACACTTTCTTGGGATCGGCCGTGGCCGGATCGTGCAGGAACGCGCCCAGCCCCTTTTCCTTCAGATCGGGATGACGTGGGAACTCCACCAGCAGCTCCTTTTCCGGCTCGTCGGTCAGAAAATCGTTCATCTGGTTGATCATCTCGAGCGCGCCCGAAAGGTGACGGCCGACGCGGTCCCACATCGGGTAGCCGACTTTGATGTCGTAGTCGCAGTAGAGCAGGCCGTGATCCGCCGCCGTCTGCAGAAATTCGTCCTTGCCGTCCATCATCAGCTTCTCGGTGATCTTGCCGGCGACGCGGTCGATAAACGGTTCCGGCGTCTCCATCAGCACCACGTAGGAGTCGCAGAAGTCGCCCGCGTCGCGGTGGCTCAGGCCGCGCAGACTCTTGGGCGAGGCTTCGCACTTCATCGGGAACTCGGAAGCCGTCAGCACCATCGAAGCCATCATGGCCATGTCCAGCGAACGGTCGTGGGCCACGTAGGTGGCGACCACGGGGTACATCAGCGACGCTTCGTGCGAATCGACGAACAGCGTGATGTTTTCCTTGCGGTTCACTTCCATGATCGCCCAGGTCAGCTGCTCGGTCAGGTTGCCGTCGGGGCGTCCCGGATAGGTGCGGTTAAGGTTGCGCGAGTCCGTGTAGTCAAGGTTCTGCCCCGAAGGATAGTGCACGTAGGTGAACGGATCGGGCCACTGATCCACCGGCGCCGTGTTGCGGTCGCCGATGCGGTAGCGGCGCAGACCGTGACCGGTCTCCACGTGGAAGAACTTGGGATAGGCGTTGCCCAGCATGCCCACGGTGGAGGCGCTGTAGTTGGCGTGCGGCGCGATCAGCACGCGCCCTTTCTTGACCTTGATGTTTTCCATCATCACGTAGGCCGACATCGACGTGGCCGGCTCGTAGGGGTGCGTGCCGCCGAGGTAGAACATGCTGCCGCCGGGCACGCCCGAGTCGAACACATAGACGGGGGTGTCCACGCCCGTGCCCTTGATCGGCGGGAACCAGTCGGAGAGCATCTTCTTCTCCGTGAACGAATCGGAAACGACCACCTGCTCCTTGTAGTTGCGAAGCTCCAAAAATTCTTTGCCGCCCATCCAGGCCATGACGCCCGCGACGGCAAGAAACGCCAGCTTGCGCACGACGGCGCCTTTTTCGTAGTTGAAAGCCATTTGTCCGACCTCCTACTTGATGCGCAGCGCGCGCAGGATGAAGGGGATCAGCGTGTACGCGTAGACAATGTCGTAAACGATCGACCGGCGCGTTTTCCTGAAAAACAGCCCTCTCAGCAGGACGAGGCCGCAGACGCCGGCCATGCCGAAGTAGATGTAGTGGATGATCTCATTGGCGTTGCGCATGAATTCGTCCATGTTCAACCATCCTCCCTAGTAAACGATGAGCCAGCTCAGCTTGTTGGCGTAGATCAGCATGAGCACGGCGACGACGGCCATGAAAACGCAGGGGACGAGAATGGCCCCAAGGAACGACATGTAGCTGCCCTTGTAGCCCGAAACGTCGACCGCGACGCGGCCGGAGATGCGCGAAGGCGGCAGGCAGTCGCCCAGCGGGTAGAGCAGGCTCAGCGCCGTGGCGATGATCGTCACGTTGACGCCCACCGAATTGAACAGGAAGATCAGCGGTGTGCCGAGGATGATGCCGCTGCTGTAGCTCAGCGAGCCCTGCGCGAGGGGCAGCACGAACGGCGCGAAGACGTAGATCAGCACCACCGGCAGCGTCACGAACGTGATCGCGATCAGGCCGCGCACGCCCGTGGCGGTCATGATGTTGACCAGCACGCCGACGCTGATGACTGTCGCCAGCAGCGGGAAGACCTGCTCCGACGTGTTGGCGAGCACCTCGTACCAGCGCCTGAAGCCGCTCTTCTTGGGCGAGACCAGCATGGCCACCAGCGTGCTGATCAGAAAGATCAGCGGGATGCCCAGCGTCGGGATGCTGAAAGCCGCGTACTTGGAGAGCAGCAGCAGCACGATGAAAACCGCCAGCGGCGCGAGGATGCGGAACCAGTTCATGCCCGCGGGCACTTCGGGCAACTCGGCCAGGATCTGTTCCTTGGATTCGGGCTTGCCGCCGCGCAGCAGATAGAACACCGTGAAAATCGTGATGAGAACGATCGGCGCCAGCAGCGGCACGTCGAAGCCCACGTAGGGCATGTTGGCCTGGGCGCACATCAGCATCACCCACAGGTTGATGGGCGGCGCCACGGCGGCTAGCATCGAAGTGACGTAGATGAAGGCGACGATCTTCCTGTCGCCGATGCCCATGAAGCGCAGCACCGTCGCGACCATGCCGCCGACCACGAACATGGAGACGCTGCCCGCGCCGGTCAGCGCGCCGGGGATCAGCATGATCACCGCCAGCAGGAAGAAGAGCACCCACTTGGAGGCGTAGAAGCGCTCCACCATCTTGCGCACCAGCGCGTCCATGGCGCCGGTCTCGGAGTAGAAGTTGATGAAGATCGAAGCGGTCAGGAACGTGAAGGCCACGTCGAAATACGTGAACGTGCCCTCCACGAAAAGGCGGACGGGGAACCCCAGACCGCCGGCCAGAGCTCCGGCGATGGCCGTGACGACCATGGAGAGCTCGGGCGATTTCAGCTTCCAGCTGGCCAGGGCGAAAACGATCACCATGACCGCCAGAACCATAGAAGTTTCGGCGTACATTACGAACCTCCTGTCACAATAAAGAGCGCTCGACCGGCGACGCGGGGGGAAACGAAAACTTTTCTCTCACAGGCCGGAATCCAGCGCTCAGCTTCTGGTGCCGCGAAATTCTACTTGGCGTACATCGTCTTGACGAATTCGCCCAGATCCATGGCGCTGTCAAGATAGGTGATGGGGATGTTCTTTTCCTTGGCGAGGTTCGTGAACTTGCCGTCGGTGTCGCCTTCCGTGTTGACCACGATCTGGTCGGCCAGGGGGATGATGGCGTCGATGGAACGCTCGTCGGCGCTGCCGGGTTTGCCGCGGCGGGCCTTGCCCTCGATGTGGGCGGCGATGACCTGGATGCCGAGCTCCTTGGCCTTGGCCATCATCGCGTCGAGACGCACGATCTCCTGATCGATGGTGATGCCGGACGCGCCCAGCCCCTTGGCGGACGAGCCGATCACCACGATCATGGTCTTGAAGCCGCCGGCGACCAGGTCTTCGGGCTTGGGCTCGGCGTTGTAGGTCAGGTCCTCCACGGCCTTGGCGCGGCGGATCAGCAGACGGCCCATCTTGCCCCCGGGGCCTTGGCCGGCGTTGGTCACAAGCAGCGGCAGATCGCCCTTGGGCGCTTCGGCGCCGGTCACGGCGGCGAACGAGCACGCCGCGAGCGCAAGGCACAGCAGCATGGTCAGAAGCAGCGACAACGAAATTTTCTTCATGAAAAAAGCCTCCTCACAAAAAATTGCGGCCAATCTTTTCTCCGGCGTCGTTTCGCCGGGAAATTGGCGCAGCCTGCACTACAGCATACTGAACTTTTATAAAGCGAAAATGCTTTTTCATCAAGAAGAAAATCAATGCAATATTGTATACTCGCGACTGCGCCGCGCGTCTTTTGAGCGTGTTGGGGACGCAAATCGAACAAAAACGTACAAAATCTTGCCGGCATCGAGCGGAATCTTTTGTAAATCATAGGGAGTGGAATCGACAAGGCTTTGAGTTCATGAAATCTCCCGAATTTTGTTCGCGCGCGAAACGGACGGCAAACTATAAAAAATATCCGGCCTTCTTCCCCGCGGAAGAAGGCCGGATATTTTCTGCTGCCTTTTGCGGCAAAAGCGGCATTTTGCCGCAGCTTAAAGTTCCTGGCCGGTAAGAAGTTTATAGGCCTCTTTGTACTTGCCGATCGTCTTGGCGACGATGTCGGGCGGCAGCGTGCCGTCGTTGTCGGGATGGGCCTTGTACCAGTCGCGGGCAAACTGCTTGTCGAACGACGGCTGGCCGTGCCCCGGCTCGTAGCCGGCCAGCGGCCAGAAACGGCTGCTGTCGGGAGTGAGTACTTCGTCGCCGAGCACGACGCGGCCGTTTTCGTCGACGCCGAACTCGAATTTGGTGTCGGCGATGATGATGCCGCGCGACAGCGCGTAGGCGGCGCACTTCTCGTAAAGGGCGACCGTGCTGTCGCGGATCGTGCGCGCGTATTCCTCGCCGCGGCCGGGGAAGACCTTTTCGAGCAGCGCCGTGCTCTGTGCGAAGTCGATGTTCTCGTCGTGATCGCCGATCTCGGCCTTGGTGCTGGGAGTGAAGATCGGCTCGGGCAGCTTTTCGCACTCTTTGAGGCCCGCGGGCAATGCGACGCCGCAGACGGATCCGTCCCTTCGGTAACTGGCCCAGCCGCTGCCGGTGATGTAACCGCGCACGATGCACTCGACGGGAATCATCTTCAGCTTTCTGCACAGCATGACGCGCCCCTGGAAGCGGGGCGCGCGGAAAAATTCCGGCAGCGCCGCGTTATCGGTGCTGATCATGTGGTTGGCGATGATGTCCCGCGTGAAGTCGAACCAGAACCGGCTCATCTGCGTGAGCACGGCGCCCTTGCCGCGCACCTCGTTTTTGAGGATGACGTCGAAGACGCTGATGCGGTCGGTGGCGACCATAACGAGATTTTCGCCGAGGTCGTAGATCTCGCGGACTTTCCCTTCTTTTACGGGCACGAACTGCTGCATCGTTTGTATCACTCCTGATTTTTAAGGATGGAAAATCTTAATTTCAGCATTTAGTATAAAACAAATCCCGCAGGATACAAGAGATAAGTAAGAAATGCGAATGAAAATTTTTTGCATCCGCCCGCGCCGGAACGCCGGCGCGTTGCTCTTTGCCCGGACAGATTCTATAATAAAACCGATGGCGACGGCCGGGCACGTCGCGCGACGACGCGCCGCCGAAGCTGAAAAAGGTCCTTTCAGCGGAAGGGAGCGAGTTCAATGAGCCTGAACGACACGCCGCGCTCCGAGCGGCTGCACATCGGTATTTTCGGACGGCGGAACAGCGGCAAGTCGTCGCTGGTCAACGCGCTGACCGGGCAGGCGGCGTCCATCGTCAGCGACGTGCCGGGCACCACCGCCGACCCGGTCTACAAGGCCATGGAGATCCGCGGCGTCGGCCCCGCGGTGCTGATCGACACGGCCGGCTTCGACGACGAAGGCGGGCTCGGCGCGCTGCGCGTGGCCAAAACGCGCGAGGCCGCCGACAAAACCGACGTGGCGCTGATGGTCTTCACCGGCGCCCCATGCGCCGAAGAGCTGGAATGGACCGCCCTGCTGAAAGTGAAGGGCGTCCCCGTGATCGCCGTCCTGAACAAGACCGACCGCATGAACGGCGGCGAGCGGGAGGCGGCGCTGCGAAGCGTCAAGGCCGCGACGGGCCTCGACGCCGTGCCCGTCAGCGCCGCGAACGGCGAAGGCGTGGCGGCGCTGCGCGAAGCGCTGCTGACGGCGCTGCCCGAATGGGAAGACCTGAGCATCACCGGCTCGCTGTGCCGCGCCGGCGACACGGTGGTGCTGGTAATGCCGCAGGACATACAGGCCCCCAAGGGGCGCCTGATCCTGCCGCAGGTGCAGACGATCCGCGAACTGCTCGACAAGAAATGCCGCGCCCTCTGCGCGACATCCGACGGTTTTTCGGCGGCGCTGGCGTCGCTGAAGGAGCCGCCGGCGCTGGTAATCGTTGATTCGCAGACGTTCGCCGAAATTTATCCGCAGGTCCCGCCGGGCGTGAAGCTGACGTCGTTCTCGATCCTGTTCGCCGGCTACAAGGGCGATATCGCCGCTTTCGCCGCCGGGGCGCGGGCGCTGGAAAAACTGACCGCGCGGTCGCGCGTGCTGATCGCCGAAGCCTGCACGCACGTGCCGCTGGAGGAGGACATCGGCCGCGTCAAGATCCCGCGCCTGCTGCGCAAACGTTTCGGCGCGGAGCTGACGATCGACTTTGCGCGCGGCGTCGATTTTCCCGCCGATCTCGGCGGCTACGACCTCGTCATCCACTGCGGCGCCTGCATGTTCAACCGCCGTTTCGTGCTGGCGCGTATCGACGAAGCGTGCGCGCAGGGCGTGCCCATCACCAACTACGGCATCGCGCTGGCATGGCTGACGGGCATCCTCGACAAAGTCAGCCTCGGCGCGGAGGTTCGCCCATGAAGTGCCGGATTTTCGCCAAGCGCTGCGTCCTGCCGGCGCTGCTGCTCGCGCTCTGGTGGTGGGGAAGCGCCCGTCAGTGGTGGAGTTCGTACGTGCTGCCGTCGCCCGCGCAGGTGTGGCGCGCTTTCTGGTCGATGACACGCAGCGGCGCATTGATCGGCGATCTGTGGGCCAGCGTGCGCCGCGTCGCCGTCGGATTTTCCATCTCCTTCGCTCTGGCTTTCACGTTGGGGTTGGCGTCGATCTGGACGCGTCGTGCCGAGTACTACGGGCACATCGTCGAGTTCTTGCGCCACGTGCCGCCGCTCAGCCTGATCCCGCTGCTGATCCTCTGGTTCGGCATCGGCGAGAGGTCCAAGACCGTGCTGATCGTGCTGGCGACGTTTTTTCCCATCTACATGAGCGTCCACAAGGGCTTCGTCACCGCCAACGCAAAGCTGATGGAGGTGGGGCGCACGATGGGATTTTCCAAATGGCAGCTGTTTTCGCGCATCATGTTCCCCTGCGCCGTGCCCGACATCCTTGTGGGGATGCGCATCGGCATCGGCTACAGTTGGCGCGCGATCATCAGCGCGGAGATGATCGCCGCCGCCAGCGGGCTCGGTTACATGATCCTCGACGCCCAGCAGATGTCGCGTTCCGACAAGGTCGTGGCCGGTGTCTTCGTGATCGGCCTCGTCGGCTATCTGACCGACGCGGCGCTGGCGGCGCTGATCGCCCGCGCCGCGCCCGGAGCGGGAGGCGACGACGTTGGCTAGGTACGAGATCGTCGGCCTGCGCAAGAGCTTCATCCTCGGCGGCGAAAAGCTGCCCGTGCTGCGCGGCCTGGACCTGACGCTGGAAGACGGAGACTTCGTGGTCGTGGCCGGACGCAGCGGCTGCGGCAAGACCACGCTGCTGCGCATCCTCGCCGGGCTGGAATCCTACAAGGGGGAAGTGCGCGCGCCGGAGCGCGCCCGCGTCGGCATGGTCTTTCAGGAACCGCGCCTGATGCCGTGGCTGAGCGTGTACGACAACGTCGCTTTCGGCGTCGAAAAGCCCGAAAGGGAGCGCATCATGGAGCTGATCCATGCCGTGCGCCTCGACGGCTTCGAAAGCGTCAGGCCGGCGCAGCTTTCCGGCGGCATGCAGCACCGTGCCGCGCTGGCCCGCGCACTGGCGCTCGAACCGGGCGTGCTGCTCATGGACGAGCCATTCGCGGCGCTCGACTACTTTACGCGCATGTCCATGCAGGAACTGCTCGTCGAACTGTACCAGCGCACCGGCGTCACCGTGGTGTTCGTCACTCACAGCATCGACGAGGCGCTGCTGCTCGGGCGCCGCGTCGTCGTCCTCGACCGCGGCGTCATCGACGCCCACTACGACCTCGGCTCGCTGCCCTATCCGCGCGACCTTTCGTTGCCCGAGGTGGGCAGGCTGCGCCGGGAGATCCTGGCGCGCATCATGAAGCAGAATCTTCATTAAGGAAAGAAGGAAAACGATGAAAAAATACGTATGCTTGTGCCTGTTATGGCTCGCCTCCGCCGCGCCCCTCGCGGCGGTCCCCGCGCCGCTGGAGCGGCTGCGCGTCGCCTTCGCGCCGGGGGCGGGGAACCTTTCCGTGCTGGCCGCCGCGCCGGAATCGCTGTGGCGCGACCATCTTGGCCTGCCGGTGGAGAAAGTTTTCTGCGCCGGCGAAGAAGAGCAGCTGACGGCGCTGGCCGAAGGGCGCGTCCACATCGTCGCCTCGATCCGCGCCTCGAAAGTCCTCGCGGCTGCCGCCCGGGGCCAGGCGCTGCGCATCGTCACCGTCGCCTGCCGCCCGCGGCCGGAACTCGCCGGCCACGCGGCGGAAGACGATGAACTGGTCTCTGTCACGACCGGCCAGTTCATCATGGATCACAACGACGCCGTGCGCGCTTTCATGGACGCGCAGGCCGACGCGGCCGAATGGCTGGAACGGGACGGAGGAGCGGCGGCGCTTCTGGCGCGGGCTGCCGACCTTGACGCCGCTCAGGGCGAAGAGCTGCGCCGCGGACGTTCCTTCTCGCCGCAGCTGACCGACAAGGACTTCGACGCGCTCACGCGCACGCAGGCGCGCCAAAGAGCGCTCGGCCTCGCCGGGCCGCAGGCCCTGCGCTCGCTTATTTACTATCGCCAACTGCGCCTGCTGACGCCCAGCTGATGCAGCGAATGATCTCCGGCGGAGATCGTACAGCTGCAAAAAATCGCGCCGCAGCGCGGCGCTCGCGCAAAGGAGGTTACCTCATGCGCATCGCGGACTTTGATCATCTCGTTCTCACCACGGCCGATCCCGAATCCTGCCGCCGTTTCTACTGCGGCGCGCTCGGCATGGAGTATCGCGAACGGGACGGGCGCGGCGCCTTCTATTTCGGCGCATGCAAGATCAACGTTCACGCTCGCCCCGCCGAGTTCCTGCCGGCGGCGGAACGCCCCCTCCCCGGCAGCCTCGACTTCTGCCTGATCACTGCGGACGACATCGAAACCGTCAAAGCCGAACTCATCGCCAGAGGCGTGCCTATCGTCGCGGGGGTCGTCGGCAGGAACGGCGCCCGCGGTCCGATGCGGAGCGTTTACGTGCGCGACCCCGACGGCAATCTCGTGGAGATCGCTCAATACGCCCATCGACAAGGGGGCCGACGATGAACGGACATCTGAAAAAGCTTGCCGCCGCATTGCTGCTGTCGCTCGCCGCTCTGTCCGCGCGCGCCGGCGGCAAGATCGCCGTGACCTACATCACGCCGCCGCTCAACGTTCCCTCCATGGTCGAGAAACGCCTCGGACTGTTCGCAAAGCATTTCGGCCGGCCTGTGGAATACGTTGTCCTCAGGAACGGCCCCGAGCAGGCTCACGCTCTCGCGGCCGGCGACGTCCAGTTCCTGCCCGCGACCGGTTCCACCAGCGTGTTCCTGTCCGTCGCCAGCGGCGCGCCGTTCAGGATCCTCGGCATCTTCGCGCGTTCGCCGCGCAGTTTCAAGATCCTCGCGCCCAAGGATTCGCCGCTGGCGCGCCCCGAAGACTTGCGCGGCAAAACCGTCGCCGGACCGCGCGGCACCATCCTGCACGAACTGCTCGCCCTCTGGCTGGCCGAAGCCGGCATGACCGTCAAAGACGTGAACTTCGTCTCCATGAATGTGCCCGCGGCGGCCGCGGCCCTCGCCGCCGGCAGGATCGACGTTGCGCTCGTCACCGGCGCGCCGGCCTGGCGGATGGCCCGCGCCGGTTACGCAGTGCTGCGCGACGGCGACGGTCTGGTCGGCGGCGAAGTGCTCTCCGTCACCACGGAAGCGATGCTGCGCGATCACCCCGACCTGGTGGAAAAATTTCTCGCCGCCCGCCGCGAAACGCTGCAATGGATCGCCGATCATCGCGGCGAGGCCGTGCGCATCGCCGCCGAGGAGCTGGACCTGAACCCCGAAGACGTGGAAGCGCAGCTGCCGCTCTACGATTTCTCCATGGAGATCACCCCCGCCGACGCCGACGGCCTGCAGCGCACCGCGGACTTCATGGCCGCGCAGGGCATGATGGAGCGCGCCGTCGACGTGCGCAGCCTGTTCGCTGCGCCGCGGCCGTAAAAAAGCGCGAGGATGCAAATTCCCGCTCATCGAAAAATCCCCTGCAGCCTGGCGACTGCAGGGGATTTCTTTGCGCATGCGATACTGATACTATTTCTTAATTAAAGAGCCGAACGCAAGGGGGCCGCGGGGGAGATTCACAAAGCGAGCTGCGCAGACCGCGCAGCGGTCGAGGTAGTCCTGAGCGACTGAACTCCCCCGCAGCGCCCTGCAAACTATGTGAGTGCTTTTTATCAAGAAATAGTATCAGTATCCGTATGCGGCGATGCCGAGGGAGGCTGACAGAATGATCAGCGCGATCGGCGATATTCTCCGCCGATGCGGCAGGACGGGAAAGAAAAACGCTGCCGCCAAAAGAGCCGAAAGAGCCATGGCCTTTACGTCGGCTCCGCCCGCCTCCCCGCGCAGGCAGTTACGAACGGTCATGCTGACGCCGGCCGCGAGGACGATGCCGATCACGGCAGGTTTCAGGCCGGATAAGACGGATTGGAAACGTTGGTTGCGAAACGCGGCGCTGAAAAAGCCCATGACCAGCAGGATCATGACGAAAGACGGCAGCACGACGGCGGCAGTGGCGACAAGCGCTCCCGGAATGCCGGCCTGTTGGCTGCCGACGCAAGTCGCCAGATTGACCATAATGGGACCGGGCGTGCTTTCGCTGACGGCGATCCAGTAGGTTAGCCTCTCCTCGCTAAGCCAGCCGTAAGACAGAACGACGTCGCGGATGAGAGGGATGGCTCCGTAGGCGCCGCCGAAAGCGAAAAAGCCCACCTTGAGAAACGCGCACAGCAGATCGGCAAGGATCATTTTTCTTCTCTCCCGGCGCGGAGAAGATTTCCCGCTGAAAACAGCGCGAGGCTCAGCAGGGCGGCACACGACAGAAGCGCGATCGAGGAGATTTTCAGCGCGAAAATTTCCGACGCCCCCATGGTTAAAAACGCGCCGGCCATGAACAGGCGGGGGCGCGCCTTTCTCGGCATCTTCCGAACCATGCGGATCCCCGCGTCCAAAACAAGAAGGCCGACAGACAGCTTGATGCCCTGAAACGCGGACGACACGGCTTTTATTGCGAGAAAACGGTCGAAGCGGGAGGCGATGAGATAGATCACCGCGAAAGACGGCAGCACGATCCCCAGCGTCGCCGCCAGCGCGCCGCCGAGACCGGCCTGGCGGTAACCGACGAAGGTGGCGCAGTTGATGGCGATCGGTCCGGGCGTCGACTCGGCGATGACGACGACGTTCATCATGTCGTCGTGAGTGATCCAGCCTTCTCGCTCGACGCAGAGATGTTCAATCAGGGAAATCATGGCATAGCCTCCGCCAAACGTGAAGAAACCGACTTTCATGAAGACGCGCAGCAGCCGGAGCAGAATGCCGGGCTTTTTCATTGCCTCTCCTCCTTCGTCTCGCGCCCGTCGTCAGTTGAAAAGTCCGATCGACAACGAGCGCCCGCGTTTGGGCAGCTCCGTTCGTCGGGCGGGCATGCCCGTCCGACGGCGCCCAGGTCTCCGATTCCCCGGGCCAGGTCTTGAAGAGTCCGACGGTCGACGTCGTAATGCATAAAATATCCCCGTCTCTGCCCTATGACGATGTCGGCCTCCCGCAGCACTTTCAGATGCTGGGATACGGCGGCTTCGGAAAGCTCCAGCTCGCGGGCCAGCGCGCGTACGCAGCGGCGATGTTCGAGCAGCAGCCTGACGATTTTCAGGCGTGTTCCATCCGCAAGCGCTTTGAAAAGAACCAGATGTTCCATTTTGAAGGCTCCTTTAATTAAGTGTATACTTAATCAGATTTTAGCGGGAGCTTTTGATGAAGTCAACGATAAAAACGTGGCGGATGCAAACCGGGCTGCGGCGAAAGGCTTTTTCTTTCGCCGCAGCCCGGTCGTACAGGTTTTCGATTTAACCTTATCAATCAAGAGACTGAACGGTCCCGCGCGAACGCTCCGTCCCAGACGATGCGGCGGTAGTTGGCGCGGTCGGTGGCGCCTTCGGTGGAAAAGCAGAGCACGCGCGAGTTTTCGTCCAGGCGCAGCTGCTCCTTGAGCCATTTCAGCCCGGGGTTGCGCAGGACCTCGGTCACCAGGCCGAAGGCGGAAGCGCCGCTTTCGCCGCTGATCACGCGCGGGTCGCCGGGCAGCGGCGCGCCGAGGATGCGCATGCCCTGCGCGGCCGGATAGTCGGGCATGGAGACGAAGTTGTCGGCGCAGCGCCGCAGCAGCTCCCAGGCCGTCATGCCCGGCACGCCGCAGGCCAGCCCGGCCATGATCGTGCGCATGTCGCCGTTCACGGCATGGATCTTGCCGTCCCGCGCCGCGGCGGTGTGGTAGATGCAGTCGGCCTGATTCGACTCGACGATGGTGACGATCGGGCGTTCCGCGCCGTACAGATTGGCGAAGAACGCCGCCGCCGCGGCCGGCATGGAGCCGACGCCGGCCTGCAGGAACACGTGCGTGGGCTTTTCGCCGTCCAGCTGCTCCGCGGCTTCCAGCGTCATGGTCAGATAACCCTGCATGATCCGCAGAGGGATCTCCTCGTAGCCCGGCCACGACGTGTCCTGCACCAGCGTCCAGCCGTTCTTCGCGGCGGTCTCGCGGGCCAGTTCCACCGTGCGGTCGTAATTGAACTCGGTGATCGAAGCGTCGGCGCCCGTCCTGCGGATGTTCTCGAGGCGTTCGGCGGCGCTGCCCTTGGGCATGTAGACGACGCAGCGCTGCTTCAGCTTCGCGGCCGTCCAGGCCACGCCGCGGCCGTGGTTGCCGTCGGTGGCGGTGACGAAGGTGGAGCCGTCGATCTTCGCCAGCACTTCGGGGCTGGTCAGCTCCGCGAAGGTCAGCGAATCGGGCTCGAGCCCGAGGCGTTCGGCGACGCAGCGGCCAAGGCAGTAGCTGCCGCCGAGCACTTTGAAAGCGTTGAGGCCGAAGCGGCAGCTTTCGTCCTTGACGCGCAGCGCGGCGATCCCCAGTTCGCGCGCCAGGCGCGCCAGATCGGCCAGCGGCGTGGGCGCGTACTCGGGAAAGCTGCGGTGGAAGGCGCGCACCTTCTCCGCTTGAGCCAGGCCGAATTGTTCCGCCGCCGCGTGATCGACGCCGGCGCCGCGCTCGTAATGAACCGCCTTGAACAGTGATTCCATTTTCGTTCCTCCTTGAATGAACATCCTCGCACCCTTTTTCAGAGCGTCTCGATCAGATGGATATAGAAGCAGCATGCTTCTTCAACCTTTGCGAGAGCGCAGCGCTCGTCGGTCATGTGCGCCAGTTTGTACTTGCCGGGACCGAAGCCGATCGTGGGCACGCCCATCGCCACGGGAACGACGGCGTTGGTGCCGAAGTCCCAGAAGTCGTAGCGAGCGGGCGCTTCGCCGAACGTCTTTTCGTACGCGGCGTTGCAGGCGAGCGTAAGCGGGTGGCTCTCGTCGATTTTCCAGGGATCGTGCTCGGGCCGATAAACGAGCCGCGCGCCGTTCCAGCTGGTATGGATCAGCGTGCCGGGCTCGACGGAAGCGCGTTTGCCGGCGGCCAGCGCCGCCAATTCCGTCGCGACCTGCGCGGTGGTCTCGCCGAGGCGCAGGCGCCGGTCGAGATAGATCTCGCAGCGGTCGGGCACGGCGTTCAGCGACGCCGTCTGGCAGGAGATGTGCGACAGCACGATGGTGCCGCCGCCGTTCTCGCGCAGTTTGGCGTTGAGGGCTTCGACGCGCTGGATGATCTCCGCCATCTCGTAGACGGCGTTGACGCCTCTTTCCGGCGCCGAGCCGTGCGCCGAGACGCCGTGCGTGACAACGCGCGCTTGCACTTTACCGGCGTGACCGAGCGTGATCACGTTGTCGGACGGCTCGCAGATCACGCAGAAGTCGGGGCTGACGCCGCTGTCGCGGTAAAAATGTTCAAGGCAAACGCCGTCGCAGTACTCTTCGCAGACGGAGCCCGTCACCCAGACAGTCTTGCCTTCGAGCAGGGCGAGCTTTTTCGCCGCTCCCGCCGCGCAGATCGACGCAGTCAGGCCGCCTTTCATGTCCACGGCGCCGCGGCCGTAGAGCATGCCGTCCTCGATCTCGCCGGCAAAGGGCGGATGCTTCCATTCGGCCGCGTTCTCGGCCAGCACGGTGTCCATGTGCGAATCGAAGTGAATAACCTTGCCGCCGCAGCCGACGCGGCCGCAGACGTTGCCCGCGGCGTCGACGTATGCCTCGTCATACTCCAGCTCCTTCATTTTGGCGAGGAGTTTCTGCGCCAGTTCGCCCTCCTGATCGGAATAGCTGCGCGTTTTCACGGCCTCGACGTAAAAATCCAGCAGGTCGCGGCGGTGCGTTTCGTCCCAGAATTTCTGAGCGATCATAAAAAAGCCTCCTTCGCGAATGATGTTCCCGAACTGATTCAAGTATATTGATTTTCGCGCCGCAAAGTATCACAATAGAAGCGAAAAATGCAACGTCATTGCGCAAAAACTTCCCCAAACGGTATGAGAGCGCATTGTGCGGAAAGATTCGGAGGAAGATCATGAGATCCGCCAGGGAATACCCAAACATCGTTTTCGACATGGGACACGTGCTGTCCGAGTACGACTCGCGCCGCGCCATCGCGCAGTTCACGGACGACGAGGCCGTGATCAGGGAGATCCGTTACGTGCTGTACTGTTCCTGCGAGTGGCAGATGCTCGACACGGGGCTCATCGACGAGGACACGGCGCTGCGCTACACGCTGCGCCGCCTCAGTTCCGACGCCGTGCGGGAGATCGCGCGCCGCAGCTTCGAGCATTGGGAGGATTACAACCTGTGGCCCAAGCCCGGCATGGAAGAAGTGGTCAAAGCCGTCAAGGCACGCGGCCAGCACGTCTACGTGCTTTCCAACGCGGGGATGCGCTTGACGCGGTGCTGGCGGCGCGTGCTGCCCTGTCCGGATCTGTACGACGGCGTCGTCTTCTCCGCGCCGGAAAAGTGCGTCAAGCCGCAGAAGTGGATCTATCGGCTCTTCTTCGAGCGTTACGGCCTGAACCCGTCCGACTGCCTGTTTATCGACGACCTGCCCTGGAACGTGCAGGGCTCCGTCGACTGCGGCATGGACGCCTGGCAGTTCGCCAGCGGGGACGTGGCCGAACTGCGCCGCGTGCTGGAGCTGGACTGAAAAATCCCCGCTCCGCCGCTCGCGATTCGCGCGGCCGCTGACCGGCGAAGCGGAGATTGTCTTTCGGCCGGGCTGAAAGCGTTTGGAAAATTTTCTTGTAAAGCCGCCCGCAGCGGACTATGATTCGGGCAGGTTCAAAATTCAAACGGAATTTTTCGAAGGAGCCCGTTCCCATGAAACGAATGCCGACAATTTTCCTCGGTCACGGCGATCCGATGATCGCGCTGGCCGACAACGAGCTGACGCGCCGCTTCCGCGCGCTGGGGGAGCGGATCGTCGCCGGGTTCGGCAGGCCGAAAGCGATTCTGGCGGTTTCCGCTCACTGGTACAACGCGCGCACGTTCGTGCAGACCGATCCCGAGCCGCGCCAGATCTACGACATGACGGGCTTCCCGAAAGAACTGTGCGAGGTGAAGTATCCCGTCCGCGGCGACGCGGGGCTGAGCGCCCGCGTGCTGGGCGCGCCGGGGCTCGACGCGCGCGTCGACGACAGCTGGGGCATTGATCACGGCGTGTGGTCGGTGCTGGTGCACGTGTTCCCCAAAGCCGACGTGCCGGTGGTGCAGCTGAGCGTGAACCGCTTTCTGGACGCGGCGGCGTCCTACGAAGCCGGCAAAAAGCTGGCCTTCCTGCGCGACGAGGGCTACCTGATCCTCGCCAGCGGCAACGTGGTGCATAACCTGCGCCGCGTGGACTGGAACAACCCCGCCGGAACGCCCGAAGCCGACGCTTTCGACGAGTGGATCCGCGCGCAGGTGGAAGCGCGCCGCGACGACGCCGTGATCGACTACAGGCGGCACGACGACGCTGCCTACGCCGTTCCGGCTCCCGATCACTTCCTGCCGCTGCTCTACGCGCTGGGCGCGTCGGCCGGCGAAAAGCCCTGCGCGTTCAACGCCGTGCGCACACTGGGCGCCATCTCGATGACCAGCTATGCGTTCGGCATGGATGTTTGAGCCCGCCCGAAAATTTTTCGATAAAAATATCCAGCCCCTGCGTTCGCAAGGGCTGGATATTTTTTCGCCTGAAGGGCTCACCGCGCGGCGGAATGTTTTTCCATCGCCGCGGCGATGAAGGACGCGAACAGCGGATGAGGACGGACGGGGCGGGATTTGAACTCGGGGTGGAACTGTACGCCCACGAACCAGCGGCAATCGACATTCTCCATGATCTCCACCTGTCCGCCGCTTGGACAAATGCCGGCCACTTTCATGCCGGCGGCTTCGTAACGGGCGCGATAGCGCTCGTTGAACTCGAAGCGGTGACGGTGGCGTTCGCTGACGGCGGCGACGCGATAGATTTCGTCTCGCGCCTTCGAACCGGCGACGAGATCGCAGGGATACGCGCCGAGGCGCATGGTGCCGCCGCGCACGGCGACGCCTTTTTGAGCCTCCATAAGGTGGATCACGGGATCGGGCGTGTTGGGGTTGAACTCGCAGCTGTCGGCTTCGGGGAGGCCCAGCACGCCGCGGGCGAACTCGATGGCGGCGACCTGCATGCCCAGACAGATGCCGAGGTAAGGCACGTCGTGCACGCGGGCGAAGCGGGCGGCGAGGATCTTGCCGGGAATGCCGCGGGCGCCGAAGCCGCCGGGCACGAGGATGCCGTCGGCGCAGCCCAGCGTCTTGTCCACGTTTTCGGGCGTCAGTGTTTCCGAGTCGACGGGAACGATCGTGACGGCAGCGCCGTTGGCGATGGCCGCGTGAGACAGTGCCTCGTTGACGCTCAGATAAGCGTCCCTGTTTTCGGTGTATTTGCCGACGAGCGCAATGGTCACGGTTTGGGCGGCGGCATCGCGCCTTCTCAGGAACTGGCTCCAGTCGCTCAGATCGGGATCCTTGGTGCCGTCGAGCCCGAGACAACGCAGCACGAGCGCGTCGAAGTTTTGGGCGCGGAGTACCTCCGGCACGCGGTAGATCGTGTCGGCGTCGCGCTCCTCGATGACGTTCTGCGGCGGCACGGAGCAGAACAAGCCGATCTTCTCGCGCGTCTCCGCCGTCACGGGAAGGGGCGAGCGGCAGACGATGACGTCGGGCTGGATGCCGAGACGGCGCAGCTCGTTGACGCTGTGCTGGGTGGGCTTGGTCTTCAGCTCGCCGGAGGCGTCGATGTAGGGCAGCAGCGTCACGTGGCAGTACAGCACATTGCCCTTGCCGACGCGCGCGGGCAGCTGACGGATGGCTTCGAGGAAGGGCTGTCCCTCAATGTCGCCGACGGTGCCGCCGATTTCGGAAATGAGCACGTCGCACGCAGCGCCGAGCGCGGTAATGCGGCGCAAAATCTCGTCGGTGACGTGGGGAATGACCTGTACGGTGCGGCCGTCGTAATCGCCGCGGCGCTCGTTGCTGATGACCGACAGGTAGACCTTGCCGGAGGTGCAGCTGTTGGCGCCGCTCAGGTTTTCGTCGATGAAGCGTTCGTAGTGGCCGAGGTCGAGGTCGGTCTCGGCGCCGTCGTCGGTGACGAACACTTCGCCGTGCTGGAACGGGCTCATGGTCCCCGCGTCAACATTCAGATAGGGATCCATCTTGAGGATGCCGACGTTCAAGCCGCGCTGTTTCAGCAGCATGCCCAATGAGGCCGCGGTGATGCCCTTGCCGAGCGACGAAACGACGCCGCCGGTGACGAAAACGTATTTTGCCATACAGATCTCTCCTTCGATGGCGGCGCAACCCTTATCTCCACTGCGTGATTCGGCTTTGCGCCGCCGTGGTTGCGTCTCGAAAACGCTTGAAAAATAAAAACGCCCCCGCGGAGACGGGGGCGCGTGACGCTTAGACGACGCCGAGGATCGCCCTGAGGGCGTCGGCGGCGCTTGGGAATTTGACGACATTGTGGTTGAGCTGCGTACCGACGGAAATGAAGTCGCCGCGGCCGAGGCTTTCCATCAGCTCGAGGTCGGCGGGAAGACTGCCGAGATAGAGCGGCCAGCGGCAGCCCAACGATCTGCACAGGTTCTCGAGACCGGTAGCGTCGGGTTTGCGGACAATTTCCGACGTGATGCAGCGTTCCTTGGGCAGATCCTGCCAGCCGAGCGTCCGTAAGGCGCAGTCAAGCTCGTCTCGGTCGCGCGAGGTGCAGATGCCCACGGGAAGAGGCAGTTTGTCCCAGCGGGTCGAGAAAAGCGGCCTTTCAAGGACACGGGCTCCTTCCGGCAGGTCTTCCAGCAACGGCGCCTTGTCGTCGGTCGGTCCGAAGTAGATGTCGTTGTAAAGGGCGACGATGGTGCGGCAGTCGGTGGCGGAGATCGTGGACGTGAAATCCTCCATGCCGTGTCCGTTTTCAGCGGCGATCAGACGGGCCTCCCATTGTTCCGGGGTGGGCAGCGCCTCGGCGAGACGCTGCCGTTCGGTTTTCATGGCCAGGGACAGAAGCGCCCAGGCTATGTCGCCGCGGCTGCCGAAAATGTTGTGCCGGCGCGCCGCCTGCAGGTAGGGCGCCGCGTCGACCGGCTCCGACGCTTCCCGCTTCAGCAACTCGCTCCAGCTGAGCGAGAGCGCGCGGGAAAGGGCGGCGGAGATGCCGGCGCCGTCGACGAGAACGCCGTCGACGCTGAAGACAATACAGTCCGCGCGGCTGGGACTTAGCAGCATGGCTCACACTTCCTTTCGCAAAGGCTTCTCAAGTGAAAACCCCCTTGCCGTCAGCGGGGGCAATTTCCCACGGGAAATATCATACCACATTCTTGAGCGGCTGAGGAAAACAGCTCCAAAAATTTGCGGAGATGGCTCTAGGTGTCGTCACTGTTCTGGGATTCTTCGCGCAGCTTGCGGCGCAGGATTTTGCCGAGGGCGTTGCGGGGCAGATCGGTGACCAGCTTGATGCTGCGCGGCACTTTGTAGTGGGGCAGGCGCTCGCGGCACCATTCCGCCAGCTCGGAAGACGAGCAGGTGACGCCTTCCTTGAGGATGACGAAGGCGCGCACGATCTGTCCCGTAACCGAGCGCGACACGCCGACGGCGGCCGATTCCCTGACTTTGGGATTGGCGTTGAGCACGGTTTCGACTTCCTGCGGGTAGACGTTGAAGCCGCCGACGATGATGAGGTCGCTGACGCGTTCCTGGATGAAGACGTTGCGCTTCTCGTCGACGCGCACCATGTCGCCGGTGTTGAACCAGCCGTTTTGAAATTTCTCGGCCGTGATCTGCGGCGCGTTGAAGTATCCCGACGCGACGTTGGGCCCTTTGACCCAGAGCACGCCTTCGTCGCCGGTCGCGGGGGAGCCGTCGATGTCGCGCAGCTGGTATTCGATGTCTTCGAGCAGCGGCCCGACGGAACCTTCGGGAGAACCGCCCGTTGCCTGCGCTGCGAGGATGGGCGAGCACTCGGTCAGGCCGTACCCCTCGATGGGCTTGCCGCCGAGAAGCTGAGCGATGCGGTCGCGCAGCGAGGGCACGAGGCGGTCGCCGCCGGAGACCACGTATTTGACGCGGCGGGGCTTCCAGCCGGTCTTGGCCGCGGCGCCGCAAAGAAAGTGCAGCAATGTGGGCACCGTCACCAGCAATGTGGCGCCGCCTTCGTCGATGGCGCGCATGGTGCCTTCGACAGGCAGGAAGTTGCTGCGGATCACCTGAGGAATGCCGACGAAGAGGGGCATGAAGCCGGAAACGACGCAGCCGAGCGTGTGAAAGTTGGGCAGCACGTTGAGCATGGTCTGTTCGCCGATGTCGGGAAGAACCTGTTTCAACGCCTGATCCAGACAGGTGAGGATGTTCATGTGAGTGAGCGGCACGCCCTTGGGCGTGCCCGCCGTGCCGGAGGTATAGAAAATCGAGCAGCAGTCTTCGCTGGATTTGAGCGAAGGCACGGCTTTGAACTCGGGCAGCGAGCCCGTGGCTTCGAGAAACACGAGCGGGACGGGCAGCCCTTTCAGCCCTTCGGCATGTTCCTTCAACGCCGGAGCGGCGACGATCACCGCCGGCATGGAGTGCTTGATCAGCGCGCCGAGCGCCTGAGGTCCGGCCAAGGTGTTGAGCGGGGTTACTGAACCGCGCATTTTCCAGGCCGCCATGCACAGCGCCAAAAACGACGGACTGTTGGGCAGCATCGTCACGATGCGGTCTCCGGCGCCGAAACCGGCTGCCTGCAGCCGCTTTACGTTTTCCCCTACGAGACGGAACACGCGCTCCGCGGTCCACCATTCGCCCTCGTACCATGCCATCTGCCGAGGCGCCGACCAGTGAGCCGCAATAACGTCTTCCAGTCTCAATTTCTCTGCCATGGAAATACCCCTCCTGAAAAATTCCTTTGAACTCTCACAAATTTGCCGTGAAAAGCATAAGAAGACCTGCGGGAAGAACTTCGCTGCATAAAAAACGGCGTTTCGACCGCAAGCGGCAAACGTCGTAAAATCGCCTTTCGGCCGCAGCGATTGTCCCTTGGCGTGCAAAAAAAGAAAAAAGAGACGCATTTTCCCCCTGAAAAAAATGTCCCGATCGTGTCTCAAATGCCAGGCAATAGTGTATCATATGCAGGACAAAGTGGAGCGATTTTTTTGAAATCTTTTCGCCCTTTCGTGGGATAATGGGCGACGGACGAAAATATTCAGCGTAGGAGGCTGATTGCGATGGCAGCACCGTGGGTATACATCAAGGATCTGAAAGAACACGTGGGCGAGAGCGTCTGCGTGAAGGGATGGATGTACAACAAACGCAGCTCGGGAAAGATTCACTTCCTCCAGCTCCGCGACGGCTCGGGAACCGTTCAGGGCGTGATGGTGAAAGGCGAAGTCCCCGACGAACAGTTCGACGCCGCCAAAGGGCTGTGGCTCGAAGCCAGTCTCGAAGTCACCGGCGTCGTGCGCGCCGACAGCCGCGCGCCCTCCGGCGTGGAGCTGACCGTGGCCGACCTGAAAATCCTTCAGAACCCCAGCGAAGAGTATCCCATCGGCAAGAAGGATCACGGCATCGACTTCCTGCTCGATACTCGCCATCTCTGGCTGCGTTCCAGCCGCCAGAACGCCCTGATGAAGATCCGCAACGAGATCATCTGGAGCTGGCGCTGCTTCTTCCACGACCGCGGCTTCATGCTCATGGACAGCCCCATCCTCACCGGCTCCATCGGCGAAGGCGCCGACGGCCTGTTCGAACTCGATTACTTCGATCAGAAAGCCTATCTGGCCCAGACCGGCCAGCTTTACGCCGAAGCCGCGGCCATGGCTTTCGGCAAAGTCTACTGCTTCGGCCCCACTTTCCGCGCCGAAAAGTCGAAGACGCGCCGCCACCTCACCGAGTTCTGGATGCTCGAGCCGGAAATGGCCTTTTATGACAACAAGATGAACATGCAGCTTCAGGAAGACCTGGTTGTCGACACGGTGAAAAACGTGCTCGCAAACTGCGAGAAAGAACTGGGCGCGCTCGAACGCGACGTCGAGCCGCTCGAGAAAGTCGTTGCCGGCCCGTTCTACCATCTCAACTACCGCGACGCCGTCAGGAAACTCAACGAGCTGGGCAGCGACATCAAATTCGGCGACGACCTCGGCGCCGACGACGAAACCGTCCTCACCCAACAGTACGACCGCCCCGTCTTCGTCGAGAACTATCCCAAAGACGCCAAGGCCTTCTATATGAAAGCCAACCCCGAAGACAACGGCGAGACCGTGGTCTGTTCCGACCTGCTCGCACCCGAAGGCTACGGCGAGATCATCGGCGGCTCCCAGCGCGAAGAGGATTACGGCCGGCTGCTGAACCGCATGAAGGAACTGAAGATGAACCCCGCCGACTACGACTGGTATCTCGACCTGCGCAAGTTCGGGTCCGTGCCCCACAGCGGCTTCGGCATCGGCCTCGAGCGCACCATCACGTGGATCTGCGGCCTGCCCCACATCCGCGAGGTCATTCCTTTCCCCCGCACCATCTACCGCCTCAAGCCGTAAATCGGAGCGAAAAGCAGCGAGATTCCTCTCCACGAAAATGGGGCCGCTTTCACACGCTAAAAATTTGGCGGGCGTCACGTGTGAGACTCTTACGATGACCTCCGCCGGCAAATTCTTATGCTGTTTTTTGATAGAAAACGGCAAAATAGCCTGCTTCGCTCGCCTTCCGAGTGAGTCCAGTCGCTCGGGATTGCCTTGACCGCTGCGCGACTGACGTTGCGGATCTCTCTCGGAGCGCGCGGGGATCATTCGTCGTTTGAGTCAAGAATTTAGTATTGCAACGCGGGAGGACGATCATGAGTTGCAGAATATCGTGGATTGCGGCGTTGCTCTGCCTGACGGCACTGAACGCCGCCGCTCGGGCGGAACCGGCGGGGATCGACATGACGCGGTGGCGGTATAACGCCGAAGACAACGTGTATTATCAGCTGGGGATCCCTTACTGCGAAAGGCCCGTGGATCTGAATTACCAGACGCTGGCGCTGTTCGTCCCCGGCTCGTATCTGAAGGGCAGCCCCAACGGCGACGGCACCTATCGCTGCGTTATCGACGAAAAAGGTTCCGCGGGCGGGTATCGGGCGGAAAACGCCCCGATCGTGGTTCCCGTGGAGACGCCCGGCTACATGGCTATGCCCGCGCTGACAGACTACGCCAGTGTCAAAGCCTACGCCGACGCGGGCTTCGTGCTCGTTTATGCGGGCTGCCGCGGACGCGCTCACGGCGCGCCGTTGGGCGTCGTGGATCTCAAGGCGGCTGTCCGTTTCGTACGGCGCGAAGCGGAACGTTCAAAGGACAGCGCCGAGCGGTTGCCGGGAAGTGTTGACCGCATCTTCACGTTCGGCATGAGCGGCGGCGGCGCTCAGTCGGTCCTGATGGGAGCTGCAGGCGACAGTCCGCTCTACGCGCCTTACCTGACGGCCATTGGCGCGGTCCAGGGCGTCAGCGACGCCGTTGCCGGAGCCATGTGCTGGTGCCCGATCACCAACCTCGACTGGGCGAACGAAGCTTACGAATGGAATCTCGGCGTTTCGCGCACGGGGTTGAGCGCCGAAATGCGCGAACTTTCCGGCAAGATGGCCGAGAGCTACGCCGCCTACGTGAACGCCGCCGGTTTCAAAGACAGCCGCGGCAACGTGCTGACTCTGGAACAGTCGCCCGACAGGCGCTGGCAGTCGGGCAGTTATTACGACATGATTAAGGCCGAGGTGGAAACGTCGCTCAACCATTTTCTGGCCGACACGCCCTTTCCCTACGATGCCGGCGCGGCTGCTCGGCAGCGGGGCATGAGCGTCATCGGGCGGCTGGATCTGCCCGCCGCGGGCGGTTCCCGGGCGGAAGCGTCCGGCGCGATCGAAGAGCGCGACCATGTCGTCCGCCGCAGCGCGGCGGGCAGCGTGACGCTTTCCGGCGTCTACCGGACCGCGCAGGACTACATAGACGCGCTGAACGCCGCCGGAACGTGGGTGAGCTACGACGCCGCGGCGAACACTGCCACGATCTCCGGCCTGGACGATTTTGTGAAGGCCCTCAAGCCTGCCGCGAAAGCGGTGGGAGCCTTCGACGACCTTGGCGCCAGCCAGGGGGAGAACATGCTCTTCGGCGTCGGCGATGGACAGGGCGCCCATTTTGACGCGCACATGGCCGAGCTGCTCGACGGCACGGAGTACGGCCCCGCGTTCGCCGCCGATCTCGCCAAGACTGACGCGCTGGGTGTCGGCGTGCAACAGCGTCTCGACATGTACACGCCGCTTTATTACCTGCTGGAAAGCTCCGCCGGCTTCCGCACGTCCAACGTCGCGTCCTGCTGGCGCATCCGCACCGGCATCGAACAGGGGGACACGGCGCTGAACACGGAAATCAACCTCGCCCGTGCGCTGGAAAACTGTGAAAGGGTCCGGAGCGTGGACTTCGCCATGGTCTGGGGTCTGAAACACGTCGAGGCCGAGCGCCGGGGCTCCGGCACGGAGAACTTCATCCAGTGGGTCAACGCCTGCCTGGCGGAGGGCGCCGCGCCGCCGGCGCGGTGAAAGCGGGACGGGAGGAAAAATCATGGAAGCGATTCTCGGCAACGTGATGGTCGATTGCAACGACGAAACGGAACTGCAAAATTTTTACGCGGAGCTGCTGGGTTGGGAAAAGTGCGTGCTGTTCGGGCGGCCGGCGGTCAGGAGCTCGGGCGGCGTCGTCTTCCTGTTCACCGGGGAAGAGGATTACGTCCCGCCCGTGTGGCCGGAGGAAAAGGGAAAGCAGCAGAAGCAGATGCACTTCGATTTTCAGGTGGAAAACGTGCCGGAAGCGGTGAAAAAGGCCGAAGCGCTGGGCGCGGTCAAAGCCGCAGCGCAGTTCGGCGGCGGCCAGTTCGTGACCATGCTCGACCCGGCCGGACACCCGTTCTGCCTGTGCCGGAAATGAGTCCGACGTCAAAGAGGAAAAATAATATTCGGTGCAAACTAGGTTTCCGCAATGATCCGCAGAAAATGTTCCACGTGGAACATTTTGCGTCGAAAAAACGGGCATTCTGACGTCGCGGCTTTTCGGCGGCGCCTCCGCGCCCTTGGGCGGACCGGCGCTGCGCTTTTCGGAGCCTGCGCGGCGCGCCCTTCGCTCTGGTATCGTGAGACGGTCTTTTCTGGCTCGCGCCCCTCGTGCCAAAGGAAGTGCTGCTGATGAATTCAATGAAATGGCTCATGGCCGGAGCCATGCTGATCTTCGGCTCGATCGGCCTGTTCGCGCGCCGCGTTCCGCTTTCGTCGGCGCAGATCTCGCTGTGGCGCGCCGCCGTCGGCGGCCTTTGCCTGCTTGCCGCGGCCGTGACGGTGGGCAATGGACTTTCATGGAAGAGAATCCGCACCAACGCCAGATACTTGCTCATGGCCGGCGTTTTTATAGGCATGAACTTGATTTTGTTCGTCGAAGCTTTCCGCTGGACGTCGATTGCCACGGGCACGATCTGTTATTATCTGGCACCCGTGTTCATGCTCTGTCTTGCGCCGTGGCTGCTGCGCGAAAAGCTGGAAAAGCGTACGGCCGTCTGCGTCCTCGTCTCGCTGTGCGGTCTGGCCTGCGTCGCAGGCGGCAGCGGCGGCGCGGGGAGAAACGACCTGCTCGGCGTCGCCTGCGGCGTCGGCGCGGCCGTCTTCTACGCCTGCGCGGTCATGGCCAATAAATTCCTGAGCGGCGTCACGCCGTACGAGTCCACCGCGGCCGAGCTGCTGCTCGCGGCCGCTTTTCTCGCCCCCTACGTGCTCGTCAAAGGGGGCCCCCCGCTGGCCAGTCTGGACGGCATGGGCTGGCTCTGCCTGGCGGCGCTGTGCCTGATCCACACCGGGCTGGCCTATCTGATGTACTTCACGGCGCTGCGCCGCCTGCCTGCCCAGACTACGGCGGCGCTGAGCTATATCGACCCGCTCTCGGCGGTTCTCATGAGCTGGCTGCTCCTCGGCGAGTCGATGACGCCGCTGCAGCTCGCCGGCGGCGCCCTGATCCTCGGCGCGACGTTCCTGAACGAAATGAAAACGGGCTGACGCAAAAAGTCCCCGCTTCCAAACGGAAGCGGGGACTTTTTGCGCGCTGCGCGCTATTGATTGAGGAACGCCCAGGCGCAGGCGGCTTCGAAGGCCGCGCCTTTGCAGAGCTGGGATTCGTCGATGGTGAACTTACAGTGGTGGTGCGGCCAGTCGGTCCCTTTAGCGGCGTCGCCGCAGCCGATGAAGAAGAACGCGCCGGGGATTTTTTCGAGGTAGAAACTGAAATCCTCGCCGCCCATGGTCGGCGGTACTTCGCGCACCATGTCGGCGCCGAAGATCCCGCGCCCGCTCTCCGCGCCCAGCCGCGCCATGGCCGGATCGTTGACGGTGGGCGGCAGGTTGCGGCGGTAATCCAGCTCCGCCGTACAGCGAAAGGCCGCGCCGATGTTCTCGGCCATGCGGCGGATGAACGCCTCGCAGTCACGGCTGATCTGCGGTTCGAAGGATCGGGCTGTGCCGGTCAGCTCCACTTCCGAGGGGATGACGTTGAACGCGCCGCCGGCCTTCATGACGCCGGTGGAGAGTACGGCGCATTTCAGAGGGTTAACCTCGCGGCTGACGAACGTTTGCAGCGCGCAGATCAGCTGCGCTGCCGCCACGGTCGGGTCGTGCGTCTGGTGGGGCGAAGCGCCGTGCCCGCCTTGGCCGTGCAGCTTCACCGTCCACGAGTCGGAACAGGCCATCATCGGCCCGGCGCGCCAGCCCAGCACGCCCGACGGCAGCGGGCTCCACAGGTGCACGCCGAAGATCGCGTCCATGCCGTCGAGCGCGCGGCCGTCCTCCACTACGGCCCGAGCGCCCTGCACGAATTCGGCCGATTCCTCAGAGGGCTGGAAGATCAGCCGCACCGAGCCGCGCAGCCGCGCCTTTGCTTCGCAGAGCATCCGCGCCGTGCCCAGCAACATGGCCATGTGGCCGTCGTGGCCGCAGGCGTGCATGACGCCGGGACGCTGCGAGGAAAACGGCAGCCCCGTTCCCTCCGCGACCGGCAGCGCGTCGATGTCGGCGCGCAGGGCGACTCGCCGCCCGGGGAGTCCGCCCACAATGTCGGCGATGACGCCGGTGGGCCGTCCGCGCGTGCCGACGGCGACGTTCTCGCAGCCCATCTCCGACAGCGCCGCGGCGATGGAATCGCTGGTCTTCACTTCGTCGAAAGAAAGCTCGGGAAACGAATGAAAATGCCGCCGCCAGGCGACGACGGCACTTTCAAGTTCTTGGGCGCGGGCTTTGAAATCAGGCGTTTTCATGACTTAATTCCAGCCGATGGCGATTCCCACGCACATGAAAACCCAGCCGAGCAGCACTACCTTGACGACCAACGGGAACACGAAGCGGAACCAGCGGTCGAAGGGCACGCGCGTCAGAGCCAGCATGGCCAGCATGCCGCCGACGGTGGGATAGCACAGGTTGGTGACGCCGTCGCCGATCTGGAACGCCATCACGGAAACCTGGCGGGTCATGCCGACGAGGTCGGAAAGCGGGATCATCACGGGCATCGTCGCCATCGCCTGGCCGGAGCCGGAAGGGATCAGGAAGTTGATCAGGCAGTGGGCGAGCGACATCAGCACGGCCGAAGCGTAGACGCCGAGCCCCTGCAGCGGCGTGACCAGTCCGTGGATGACGGCGTCGGTGATGTTGCCGTCCTTCATGACGACCTGAATGGCGAGCGCCACGCCGATGGCCAGCGCGCCGCCGGCGACCGACTTGGCGCCCTCGATCATCAGCTCGACCATCCGGTTGGGGCGAATGCCGCCCACAAACGCGCCGACGATGCCGATGAGCAGGAACAGCCCGGCCATCTCGTTCAGATACCATTTCCACCTGAGCACGCCGAAGATCGTGAAGGCCATGCCGGCGACGAACACCGACAGGACGGCCTTGTCGCGGCCGGTCAGCTCGTACTCCTCGATTGGACGCGTCAGCGTCAGTCCCGAAGTGTCCGCATCGGGAACGAGACTCTGGGAAGGATCGCGGCGGATTCTGTCCATGTAGCCGGTGACGTGGAAGCCCGTGAGGATGATGGCGCACAGGCAGTAGAGCGAGCGGAAGGCGATGCCCGAGTAGATGGGCAGCTGGGCGATGGCATGGGCCGTGCCGACCGTGTAGGGATTGATCGGCGAAGTGGCGAAGCCGATGCCGATACCGGCGATGGCCATGCCCGCGCCGACCATCACGTCGCCGCCGAGAGCCAGCGCCACGAACACGGCGATGGGCGTGACGGCGATGTTGTTCTCGAAGCCGACGGTGGCGCCGAGGAAGCCGAAGATGAGCATGACGATCCAGATCAGCTTCCTGTAGTTGCCGACGCCGATCCGTTTCACCGCGTAGCCGACGCCGTGCTCGATGGCGCCGGTGCTCTGCAGCACGTTGAACATGGCGCCGGAGATGAACGTGATGACGACGACGATGCCGGCGTTGACGATGCCGCGGGGAATGGCCGTGAGGAACTGCATCAGCGTCACCGGCGTGGGATCGACCGCATGGTACGTGGTGGGATCGACGACCTTGCGTCCGTTCACGACGACGCGGTCATACACGCCCGGCGGCAGGAAATACGTCAGGACCGCCACCGCGACGACGATCAGGAACAGCAGGATATAAGGATGGGGCAGTTTTTCATACCAGCGCTTCCGTGCAATTTCTGTCATAGGAAATTCCCCTTTCCGAAAATAATGACGGACTATGAAACTAAACAATAGAATAGCACCGCAAGAAGCCGAAATCAAGAATAAAACTGCATGGTGATCAAAAAGAATCAAGTAAAAAACATTTTAAGTCATCAAAACGCCTAAAACTACGGAGAAAAAACAAGCCGCGAAAAAACGCGGGCGGATGACCGGACAGAAGCCGGGCCTTCGCTCCCGCATTTTTTTCGCGGCGTCCGGCGCGGGATTCCGCGCCGGCAAAACTAACGCCGGGAATTCTCCGAAAAAGGATCGTCGTCCGGGTCGTCGTTCCATCGGTACTCGATCTGTCGCGCGATCTCCGCCGCCCGTTCGCGGCCGAATCGGTCGGCGACGAAGCCCAGCGCCATGTCCATGCCGGCGGAAACGCCCGAGGACGCGTAGAACTTGCCGTCCGTCGTCCAACGCGCCGTGTCGCGCCACAGGACTTTTCCGCCGCACGACTTGGCCCAGTCCAGCGCGCGCTTGTTCGACGTGGCTTCGCGCCCGTCCAGCGCGCCGCACCCGGCCAGCAGCGCCGAGCCCGTGCAGACGGACAGGCAGTAGGCGGAGGCGTCGGCCAGCTTCCGCAGCAGGGCGAGAAACTCTCCGTCGCCGGCCAGCGGCCGCGTGCCCCGGCCGCCCGGCAGCAGCAGCGCGCCGCGCGGGTCGGCCGCCGAAACCGGTTCGGTGAGGACGCGCACCCCCTGGGCGTTGACCACCTCGCCGCCGCCGCGCGAGAACCAGCGCAGCCGGTAGTCGCCGACGTGGGCGAGGATCTCCGCGGGGCCGAAGACATCGAGCGTCTCGTAGCCCGCAAAGAGCAGGACGTTCACGTCGAACGGGCGCCCGGGCAGGTCGGTCTTTTCGCGGCGCACGCCGTGATAGGGGCCGTCTTCCACGGTCCCGGCGGCGCGGAAGCCGAGATTCTCGTAAAAACGGTTCAGTTTCGTGTTGTCCGCGGCGCAGTCGAGACGCAGCGCGCGCTTGCCGAGCGCCGCCGCCCGCTCGCCGGCCAGCCGCAGGAACTCGCGCCCCGCGCCGCGCTCGCGCAGCGACGAAGTCAGATTGTGCACGTACAGCGCCGGCAGCGTCGAGTCGCGCCAGCGCGGATCCTCTTCGAGCAGCACCGCCGCGGCGGCCGCTTCGCCGCCGTCTTCGAGCGCGAACAGTTTGCCCTCGCGCAGCATCCGCTCGTAATAGCCGCGCGGGGAGGCTTCCCGGTAGTTCGCGACGTTCCGCTGCCGGATGCCCGTTTCGTCCATCCAGCGGAGGCGCGCCTCGATCAGCGCCTCGATCCGTTCCAAGTCGCCGCCGCGGGCGAGACGAAGCCGATACGTCATGGAAGATCCTCCCGTTTGCTCACGTTCCCTATTCCGTCCCCAGCCACGCCGCGATGCCCTCGTCCGTCAGCTTGTTGGCGTCGAGGCAGTCTTTGACGTCGCTGGCGCAGTGGGCGCGGATCTTCCCCGCGCTGTTGCGCGGGCCGCTGCCGCCGTGCGTGCAGAACGGCCAGACCGTCTTGCCGGAAAAGTCGTACTGCGACAGGAAGCTGACGACGGCCTGCGGGCAGGTGAACCACCATACGGGGAACCCCAGCGCGATGCGGTCGTAAGCGGCGAAGTCCTCCACTCGCCCCGTCAGCGTGGGCAGCTCGCCCGCGAGCTGTTCCTTTTTGGCGACGATCACCGTGCCGGCGTAGCTGCGCGGATAGACCTTCTCCGTTGCGATCTCGAACAGGTCGCCGCCCGTGACGCGCGCGATCTGTTCGGCTTTGGCCCGGGTGGTGCCCGATTTGGAGAAATAGGCGATCAAAAGTTTAGCCATGAAAACCATCCTTTCCGGAAAAAATTTTCGCAGCGCGGCGGACGTTTGAGGGCGAAAAAGCCCGTTCTGCCGCGCCTTTATTGTATCATGCGGGCGTTTTTTTCCGTGCCTGCCGGCTGCGGGAGACTTTTCCACCGCGAGCGGTCCGTTCCGTCTTTTTCGACCGACGACAAAAGCTCTTGCCGTCAAGCCTGCCGCGATAGGTTGATTGTCGGCGGAGATATGCACAGCGCGCAGCCCGCGGGGCGTGGAAAATCCGCTCGGTTTTGCCGGAGCCGCGCGGACTTTTGAAACCGCGGCGCGAAAGGTATCCACAAAAGAGGCGCGTTGTCCACAAGAAAATGTGAATAAGTCGGCTTGATTGTTGATCGTCTTTCCGCAATAATGCGGAAGCTTCGGCCGGCGAAAGTTTTTATACCCCCGCTCCCTCCGCCGGAAAACGAGCCGCCGCTTCGATATTTTTTCGGTGAGAAGGTTTCCGGAGGGAGGCGGTCCCTTGCAGAGATCGAAAAAAATTTCCGGCGCGCCGGCGGGGACGGAACGATGAGACGCGAAGACGTCGCTCCCTTTTTGCCCGTGCTGCGCGGCCTGCGGCGCTTCGCCGCCTGGTTCTGCCGCGACGACGATCCGCTCCACGCCGCCATGGGCGTCCGCCTCGAACGGGCGCGGACGCTCGCCGACGGCGACGACCACTGCGATTTTCGGCTCAGCTTCTGCGGAAAGTCATTCACGAAGGTCATGGAGCAGCCGCCGCGTTTTGCTTGACAAGGGCTCGCCGTTTGGTTATCTTAAAACGGCGAGAACATCTTTTGACTTTTTATCGGGAGGCGATTTGTTTGAAGAACCTGAAACGGCTTTTGGGAGCGCTGGCCCTGCTGACGATTCTGGCGGCTTCCGCCTGGGCGGCGCCTAAGAACGTGACGCTGGTGCTGCTCCGTCACGGCGAGAGCGAATGGAATCTCGAAGACCGCTTCACCGGCTGGTCCGACGTGCGCCTGACCCGCAAGGGCGTAAAAGGCGCGTTCAACGCCGGCATCGCCATGAAGAACGCCGATCTGACGTTCGACGTCGTGCACACTTCGCTGCTGAACCGCGCCATCGCCACCGCCTGGCTGGCCATGAGCGCCCTGGACTGCCGCTGGCTGCCTGTGGAGAAGTTTTGGCGCCTGAACGAGCGCTGCTACGGCGACCTCGAGGGCAAAACCCGCACGGAAGTGGCCGAAGCCGTCGGCAAAGAACAGGTCGACATCTGGCGCCGCAGCTACGACGTGCCGCCCCCCGCCCTGGCTTACGATGACCCGCGCTCGCCCGTGCACGATCCCCGCTATGCCTGCATTGACCGCCGCTTCATCCCCCAGGCCGAGAGCCTCAAGGACGTGATCGCCCGCGAAGCGCCCTATTGGAGCGATACGCTCGCCCCCACGCTCCGCGCCGGCATGGATGTGCTCGTGGTCGGCCACAGCACCGCCCTGCGCGCCCTCTCCTCATGGGTCGAGCCGAATCTGACCCCGGAAGAGCTGCGGAAGCTCGAGATCCCCAATTCCACGCCCGTGGTCTATAATCTCGAGATCACCGACGACGGCTTCAACGTCGTCTCCCGCGAAGTCATGAAGGTCGAGGATATTCCCCTGCCGCCGCCCCCCGAGGCTGACAAACCCGCGGAAAAGCCCGCCGAAGCGCCCGCTCCGGCCGCCGGCAAGTGACCGCAGGCACAACTGAAAACATCGAAAACAAAAAAGCGGCCGAGGGGCGATGAGTTGGAATTCATCGCTCCTCGGCCGCTTCTATCGTTTTATGATATCCATTTTTGATCATATCATCTGAATGCCGATAGCGAACGCTCTTAAGACAAAACGTTCCACGTGGAACATTTTTTTGCGAATCCGTTTTTCAGGCTCCGCTGCGTTTCCGTTACGACAGGATCTGCGTCTGGTCTGCGCCGTCGTCCTCGAAGACGAGATACTCGTCGAAGTCGAGCCACAGCTCTTCGCCCTCGGGGATCTGGCCGTAGGTGCGGCCGGCGGCGATCACGCGCACGTCGGCGGCGCCGATGCGCACGCGGCAGTCGTTGGCGTCGCCCAGATAATAGGCTTTGGCCAGCGTGCCTTTGAGCACGCCGCGGTCGCGGCGCATGAGCATGTCTTCCGGCCGCACCGCTACCGCCACGGGGCCGCGCCGTGGCCCGCCGTAAGCCATCCACTGCCCGCCGGGAAAGTCGATGCGCCCGTCCGAGGCGAAGCCGCGGATGAAGTTGATCTTGCCGACAAAATCGGCCACGAACTGATTGGCCGGGCGGCGGTAAATGTTCGTCGGCGTGTCCATCTGCTGCACCGCGCCTTTGTTGAAGACGATGACGCGGTCGCTCATGGCCATGGCCTCGGTCTGGTCGTGGGTGACGTAGACCACGGTGATGCCGAAGCGGCGCTGCATGTCCTTGATCTCGAAGCGCATCGACTCGCGCAGCTTGGCGTCGAGGTTGGAAAGCGGCTCGTCGAGCAGCAGCACGCGCGGGCTGCACACCAGCGCGCGCCCCAGCGCGACGCGCTGCTGCTGGCCGCCGGAAAGCTCGTTGGGCAGGCGCTTGACGTACTGCGTCAGGTGGACGGCCTCCAAAATGTCGAAGACGCGCTTTTTGATCTCGCCGCGGGACAGGCCCTGGATCTTGAGCGGATAGGCGACGTTGTCGAACACGTCCATGTGCGGCCACACGGCGTAGGACTGAAAGACCATGCCGATGTTGCGGCGGTTGGGCGGCACGAACTGACCGCGGCCGCTGACCACGGCGTCGTCGATGAGGATCTCGCCCGAACTGGGCTTCTCGAAGCCGGCGATCATGCGCAGCATCGTCGTCTTGCCGCAGCCGGAAGGCCCCAGCAGCGTCACGAACTCGCGGTCGCAAAAGACGCTGCTGAACTTTTGGATCACCTGCACGCTGCCGTAGGATTTTGTCACTTCGTTCAACGTAATCGAGGACATGCGAAAAGCGCTCCTTGTCTAAATCGAGAACTCGCCCTTGGTGAGCTTGTTGAGGATCCAGTTGACGACCGCCACCAGCCCGAGGATCCCCGTGGCGATGGCCGCGGCGGTCTGCTGGCTGTGGTAGGTCTGATAGGTGAACAGCTCGTAGCCGATCGTCTTGGTGTCGGTGGAGTAGAGCAGCGTCGACATGGTCAGCTCGTAAAAGCTGGGCATGAAGATCAGAAACCAGCCCGCCACGATCGACGGCGCGATCAGCGGCAGCGTCACGTCCCTGAAACCGCGCAGCCCGCCCGCGCCGGAGATCAGCGACGCCTCCTCCAGCGAGGGATGGATCTGGCTCATGGCCGACACCACCGTGCGCATGCCCATCAGCAGATACTTGATCATGTAGGCGACGGTCATGATCGTCAGCGTGTTGTAGATATTGATGCCGAAACGTCCCGACATCGTCATGATCAGCGCCAGGGCGATGACCACGCTGGGCGTGCCGCTGCCGACCGTGATCAGAAAGTCGGGGATGCGCCGCCCCTTGGCCCGCGTGCGCGTCAGCAGCCAGGCCATCGCGCAGGAGATCGCCATGCCCGCCGTGGCCGCCGCCGAGGCGGCCACGAGGCTGTTCTTGGCCGTATCGAGGATGCCCTTGCGCGTGAAGAGGACGTGCCAGTAGCGCGTCGTGAAGTTGGACGCCGTCAACGCTTTGCCGAGGTTCTTCGTGAACGACGTCATCGCCACCGTGACGAACGGCAGCACCACCACGACCAGCGCGAACAGCGCCACCAGAACCGTGACCGGCAGACGCCAGCGCCCCAGCTCGACGATGTTGGGACGCGTCGACTTGCCCGACACGGTGATATACTGCTTTCTGCCGCACAGGAACGTCGACGCGTACAGCACCAGATTGGCGATCAGCATCAGCGACACCGCCAGCGTCGTGGCGTCCGTCAGCCCTTCCGCCGAGCCCACGTACACGTAGTCGATGATGCGCGTCGTCACCGTGTCGATCTGCCCCGGCGCGCCGATGATGGAGGGGATTCCGTAACACGACGCCGCCGAGACGAAGACCAGCAGCCCCGCGGCGACGACCGACGGCAGCATGATCGGGAAGGTGACCGTCAGCACCGTCTTCAGCGGCGAGGCGCCCGAGATCTTCGAAGCCTCTTCCAGCGAGGGATCCATCTTCTCCATGGCGCGCGAGATGGTGATGAAGGCGTAGGGATAGTAGAACGTCGTCAGCACCCAGACCAGCCCGCCGATGCTGTAGATGTTGAACGGGTTTTCCGCCAGGCCGAAGAGCCGCGCCAGCCACACGTTCAGCGTGCCCACGCGCGGGTTGAGCAGCCGCAGCCAGGCCATCGCCCCCACGTAGGGCGGCACCATGTACGTCGTCACGAACAGCGTGCGGAAGAACCGCCGTCCGTACATGTCGGTGCGCCCCACCAGCCACGCCAGCGGAAAGGCGATCAGCACGCCGAAGACCATCGACAGCCCCGCCGTCGCCAGCGTGTTGCGCAGCGCCTCCCAGTTCAGCTGGTACGTGTAGATGCGCTCGAACGCGGCCAGCGAGAAGGAACCGTCGGCGAAGAACGAACGGACGACCAGATAGCACATCGGAAACACGTTGAACAGAACCAGAAAGCCGACGATCGCGAGGATCAGCAGCGCCTTCGCGTCGAACCGGAAACGGCGCGGATTTTGTATTGTTGGTGGATTCCCGCTCGCAAGCACCCGAACAGCCCCGCCTTCAGGAGATTTTTGTCCGCGCGCCCCGCGGATGCCGGGCATTGGGACGCCATTATTATACAGGAAATCGGAGCGCGAAAGATTTCCGCGCTCCCCGACCGATTCATCATACGTTCATCGCCGGATTCCGTCAAACAGAATCATTACTGCCAATGCACAAAGCCTGACGGTCGTTTCGGCCGTCAGGCTTTGTGCGTAATCCGCTTTATTGTGGGGCGGAATTTCTGTTTTTTTCGATGTTCCGTCCCGCAGTGATATTTTTTGTTTGACCTTATTTAGCGGCGTTCTTGACGCGCTCTTCGAAGTTGGTTCTCAATTCGGCGCGCTCGTCGAGGCAGCGCTGCCAGTCCACGGGCATGGAGTTGGCGACGATGTCGGCCGTGGCGATCGCGTCGTAGGGCGCTTCGGGATAATCCTTGCGCACGGAATGCATCCATGCCTTGACGATGTACTTCTGCCCCTCTGCGGAGAGGAACCAGTCGGTCAGCTCTTCGCAGACTTTTTCGTGGCCGTGGGCGCTCCACTCGTTCTTCACGGTCATGATCGGCGAGGGCACGCAGATCGTGCCGTCTTCGGGGTAGATCACTTCGATGGCGCTGTCTTCCTCTTCGCGCTTTTTCAGCACCGACTCTTCGAGGATCATGATCTCCTTGCATTCCCCCGTCTCCAGCTTGGTCAGCGCGACCGAGCCGGATTCGACCATGACGCGGTTGGCGCCCAGTTTGTCGTAGTATCCGTAGCCGTATTTGTCCTTCAGCGCCGAGATGGCGACGAGCGCCGTGCCCGACGTGAGCGGGTTCGACATGGAACCGACGCCCTTCATGGATTCGCCGGCGAAAT
>NZ_VUNH01000015.1 GCF_009695745.1 Pyramidobacter porci
TTCTGCGCATCAAGCGAGAGCACTGGGCGATCGAGAACAACTTACGCTGGATGCTGGACGTGGCCTTCAGGGAGGATGACTGCCGGGCGAGAGCGAAGAACGCGGCGGAAGTGATGAACATTCTGCGGAAACTCGCTTTGCAGATGCTGAAGACCTGTGACACGTGCAAATGCGGGATGAGGAGCAAGCGCAATCTCTGCGGGCTTGGCATCCCTACGGCTCTGCAGGTCCTGGGGCTCGTCCCTACGGGCTTGCTTATTTCGTAAGCGATTGCCCTACTGCTCTGGAACGGCGTTTGTGCGGCGGGCGGTTCTGTGCTACAATATTTTCCGCAATCGAATAAGACAGTTCGAGACCATCCTGTCTTTAAACAAAACTACGGGCTGCGTCCGGGGCTTTGCGCGGATTTTTTCCGCGCGGGGCGGCGGGCGTGACGCGCCGTTATGGCGCGGCGGATGGGGAGCTGGGAGGCTCTCTTTTTTTACGGCCTTTTCGTGGCGCGGGAAGGCGCGGAGGATTTTTTTCGATGAAGGAACTGACGGTGACGCGCAAGCTGACGATCTCGGCTCTGGTCGTGGCGCTCTACGTGGTCGTGATGACGACGACGCGGAGCTTCGCCTTCGGGCAGTATCAGGTGCGCGTCGCCACGTCGCTGTACGCGCTGAGCGGCATTTTCCCGTTTCTGGTGCTGCCGCTGGGCTTCGCCAATTTTCTCAGCAACGCGCTGATGGGAGGGCTGGGACCGCTGGACATGATCGGCGGCATTCTCGTCGGTCTGCTGACCAGCGGCGCGATCGCCGCGTTTCGCCGTTCGCCGCGCGCGCCGTGGATCGCCGCCGCGGCGATCACGCTGATCCCCGGACTGGGGGTGCCGCTGTGGCTGAGTTATCTGCTGCATTTACCGTATTTCGTTCTGGCGGCGAGTCTGCTGATCGGGCAGGCGGTCGCCGGCGTTTTCGGGGGGCTGCTGCTGGCGGTTCTGAAAAAGCGCCTTGCCGCGGCCGGGGATCAAAGGAGCTGAAAACATGACGCGCACGCCTGAAGAGATGAAGGATCTGTCGCTGCTGGGGCATAAAACGGCTTACAGAAGCGATTACGCGCCGGAGGTGCTGGAATCGTTTCCCAACAAGCATCCGGGGCGCGATTATTTCGTCAAGTTCAACTGCCCGGAGTTCACGAGTCTGTGCCCGATGACGGGGCAGCCGGACTTCGCCAACATCACGATCAGTTACGTTCCCGACGAGCGTCTGGTGGAGAGCAAGTCGCTGAAGCTGTATCTGTTCAGCTTCCGCAACCACGGCGATTTCCACGAGGACTGCGTCAATGTCATTCTGGAGGATTTGGTCGGGCTGCTCTCGCCCAAGTACATCGAGGTCTGGGGACGCTTCGCGCCGCGCGGCGGGCTGAGCATCGACCCATACGCGAACTGGGGCAAGCCGGGCACGGTCTGGGAGAAAACGGCCGCGGACCGTCTGCGCCTCCACGACCTGTCGCCGGAGCTGGTGAACTACCGCTGACGCCGCGCCGCGATGCGGGCGACGGCGGCGCAAAAACATGGAATTTGTCTTGGCGCATGTCATGCAATCGTAGCCGTAGCCATCGTTGACGAAAATGTTCCACGTGGAACATCGGCCGCCTTCTCGGGAACCGCCGTTTCGCCGGCGCGGCGCAGCGAAAAAAAGCAGGGCGTCCGCGGGGAAATTTTCTCTCCGCGGACGCCCTTTCGGCGTTTCGGTTGGGTTATCGTTCTTTCCGTTCGCTGTAGAGGATCAGGGCGATGAACTGCAACGGGCCGTCGTCGCTGTTTTCGATGCCGTGAGATTCGCCGTCGCGGCAGTGCATCATGTCACCCTCTTTGACGTCGACCCACGTGCCGTTGTCGTTGTAGCGCGCCGAGCCTTTCAGGATATAATAGGTCTCGGAGTCGCCCTCATGGGCGTGCGTGCCGATCGACGCGCCGGGTTCGAGCGTGGTGAAGCCGAATTTGCGGCCGTGTCCGCCCATTTCATCAGGCATGAGAATCTCGCGCGAGAGCAGCGCACCCGTGCCGCCCTTGAAGTTCTCGACTTTGGATAACGCGATTTCCGTCCCTCTGCGAATCATTGTTCAACACTCCTTCGCACTGATTTATTGCCGCGGCATGCGGTCGATTCTGCGCCGGTCAAGGTCGAGCCCGTGCTCGCCGAGGATGCTCCAGACCATTTCCACGGCGCCGGCGATGACGTTCGGGCAGATACGCTTGCGCAGCTCGGCCTCGCCGTGGACGATGCTCTCGCAGGTCGTTCCCTTCCAGTAGGCGCAGAACGTCTCCGTCAGTTCTTTGACGTACTGCCTGATCGTTTCGCTGCGCGGCTCCCGCTCCGTGCCTTTGCCGAGGTACAGCCCCATCAGCGCGGCGCCTCCCGCCAGCGCGCCGCAGGCGCCGTCGCAGGCCCCGCCGCAGAATCCCTCCATGGCGCGGAGCAGGTCGGGATCGTCGATCCCCAGCCGCCTCATGCCGATAGCCAGCACCGTCTGGGAACAGCAGAAACGCTGCCCCGCATGGAGTTCCGCCACCATCGCGTCGAGGCCGTCCAGCCACCGGTCCGGGGCGGCGCCGCGCTGACACTCTTTGGAACAGTCGCGCATTTTCCTCTTTCCCCCTTAAAATCGTGCCAAAGATTCCAGTTTATTATACAACAAGCGCTCCTTTCTTCGGGGCGTCATCTTCAGGAGGTCCTTTCATGCCTTTTTTCGGCTGTCATCTTTCCGTCGCCGGCGGATTCGGAAAAATGGGCGAAGACGCCCTGTCCATCGGCGCCGACACGTTCCAGTTCTTCACACGCAATCCGCGCGGCGGCTCCGTGCGCGCCGTCGACCCCGACGACGTCGCGGCGCTGAAGGCGATCATGGGCGCGCGCCGTTTCGGGCCGCTGATCGCCCACGGGCCTTACACGCTCAATCCCTGCTCGGCCGACGCGCGGGTGCGCGAGTTCGCGCTGCTGGCGATGGCCGACGATCTGAAGCGCCTGGACAAATGGCTGCCGGACAATCTGTACAACTTCCATCCCGGCAGCCACGTCGGCCAAGGCTGCGAAAAGGGCATCGACCTGATCGTGGCGGCGCTGAACGAGATTTTGCCCGCGGTAAAGCGCACCACCGTGCTGCTGGAAACCATGTCGGGCAAGGGCAGCGAGGTGGGCGGCACCTTTGAACAGCTGGCGGAGATCCTGAGCCGCCTCGACTGTCCCGAGAAGATGGGCGTGTGCCTCGACACCTGTCACGTCTATTCGGCCGGCTACGACATCGCCGGCGATCTCGACGGCGTGCTCGACCGTTTCGATCGTATCGTGGGGCTGAAGCGGCTGCGCGCTTTGCACCTCAACGACAGCATAACGCCATTCGGCAGCCGCAAGGACCGCCACGAGAAGCTCGGCAAGGGCAGCCTCGGCCTTGCCGCTTTTGCGGCGCTGGTTGTCCATCCGGCCCTGGCGGGGCTGCCCATGTGCCTGGAAACGCCGCAGGATTCCCTCTCCGGCTGGGCGGCCGAAATTGCCCGGCTGCGGGCGTTTGCCGCCCGATGAACTCCACAGGACGCTTGGCCGGCGTCCTGTTTTTTGTCGAGAAAAGTCGGGGCAAGGAACGGCGAAAATGTTTTTCTAATACAGAAAATGGTTCATTGACAACATTAAGTTTGTTATGAAATAATAAAAGCGCAGTTGAATTGTTTTCTCATCCGGAAATCGAACAAAAAAGGAGGCGTATTCATGGATCAGAACAAAGGGAAAAGCACCTTGCAGGTCCTTCTCGGCGCGGCGTTTCTGATGGCGACGTCGGCCATCGGTCCGGGATTTTTGACGCAGACGACGGTCTTCACGCGGCAGCTCTTGGCTTCGGCGGCTTTCGCCATCGCCGTGACGATCGTGGTGACGGCGGTCGTACAGCTCAACATCTGGCGCATCATCTGCGTCTCGAAGCTGCGCGCCCAGGACGTGGCCAATCGGGTCATTCCCGGCCTGGGGTATCTGCTCGCCTTCGCCGTAGCGCTCGGCGGCCTGGCGTTCAACGTCGGCAACGTCGGCGGCGCGGCGCTGGGGCTGAACACGATGATCGGGCTCAACGTGCAGGTCGGCGCGGCCGTCAGCGCGGCGATCGCCGTTTTCATCTTCCTCAACAGGGATCTCGGCAAGGCGATGGACCGCTTCACGCAGCTGCTCGGCTTCCTGATGATCGCGCTGATGCTCTACGTGGCGTTCAAGGCCGCGCCGCCGGTGGCTCTGGCGGCGAAAGAGACGGTGATGCCGAGCACGGTCAACTGGATGATCATCCTGACGCTGATCGGCGGCACGGTGGGCGGCTACATCTCCTTCTCCGGCGCGCATCGCCTCATCGACGCGGGCGTGTACGACGTGCGCGACGCGACGAAGAGCGCCGTGAACGGCATCGTCGTCACGTCGATCATGCGTATTCTGCTGTTCCTTGCCGTGCTCGGCGTGGTTTACGTGGCAGCCGGACAGCCGGCGGTAGTGCTCGACGCGGCCAACCCCGCCGCCGACGCCTTCCGCAAGGGCGCCGGCGAGGTCGGCTACCGCATGTTCGGCGTGGTGCTGTGGGCCGCGGGCGTGACCTCGGTGATCGGCGCCTCCTACACCTCCGTGTCGTTCCTGCGTTCGCTGTTCGCCGCGGTGGACCGCAACTACCGCTGGTGGATGATCGGCTTCATCTGCGCCTCGACGGCGATCAACATTTTCATCGCCCGCCCGGTGGCGCTGCTGATCGTGGCCGGCTCGATCAACGGGCTGATCCTGCCGCTGGCGCTGGCTTCGATCCTGCTCGGCGCGTACAAGAAAGACGTGGTCGGCCCGGAGTACCGTCATCCGGCGTGGCTGACGGGAGCCGGCTGGGTCGTGGTCGCTTTCACGCTGTGGATGGGCGTGAAGGCGCTGCCCAACATTATGAAGATCTTCTCGTAGCGAATAACGACGGAAGGACGCCGGAGCGCGCTCCGGCCTGGGGAGATTTTTCGGCAAGGAGGCGGTTCCATGGAAGCGAAGATCCTGCCGGCCGGCGAGACGTGTCTGTTCGTCGACTTCGGCGAGGTGATCGACCTGGCGGTGAACGGCCGCGTGCAGGCGCTGGCGCGGGAGCTCTCCGAGCGGCCGTTCCGCGGCATGAAAGAATTGGTGCCGACGTACCGTTCGCTGTCGGTCTATTTCGATCCGCAGTCGGTCGATCTGCCGGCGCTGCGCAAGCGGCTTGAGGCCGAGCTGGCCAACCCCTCTGCCGCGGAGCGAAGGGAGAGGCGCGAAGTGCGCGTGCCGGTCTGTTTCGGCGGCGAGTTCGGCCCCGATCTGGGCGAGGTAGCCGCGCACACCGGCCTGACGGAAGAGGAAGTGGTGAAGCGCTACTGCGATTCGCCGCTCTACTGTTACATGAACGGTTTCACGCCGGGATTTCCCTATCTGGGCGGCATGGATCCGTCGCTGACCACACCGCGGCTGAAGACGCCGCGCGAGCTGATCCCCGCCAACAGCGTCGCCATCGGCGGCGCGCAGGCCGGCGCCTATTCGATCGCCAGCCCCGGCGGCTGGCGCATCATCGGCCGCGTCCCCTACGACCTTTACGATCCGCGGCGCGATCCGGCCGTAGCGATCACGTCGGGACTGTGGGTAAAGTTCTACCCGGTCGGCAACGAACGGTACGCGGAAATCCAGACGCAGATCAAAAGCGGCGAATACCGCATCGAATACGCGGAAAGGGAGGCGAGCGCATGAAGCTGATCGTCGAACGCGCCGGCGCCCTCACCACCGTGCAGGATCTGGGACGCTGGGGCCATCAGGCTCTCGGCATGCCCGTCAGCGGCGCGATGGACGCGCCGGCGCTGGCGCGTGGCAATCTCTTGCTCGGCAATCCCGTCGGCGCGGCGGCGCTGGAAGTGACTGTGATGGGGCCGCTGATTCGCTTCGCCGGCGAAGGCTGCGTCGCCGTCGCCGGCGGCGACCTAAGCCCGCAGCTGAACGGCGCGCCTCTGCCGATGTGGACGGCCGTCGCCGTGAAAGACGGCGACCGGCTCGGCTTCGGCCGACCCCGCGGCCGCGGCTGCCGCGCTTACGTCTGCGTCGGCGGCGGCGTCGACGTACCGCTGATGATGGGCAGCCGCAGTACCTACATGAAAGCGAAGATCGGCGGCTTCGAAGGCCGCAAGCTGAAAGACGGCGACACGTTGTCGACCGGCGCTCCCTGGTCGTTGTGGCGGCGCGTCGTCGGCGCAGCCTGCCCGGCGGAACTTCTGCCGGACTACGGCGACGCTCCGCTGCGCGCCGTGCTCGGCCCGCAGGATTCTTACGTCGGCCCCGAGGGAGTGAAAACGTTTTTCGAGACCGAGTACGCCGTTTCCACCTCGGCCGACCGCATGGGCTGCCGTTTGGAAAGCGACCGCGTCATTCAGCACGTGAAAGGTCCCGACATCGTCTCCGACGGCATCCCCATGGGAGCCGTGCAGGTGCCCGGCTCAGGCCTGCCGATCGTGATGATGGCCGACCGCCAGACCACCGGCGGCTACGTGAAGATCGCCGTCGTGCACGCGCTCGACGTGGCGCGCCTGGCGCAGAAAATGCCCGGCGACACGGTTCGCTTCGCGCCGATCAACCAGGACGAAGGCGTCGATCTGTCGCGGGGCGAGGCGGCGAAGCTCGAACGGCTGCGGCTGCTCGTGCAGCATATTGCAGCGCAGCCATCGGCGTCGGACGCGCCGGCTCCGGCAAATTCGGGCGCGATGAAGCTGAACGTCGAAGGCAAAGATTACACCGTGACGTGGGAACGTCTGGATTGATCCGAAATCTGGGGGGAGGAATGAACGATGAACTATCGAGTGGATCTGAACAGCGATCTGGGCGAGAGTTTCGGAGCCTGGAAGATGGGACGCGACGGCGACGTGCTTACCTTCGTGTCGTCGGCGAACGTGGCCTGCGGCTTTCACGCCGGCGACGCCTGCGTGATGCGCGCCACAGTGACGGCGGCGAAAGCGGCGGGCGTGGCCGTGGGGGCTCATCCCGCCTATCCCGATCTGGTCGGCTTCGGCCGACGCAACATGGCCTGCACGCCCGACGAGCTTTACGCCTATACGCTCTATCAGATCGGCGCGCTGCGCGCCTTCTGCGAAGCGGCGGGCACGAAACTTCAGCACGTCAAGCCCCACGGCGCCATGTACAACAGCGCCGCCAAGAAGATCGAGGAGGCCGAAGCCCTCGCGCAGGCCGTAAAGGATGCGGGTGGATTGATCCTGATGGGGCTGGCGGGATCGAAGTTCGACGAAGCCGCCGCGAAAATCGGCCTGCCTTACGCCGCCGAAGCCTTCGCCGACCGCGGCTACATGCCCGACGGCACGCTCGTGCCCCGCAGCAAGGAAGGCGCCTTCGTGCGCGACACGGAAGTCGCCGCCGCGCGCGTGATCCGCATGGTCAAAGAAGGCGTCGTCGAAGCGATCGACGGCACGATCGTGAAGCTTCGCCCCCACTCCATCTGCCTGCACGGCGACTCGCCCACGGCCGTGCAGATGGCCCAGACCCTGAGAGCGCGCCTCGTCGAAGCCGGCATCGAGATCGCCCCGCTGGCGCAGATCGTCTAGCGTCGGCATAACGGCTTCATACGCGGCGTCTGCATGTCAGACCGGGTGCCGGGAAAGACACCCCCGACGCCCGGTTTCCTTTGGATCCCGACTCGCAATGAGCGTGCCGCTTCCCGTTGACGCCCTGCCGCACGCAGAGCAGACGTTCTCCGCCGCGTTGGCGCTCCTTGCACAAGCGCCACTAAAAAAGAGACCGCCTCAAAGACGCTTGAGGCGGTCTCTTTGCTGTTTTTGATGAGCTCTGTCCGGCGCTGAAGCGCTGACATCATCGGAACAAAGCGGCACCACCCGCCTTTAAAGGCAGTTCTGAAGCTTTAAGACCGTCTCTTCGTCAGGGATTATTCTTCGACGCCGGCCAGCGCGGCGATGGCGGCGGCCATGATCTTGGTGTTCTTTATGATGTGTTCGACGCTCCACCGCTCGTCCACTTCGTGGATGTGGGTGTTCTCGCCGGGGAACTGGTTGCCGAAGGCGAGCATGTTGGGCATTTCCTTGGCGTAGGTTCCGCCGCCGATGGACATGGGCTTCGACTCGTAGTCGCCGGTTTCGTCCCGGTAGACTTTCATCAGTTTTTTGACGAGGTCGCTCTCTTCGGGCATATAGAGCGGATGGCTGCCGCTGCCGGCCTGGACTTCGAAGCCGTGGCCGCGCAGGGTCTCGATGAATTTGGCGCAGACGGGGTCGCGCTCGAAGGTGACGGGGAAGCGGTAGTTGAGCGTGAACATGATCTTGTCGCCCTCGCTCTTGAGCAGGCCCCAGCAGAGGGAGGTGAAGCCGGAGACGTCGTCGTAGAGCATGACGCCGAGGTTTTCGCCGCGGGTCTGGTCGCCCACGAGCGCGTCGATTGTGTCGAGGAAGGCGCCCTGCTCGCCGCCGATGCCGAGCAGGCGCAGCACTTTGACGAGGTTGGCGGCGGCGTTGGATCCGTACTGGGGGCGCGAGCCGTGGAAGGCCAGGCCTTCCATGGTCAGCGTGTATTCGCCGTTCGCGCTCTTTTCGCAGGTCAGCCTGGCGTCGCGGGGCGCGGCGAACTCTTCGACGACGCGGTTCAGACGCGCTTCGGCTGCGGGCGCGACTTTGAGCGCGGCGACGGCCCTGGAGGGCACGGCGTTGGAGGCGACGCCGGCGTCGATCGAGAGCACTTGCACGTCGCCGCCGTCGGATGCGAAGGGGGCGCGGCACTTGGGCGTGATGCTGCCTTTTTCGCCGTTGATGAGCGGGTACTCGGCGTCGGGGGTGAAGCCGGCCACGGGCAGTTCCTGGCCGGATGTGACGTAGCGGTCGATGGCGCGGCTGCCCAATTCTTCGTTGGTGCCGACGATCAGGCGTACGCGGCGCTTCAGCCGCACGCCGGCCTCGCGCAGGGCTTTCATGGCGAACATGGCGCTGATGGCGGGGCCTTTGTCGTCGGCGACGCCGCGGCCGTAGAGCAGCCCGTCCTTGATCATGCCCTGCCAGGGGTCGCAGCTCCAGCCTTCGCCGGCGGGCACGACGTCGACGTGAGCCAGCACGGCGATCATCTCGGGCAGCGATTCGTCGCCGAGTTCGGCGATGCCGACCTGATTCTCGAAGGCCCAGGTGCGGAAGCCGTGGCGCGTGCCGATCTCGACGAACTTGTCGAGGGCGGCTTTGGGGCCGGGGCCGAACGGCGCGTCGGGCTGCGGCGCTTCGCCGCCTACGCTGGGAACGGCGACGAGCTCGCGGATCGTGCCGATCAGGCTGTCTTTGTCGTTGTCGATAATGGCGCGGATCTTGTCCATGTTCATGTCGGGTGTTCCTCCTCGAATAAAGTTTTATCTTCTGAAACGATTGTACCCCGGCATTTTTGTTTCCGCTTGCGTGAAATGCCGGAAATTCGTCGTTTTCAAGGCAGATATGAAAAAAATATGAACGAAAATCACGGTTTGAGCGCGTTTTTCTTCCGCGCGCCGCTTTTTTTCGCGGCGCGCCGGCGGTCGAGCTCGTCGAACTGTGCCGTCGAAAAACGATCCTGCGAGGACGGTTCCAGTTCGTAGGCCGGCTGAGCTTCTGCCAGCGGGACGGCGCGCCCCAGCACGCGCCCGGTGAAATCGGCGTGCGCGCCGCGCAGGCGCTTGAGGTCGGCCGCGGAGATCTGCAGCTCCACGGCGTTGGCGAGCGCGTCGAAGAGCGGCAGCACGCGCGAGACGCGGACGCCCTTTTTCGTGCGCGTCTGCACCCAGGTGGGGATGGCGTCGGCGCTGACGAGGCGCGTGACGCCGTTTCCTTTTTCCAGAGTCAGGCGTGCGATCACGCCCATGTCGCGCGGCTTGGCGCGCTGGTTGGAGATGAAGTTGCCCATCGACCAGGCGATCAGAGCCGGCGCGCGGTCGCCCGAAGCGGCGCGCAGTTCCAGCGGCTGCACGACGTGCGGGTGCGAGGCGATCACCGCGCCGACGCCGGCTTCCAGCAATTTCTCGGCGAAGGCGACGACGAAGCGCGGCGGCGTCAGCGCGTATTCCACGCCGATGTGCGGCATGGCGACGATGAAGTCGGGGCTGAGCGCCCTGGCGCGGGCGACGTCGCCGCTGACTTCTTCCCACGAAGCGCCGCGCGCCACCGCCCAGTCCTGCGAGGCCGGCACGGGGATGCCGTTGGTGCCGTAGGTCCACGACAGGAAGGCGACTGTGATGCCGTTCACGTTTTCGACGGCGACGATCTCGCGGTCGGCGGAGGCGGCGTAGGTGCCGAAGGTCGTGAAGCCGCGGGCGCGCAGCTCTTTCAGCGTGCGGAACAGCCCGGCGACGCGGCGGTCCATGCAGTGGTTGTTGGCGGTAGTCAGGACGTCGAAACCGGCGTCTTTGAGAGCGTCGGCGTACTCGTCGGGCGTGTTGAAGCACGGGTAGCCCGTGTAGCCGCGCTTTTCGCCGCCGAGCGTGGTCTCGAGGTTGCCGGCAGCCAGGTCGGCGGCGGAAATCAGCGGCTTGACGCGCGCGAACGAGGGCGCGAAGTCGTAGCCATTTTTGCGCCGCGCCGCGCGCAGCTGCGGGGCGTGAGCCATCAAGTCGCCGACGAAAAGCAGCGTGGCGCGGTGGGGACGCAGGACGTCGGCGTCGTCGCTGAACAGCGCCGCCGAATCGTCGGGAAGCGGAGCTTCCGCGCGCGCCGTCCCGCAGAAAAATGCGGCCAGCAGCGCCGCGAACAGCGATATTCTCATAAAAAAATTCCTTTCTCGAAAAAATCCGATTGAAATCCGCTCCATTATCGCATCTTTGCCGCGGCGGCGAAAGGGGAAAAACGCCCGCATCCCGCGGCAGTTTTGCCGCCCCTTGTCCGTTTCGGCGCATCTTGACCTTTGTCCCTCTTTGGGTGATAATCGTCTTTTGAGAAGGTTAACCATATTATGATTTTCGGTTATCGATAAGCGAAAGGTGTCTTGCCGATGATCCTGGACACGCACATGCACACGGCGGAGTACTCGCCGGACAGTTTTCTGCCCATCGCCGAAGCGGTCGCCCGCGCCCGCGAGATGGGCATCGACGGGCTTTGCGTCACCGACCACGACACGCTCGGCGCGCGCGAGGCAATCGACGGATGGCGGCAAAAATTCCAGTTCCCGCTCTTTCTCGGCGTCGAGGTGCTGACGACGCGGGGCGACGTAGTCTGCTTCGGCCTTGATGAAGCGCCGCCGCCCGCCGCGGTCGCGCCCGAGGAGCTGATGGCGCGCGTGGCGGCCTGCGGCGGCTGCGCGACGGCGGCTCATCCGTTCCGCAACAACAACCGCGGGCTGGAAGACCTGATCGCCACGCTGCCGGGGCTGCACGGCGTGGAGTGTTTCAACGGCAGCACCGACCCGGCCGCCAATCTGCACGCGCTGGAACTGGCGCGCGCTTCCGGCCGCGCTTTGCTGGGGGCAGCCGACGCGCATTGGCGCGAGCGGGTCGGCCTTTTCGTCACCGAGTTCGACGACGATCTGCGCGACGAGCGCGACCTGATCCGCGCGGTGCGGGCCGGGCGCTGTCGTCCGCTGGCCTGGGACGGCGCGAAGTTTGTCGACGCGGAGGCGTTCTGCCGCGCGCGCTTGGCGGAATAAAACGGTTTTCACGCGCCGCGGCAAGCGGCGCGTATCAGTTAAGGAGGTTTTTGCATGTTGAAAAAATTGGGAGCATTGGCGGCGGCTGCGATGACCCTGGCGGTTCCGGCCGCCGGCGCCGAGCAGAAGAAGCTCAGCATCTTCATCGCCTATACGGGCGTTGACGGCATCCTTCAGGAGTTCACCAAGGACACGGGCATCGAAGTGGAGTACCTGGCCATGTCGTCGGGAGAGGTTTTGACCCGCCTGCGCGCGGCCAAGGGCAAGGCGCAGGCCGACGTGTGGTTCGGCGGCGGTCTGGACAGTTACGTGGCGGCGGCCGGCGAGGGGTTCCTCGAGCCGTACAAGTCGCCGGAACGCGCCGCGTACGAGCCGATGTTCTATAACGCCGACGGCTACTGGAGCGGCATCTCTTTGGGCGCGGTCGATTTCGTCGTCAACAGCGAGATCATGGCCAAAAAGAACCTGCCCATGCCGCGCAGCTGGCAGGATCTGACCAACCCCGTCTACAAGGGCGAAGTGCTGATGGCCACGCCGGCCGTGAGCGGCACGTTCTATGCCACGGTCTGGGCGATCCTCTCCGCGAAGGGCGAGGAAGACGGCTGGAAGCTGCTCGAGGCTATCGACGCCAACGTGCCCTATTACTCCAAGCGCGGCGCCGAGCCGGCCAACAAGGTCAGCACGGGCGAGGCGGCGATCGCCGTGGCTCCGTTCGACACCGGCGAAAAGCTGAAGGGCGAAGGCTACAAGATCGAGACGGCGTTCCCCACCGACGGCGTGCCGTGGTACATCGCGCCCGTGGCGCTGTTCAAGGGCGCGCGCAATCCCGAGGCCGGCAAGGCGCTGATCGACTGGGTGCTGTCGGCAAAAGGGCAGGAGACGCTGGCCAAGTACACCACGCAGGCTCCGATCCGTCCCGGCGTGAAGCTGGCTCCCGCGGTGCAGGCCATGCGCGATTCCAACCTCGTCAAGGCCGACGTGGTCGAGGGCGGAGCGCAGCGCAAGCGCGTGCTCGCCGCCTGGCAGGAGCGCTTTGGTTCCAAATAACCCGGCGCAAAGAAGAGGACGCGCGCTCTCCGGCGCGGAGCTGGCACTTTGGCTCGCGGCGGGGAGCGGCGTCCTCCTTTTTGTGTTCTGGCCCGTGGCGGCGGTGCTGCGCGAAAGCCTGCTGGTGGACGGACAATGGTCGCTTTCGGCGTGGCGCGGGTTGTTGGGCAAAAACTGGCCGCTGGTGCTGAACAGCTTCGGCGTGGCCGCCGCCGTGACGGCGGTCACGCTGCCGCTGGCGTCGCTTCTGGCCGTGAAGCTGCTGTACGGCGCGGCGGCGGGACGGAAGCTGCTGACGGCGGTACTGGTGCTGTCGACGATCTCGCCGCCGTTCGTCGGTTCGATGTCGTATCTGATGCTCTTCGGCCGCCGCGGTCTGATCACCTGGCGGCTGCTGGGGCTGGAATGGAATCCTTACGGTTTTCACGGCGTGGTGATGATGGAGGCGCTGTCACAGCTGGGCGTCGCCACGCTGCTGGCGGCGGCGTCGTTTCATCGGGTGGACGGCTCGCTGGAGCGGGCCTCGCTCGACTTGGGCGCTTCGCCGCTGCGCACGCTGCTGAACGTCAGCGCGCCGCTGGCGCGTCCCGGGCTGGCGGCCGCGGCGCTGATGGTCTTCGTCCGCTCGCTCTCCGACTTCGGCACGCCGCTGTTTGTGGGCGGCCGCTTTCAGGTGCTGGCGTCGAAGGCGTACAACACGCTGATCGGCGTCGGCGATTTTCCGCTGGCCTGCGCCATGAACGCGCTGCTGGTGCTGCCTTCGCTGTTGCTGCTGGCGGCGCGGCGCGAAGCGCGCGGGCGGAACTTTTCGCTGCGGCTGGCCGGCACGCGCTCGCTGCGCCTGCGCGGCGCAGGGCTGTGGCTGCCGGAAGCGGCAGCGTGGCTGTTCGTCGCTCTGGAGGCGGCGGTCTACGGCCTGATCTTCGCCGGCAGCGTCACAAAGACGTGGGGCACTGACTTCTCGCTGACGACGGCGCATCTGCGCGGTCTGTGGAATTTCAGCGGCAACGGCTTTGCGCGCAGTCTGGTCTGTTCCGTCGCAGCGGGGGTGGGGAGCGCGGCGCTGGGCGCGGCGCTGGCGCGGCTGCTCGACCGTGCCACGGCGGCGCTGAGGCGCGCCGCGCGCGTGCTGATCGAGCTGCCTTACCTTGTGCCGGGAACGTTCTTCGGCGTGGGGTATCTGCTGGTGTCGTCGTCGCTGCCATGGGAGATTCCCGCCGGCTTTTTGATCGCCATGAACTGTCTGTTCCGCCAGCTTTCGCCGTCGACGTGGTCGGCGCAGGCGGGATTGGCGCAAATCAATCCCGAGCTGGAGCTGGCCGTGCGCGACCTCGGCGGCGGCCAGGGGCGCGCGCTGCGCGACATGCTGCTGCCGCTGCTGCGGCCGTTCATGCTGGTGTCGTTCATCAACGCCTTCAGCGCCGCCATGACCAGCACCGGGCCGATCATCTTCCTGGTCAGCCCCTACGCGCGCGTGGCGGCGGTGGAACTGTTCGAGTCGATCAACAGCGGCAGGTACGGCGACGCTTCGGCGATGGCTTCGCTGCTGATTGCGGCGATCTTGGCGGTCAACGCGCTGGCGTGGAAAGCTCTGGGGAGGAAAAGTTAAATGCTTTCATTCGAGAATGTCTGTTTCAGTTACGGCGAGGCGAAAGCCCTCGACGGCGTCTCGCTGGCGCTGAAAAAAGGCGAGCTGCTGACGCTGCTGGGGCCTTCGGGCTGCGGCAAGACGACGACGCTGCAGATCGCCGGCGGATTTTTGTTTCCCGATTCGGGGCGCGTCATGCTCGACGGGCGCGACGTCTCGGCGCTGCCGCCGGAGAAACGTCCTACGGCGACGGTGTTTCAGAGCCACGCGCTGTTTCCGCACATGAGCGTGGAGGAAAACGTCGCCTACGGCCTGCGCGTGCGCGGAACTCCCCGCGCGGAGCGGCTGCGGCGCGCGGCGGAAATGTTGGAGCGCGTCGGTCTGGACGGCTATCTGAAATCGCGCGTACAGGATCTGTCGGGCGGGCAGCAGCAACGCGTGGCCCTCGCCCGGGCGCTGATCCTCAATCCGCGGGTGCTGCTGCTCGACGAACCGCTGTCGAGCCTCGACGCGCGGCTGCGCGTGCGCATGCGCGCCGAGATCCGTTCGCTGCAAAAGGCGTTCGGCATCACGGCGCTGTACGTCACGCACGACCAGGAGGAGGCGCTGTCGATCTCCGACCGCGTGGCGCTGATGCAGGGAGGACGGCTCGTGCAGGTGGGTACGCCGGAGGAAGTTTATTTTTCGCCGCACGGCGATTTTGCCGCCGACTTTATCGGTGACGCGTTCCCCGTGACGCTGGAAGGGCGGCGACAGCTGCTCCGCCCTGATCAGATCGTCGTCGCGGCAGACGGCCCGCTGGTCGGAACTCTGGTCTCGCGTGCGTTCCTCGGCGCCTCGACGGACTGGGTCATCGACTGGCAGGGGCAGACGCTGCGAGCTTCCGTGCCCAGCGCCGCCGAACCGGCGCGCGAGATCGGCGGCGAAGTGCGCTTCGCGATCCTGCCGTCCCGGGACCGAAACGCATGAGGGACGCCGGCTCTTTTCGGGCGGCGGCGTTTTTTTGAGAAAAAGCCTTTGCCGCCGGCGCAATTGGACGTTACAGCGAATACCGGCGCGTCCCGCGTGACGCGGGCTGTTTTTATATTTTCGCAAGACGTTTATAATGCTGAAAAGGGCCGGAAATTCATATTTTTTGTGGAAACAGCTCCGTGAAGTTCTATAATGTTGAAATCCCGCGGCAGGCGGATCTTTTGCCGGGATCGAAAAGCTCCCGCGGCGCGCTTGACAGTTATGTCTGCGAAATGCTATATTTTGATCATAGAAATCATAGAATGTGCATGGCAATTTTCAGAGCGAGAGAGGAGCAGGTTCCATGAATTCTACGCGCAACATCATGGCGCTCATCGAGGCGCTGCTCGCCGACGGCGGCGAGCTCGGCGTCCGCGAGCTGGGGATGCGGACGGGCATTCCCAAGAGCACGGTCCAGCGCTTTCTGTCAGGAATGGAAGAGAACGGCTGGGTCGCGCAGGACAAGAGGACGCAGGGCTATCGGATCGGTTACAAGCTGCTCGGCCAGTCGAACGGCTGGGCGCTTCGTCTGGCGTTGGTCAATCAGTCCCAGGAGCTGCTGAAGACGTTGTGCAATCAGACCGGGCAGAGCGTATCTCTGTGCACGCTCGACGGGTTCAGCGGTCTCAGCGTCGCCGCGTCTCTGCCCGAGGACGGCCCCGCGCTGGCGAACCGGCGCCCGAAACTGTTCGACCTGCACGCCGGCGCGGCGGGCAAGGCGCTGTTGGCTTTCGCGCCCGAGCCGCTGCAGAAGTACATCGTCTATTCCGAGCCGAAAAGCTACACGTCCGCGACGATCACCGGCTCCAAAGAGCTGCTGGCGGAGATCGAGAAGATCAGAGAGAAGCGTTACGCCGTCAGCGTCGAAGAGCTGGTGCCGGAAACCGCCGAAGCGGCGGCGCCGATCCTGTATCCCGACGGAACGGTCATGGCGGTGTTGGCCATCGGCGGCGCGAAAAATTCCGTGGCGCCGCAGTTCGAGGCGTTTCGCGGCATCCTTCAGAAAGCCGCCGCCCGACTGCAAAAAAGCATCCTCGATTCGTGAACCGAAAAATTCCCGGCAAAAAAATCCGGCGCTCCCATTGTTGCAGGAGCGCCGGATTTTTTTGCCGGTCAGACGGCCGCGGCTTCGAAACGGCTGAGCACGCGCAGCGTCCGCCGGGGCAGATGGCGCTTCCAGAACGCGGCGGCGCTGGCGATCCAGCCTTCGGCTTCCGTGCCGATGCCGAGGCCGAAGCCGTGCCCGAGATGCGGGTACTTGTGGAATTCCGTGTCGATACCGCAGGCCGCCAGCGCGTCGAGACGCTTTTTCATCACCCGCCAGTCGCAGACGGGGTCGTTTTCGCCCACGCAGACGTAAGTAGGCGGTTCCTGGCGGGTGTGATTGGTGTGCCCGGTGTACTGCAGCACCAGCGTGCCGGGGCGCGGCAGCTGCGCGCCGCCGAAACCGTGCGGCCCGTACGAGGCCAGATAGGCGGCGACATGGGCGCCGACCGAGCTGCCCCAGAGCGAGTAACACTCGGTGCCGACGTTGAACTCTTCCGCATGGGTGAAAATTTGTGTGATCGCGACAGCCAGATCTTCGCAGGCGGCTTCGAGACTTTCGGTCCGGTAGTGAAGCGTAAAAGCGTTGAATCCCATGCGGCTCAGTTCCAGTGCGTGCGGCAGACTCTCATGGAGCGACGCCACATATTGGAAACTGCCTCCCGCGCAGATAACGGCAAACGGCGCTTTTTTGACGCCGCGGAAATAAAACAGCCCCGTCTCCGCCTTGGCCGGGTCCTTATCTTTTTCTCTATCGGAATAGAGATCGTAGAAGATCTTTTCGCCGTTCTTTTCCCGCGCGAGCATGGAGTTGAGGACGTTCAGCGTGACGTCGACGCTCAAATGCCTATGATAGGGAAACAACGGCGCGATCTGCCCCAGCGTGCGTTTTTTGTCGGATTCACTCAGATGTCCGGGGAAAAGGAGCTGCCCATATCCCTTGAAATTCTCGTTTGCGATGACATCTGCTATTTTTGTTTCAGCGTCCATTTCCGCCCAACCTCCTTGACTCATGATCGGAAAATTCTTTCAAAAGAGAAAAATCGATCTTTTAAAAATGAAAAAACACTCTTGAAAGTATTTCTTTGTAATTAATTAACTTAATTCTATCATGAAGTGATCGGATTACCAAGCGGAGCACAGAGAAAAATCGCTATAAAAAATAATAAAATTAAGAAATGATAGTTTTGAGCCAAAAAGTGGAATCACATAAGACAGAAAAATGTCACGTGCATACAGAATAATTTATAGCTGCGGCGCGACGCGACAAAAGCTGAACTTGAGGGTTTCATTTCTGACGATTAAGATCTTCATTTTCCTCTTCCAGCGAGAAATACGATACGTTTTGTCTTATTCGATTAAAGTAAAGTGATGAAGGATCAAAGCCGCAATTTTATTTTAAACTCTTAAAATAAAATTATGAATGAAGAAGCGTCCCATAACTTTCCATGCCGAAGGCGTTCTATCCCGTCAAAAAAGAGAGACGTGCCGCGTGCGGTACGTCTCTCTTTATGCCGCCTCTTGATTGACACTGATTTTCAATGAAAAAGCCCCGTTGAAAATGCCGCCCCTCCGCACGGCTGCGCCGCAAAAACCACGCGGCAGGCTGACACGGACGTTTTTTCAAAATGTTCCACGTGGAACATTTTTGCGCTGGTGCGGCGAAAAACAAGCGGCCATGCCGATCTGCAAGATGCGGAACAGCATGGCCGAAAAAACGGTTTGCCTTTTTTCTATTTGGCGGGGCCGCCGAACGCGGGCAGCACGCCGCCGGCGTAGGCGTCGAGAATGTACTTGGAAATCTTGTCGCTCTGCAGGGCTTTGATCAGCGCCTGCACGTCGGCGTTGTTCTCGTTGCCGGCCTTTACGGCGATGACGTTGGCGTAGGGCGAGTCGGCGCCCTCGACGAGCAGCGCGTCCCTGGCGGGGTTGAAGCCGGCGGGGATCGCGTAGTTGCCGTTGATCACGGCCGCGTCCACGTCGTCAAGCGAGCGGGGCAGCTGAGCGGCTTCGAGCGAGCGGAACTTGAAATCATGTTTGTTCTCTTCGACGTCCAGCTCGGTGGCGGTGAGGCCGCTGTCCGCCGCCAGCCTGATCAGCCCGGCGGACTGGAGCAGCAGCAGGGCGCGCCCGCAGTTGGTGGGATCGTTGGGGATGGCGATGAGCGCGCCGTCTTTGAGCTCTTCGAGCGCGGCGAACTTCTTCGAAAACAGGCCCATGGGTTCCACGTGGATGGTGGCGGCGGAGGTCAGGTCGAGGCCGCGGTCCTCGCAGAAGCTCTGCAGGTAGGGCAGATGCTGGAAATAATTGGCGTCGAGTTCGCCGTCGCTGAGCGCCAGATTGGGCGTGACGTAGTCGGTGAACTCCACGATCTGCAAATCGACGCCCTGGGCTTTGAGTTCGTCCCTGACCTGGGCGAGGATCTCGGCGTGAGGCGTGGGCGTGGCGCCGACGCGCAGCGAGCCGGCAAAGGACGCGCCGGCGAAGCACAGAGAAACGGCAAAAGCGAGAACACAGATTTTTTTCATTGCAGCAAAACCTCCTGAAAAATAAATTATCGATTCCGGCTCAGATTCCGGACGATTTTATTACCGAGCCATTGAATTCCCTGGACAATGGCGATAATAACGACGACGGCGGCGATCAGCACGTCGCTGCGGAAGCGGTGGAAGCCGTAGCGGATGGCCACGTCGCCCAGTCCGCCGCCGCCGATGGCCCCGGCCATGGCGGAGCTGCCGACGATGGCGATGACCGTCAGCGTCGCGCCCGCGGCCAGCGAGGGCAGCGCCTCGGGGATCATCACTTTCAGGACGATGGTCTTGACGTCGGCGCCCATGGCCTGCGCGGCTTCGATCACGCCGCGGTCCACTTCCTTGAGGGCACTCTGCACGACGCGCCCCACGAACGGCGCGGCCGAGATCGACAGCGGCACGATGGCGGCCGTAGTGCCGATGGTCGTACCCACGATCAGCCGCGAGAGCGGGAAGAGGATGATCATGAGGATGATGAACGGGAAGGAACGGAAGACATTGACGAAGGCATCGAGCGCCTTGCCGGCGACGCGGCTTTCGCACAGACCGCCCTTTTCGGTGAGCGCGAGGGCGATGCCCAGCGGCAGCCCCAGCAGGATCGCAAACAGACTCGACAGGCCGACCATGTACAGCGTCTGCAGCGTCGGTTCGGCCAGCAGGCCGAAGATTTTAGCCATTCCAGATCACCTCCACCTTCACGTTATGGGCGCGGATCATGTCCATCGCCGCGGCGATCACCTGCGGAGCGCCGCCGAACTGTACCGTCAGGGTGCCGACTCGAGACACGTAGAGGCTGTCGATGGCGCCGGCCAGAATGTTGACGTCGGCCCCCGTGGCCTTGATCGTCTGCGAGATCAGGGGCGCTTCCGCCGCCGAGCCGTCGAATGCCAGCACCGCCACGGGCTTTCCCGCCTCGCGGGGCAGTCCGGCGCCCTCGTCGTACCCCGTGCGCGGCAGTTTGGCGAGGAACTCGCGCGCCGTTTTCGAGCGCGGATTGAGGAAAATGTCCTTGACCGTTCCCTGCTCGACGATGCGTCCCGACTCGATGATCGCCACGCGCGAGCAGATCTCGCGGATGACGTTCATCTCGTGGGTGACGACGACGATCGTCAGCCCCATGAGACGGTTGATGCCGGCCAGCAGGCTGAGGATCGATTTGGTGGTGCGGGGATCGAGGGCGCTGGTGGCCTCGTCGGAAAGCAGCACGTGCGGACGGTTTGCCAGCGCGCGGGCGATGGCGACGCGCTGCTTCTGGCCGCCGGAAAGCTGCGACGGATAGCTGCCGGCCTTGTCGGAAAGCTCGACCACGTCGAGCATCTCGGCGACGCGGTCTTTGACGTCTTTCGGCTTCCAGCCCTCCAGTTCCAGCGGAAAGGCGACGTTGCCCGCCACTGTGCGCGAGGCCAGCAGGTTGAAGTGCTGAAAGATCATGCCGATTTTGCGCCGCGCCAGCCGCAGGCCGCCCGCGTCGAGCGCCGTGATCTCCTGCCCGTCGATGGAGACTTGCCCGCCGCTGGGTTCTTCGAGGCGGTTGATCGTACGCAGCAGCGTCGATTTGCCCGCGCCCGACAGGCCGATGATGCCGAAGATCTCGCCGTCACCGATGTCCAGGTCGATGCCCGACAGCGCCTCGACGATACCGCCATCGGGCGCGCGATAGATTTTTTTGATGCCGCGGAGCTGAATCATGATTTCACCTTCCGTAGGGGGATCGCGCACCCCGGAGGGAAACAAAAAGCCGCCCTGCGATGGCAAGGCGGCTCAAATCCCTCTTTGAGGCTTCCCCTCATCGCTGTCAGCAGGACCACCTTTCCCCTACGGGCAGGTTGGTGCAGGATCGTCGAGCTGACTCTCTCCCCTGACTCTTGATAAAAAGTTGCGCTGTTTGATTGACGGGTATGATAACACAATCTTCCGCGAAGCGCAAGAGAGCGCCGCGGATCTTTTCCGGCCGACGGAACGCTTTTGCGGAGGAGTTCACAGCTCGAGGGATTCGCCGGGGCGCAGCACCGCGACCCTGCTGTCCGGCTCGCAGAGCGCCTTGAACGCCTGCGGATCCTGTCTGATGGGCGGGAACGTGTCGTAATGCATGGGCACGGTGATCTTCGCGCCGACGGCGCGTGCGGCGCGGGCCGCGTCGCACGGCCCCATCGTGTAGAAATCGCCGATCGGCAGCAGCGCCGCGTCCAGCTTTTCCTCCGCCAGCAGCGCCATGTCGCCGTAAAACGCCGTGTCGCCGGCGAAATAAACCTTCTTGCCGCCCATCTCGATCAGAAAACCGCAGGCCAGCGCGCCCGGCAGCCCGCTGCCGTGAATCGCCTGCAGCAGCTTGACGCGCCCGAACGGCATCGGCCCCCAGCCGCCGATGTTGCCGAGACAATTTTTCAGCCCCGCCTCCGTCAGCATGCCGCGCAGCTCGGCCACGCCGACTACCGTCGCGCCCGTGCGCCGGGCGATGTCGAGCGTGTCGCCGAGGTGGTCGCCGTGACAGTGGCTGACGAGAATGAAGTCGGCCGTCACCTCGTCGGCCCTCGCCGCGGCCAGCGCGTTGCCCGTCAGATACGGATCGGTGAGCACGTGATAGACGCCGTCGAACAGATCGAAACAGGCGTGCCCCAAAAACGTCAGTTTCATGTGAAAATCGCTCCTTTCTCGTTGCAGTTTAATCGTCGAATGTCCGGCCGCCGGCGATGGTGCGCGCGATCTGCGAGGGCACGGGCGGGCAGCCCTTGCAAAAGGGGAAGCGCTCGCGAAAGCGCGCTGCGCAGTTGCCGACGAGCACGATCTCGCCGCCGTTTCGCAGATCCTCGTCCTGCAGGTCGCGTCCGCAGGCCAGCGTGATCAGCTTTCGGTCGGGGAAGTCGCCGTGATGGTAGCGGAAGAATTGCAGGACAGCCGCGTGGCAGGCGCTGCACGCGCCGCGGTCGACAACGCGGAAATTGGAAAACGAGAGGCGCAGATCCTGTTCGCCGGCGCGCACAAAACGTCTTCCCCATTTCCGGTAATCGGCAGGGAAAACCCTGATGTCCTCGAATTTTAACCCCTTGTTTTCGCGCACCAGGTCGATGTGCAGCGCGTCGCCGGGCTCCATGCCCATCAGCCGCAGGCAGACCAGATCGGCGGCAGCCGGCGACTGGGAGGCGACGACCAGCCCCAGGTCCACGCGCGAACCTCCCGAGGGGCCGAAGCCTTCCATAGCAACGAAACCGTCGACGAGCGCGTAATCAGCATAGCATATTTTGGCCAGATCCATAATCCCGTAATCGAGACATTTTCCGCGCGCATTCTCCGGCAACGGCTTGAAAATGCGGTGCAGTCGCGTCTTGTCGCGCTGGTACAGACAGCCCTTCATGTTTTTGATGCTCAACGTGGCGCCGGCGTACATATGCGTTTTCATCACCGGCACGGAAACGACGCGATCCACTTCGAAAGTCAGTTTCGACAGCTTCAACCTCTCCACCATGACCGGCGCGGGAATTTCGCGCTCGGCCATGCCCGAATCATCGAGATTCAGACATTCCACGCCTTCCTCCCGGCACACGTCCCAAATACCGGCGCTCTTCAGCGCTTCAATGCTGTCGGTGCCGACGATGGAACTGTCGCCGACGTAAACTTTTTTCGTGCCGCGCTCCTTGAAAAAACGGATCAGTCCGCGCACCGCCTCAGGATGCGTGCACAGCCCGCTTGCCGCCGGTCCTTTGAATCCCGTGTTCACCTTGAGCAGCACCGACAGAGCGGACGAATCCTCCCTAAAGACCTTGTCGATCGCCTCGTAAGCGATTTCCGCGGGGTCGGCGCCTTTGACGACATAAACGTCGGTCATCGGCTTCTCAGCCTTTCAACCATTTCCTGCACACGGGCCGGCGGCGGCGACGTCAGCCAGCTCACGACCACCAGCAGGATGGCGGCGGCGGAAAACGCCACGAACGTCAGATGCAGCCACTTATAGTAACCTGCGGCGAACCACAGCGCCGAGCCGGCGAAGCCGCCGATCAATGCGGCAATGGCTCCCTCGCGCGTGGCGCGCTTCCAGTACAGCCCGATGAGAATGACGGGGGCGAAGGTCGACAGCCCACCCCAGGCCCACCAGTTCACCCAGAGAATGCCCTCGAAGGGATTGAAAGCGATCCAGGCAGCCGCAGCGCCGACGATCAGTGCCGTGACGCGACCGACCAGCACCACGTCGCGGTCGTTCGCTGTGCCGTTTTTGAACAGCTTGTTGTAGAAATCCTGACATACCGTCGTGTTGACCACATGCAGCAGCGCGTCGGCCGATGACATCACCGCCGCGAGAATCGCCGCCGTGACGATGCCCACGAGGATTTTGGGCGTATAGGTCATGATCAGCCGGATAAAGTTCGTGTTCTTGTCGGCGGAGTCGGGAAACAGCACCATGCAGGCCATGTTGATGAACAGCGTTGCGAACAGCATGAACACACCCGTGCAGCCAGCCACCATTGCCGACTTGCGCGAGTCGGCGGGATTCTCCATGCCCATGAACATCTGCACCAACTGAGGCTGCCCCATGTAGCCCAGCAGCCCGGCTGAAAGCAGCCCCACGATCGTCCACAGATTGATCCAGATGTTCATTTTCGCCGCATCGACCTGGCCCACTGCGGCGAAAATATCGGCGATGCTGCCGGTTTGGCTGAACGCCACGTAAGCCCCTGCCAGCACGGCGAAAATCATCAGGCACCCCTGAATGAAATCGGTCCACACCACCGCCAGCAGACCGCCGGCGGAAGTGTAGAGCGTCACGATCGCCGTGGCGAGAATGATGGACCATTTGTAATCCCAGCCGAGAATCGCTTTGAATGTCGTGCCCGCCGCCATCAGCTGCGAGGCCATATAAACCGTGATGGAGACGAAGATAATCACCGCCGAAATTACACGGATGACCCTTTTGTCCTCGTCGTAGTAGCGCGCTTCGATCAGGTCGATAAAACTCTTCGCCCCCGAAAGCCCCGTGAAACGGCTGACCTTTTTGGCCAACGCAAAGAAGTTGACGAACGGCGCGAAACCCGACGAAACCGAAGTCCACACGGCGGCCAACCCCATCGACGCCACCTGGCTCGACCAGGCCAAAAACAGCCAGCCGCTCAACCCTGCCGCCTGATGCGCCATTGCCGTCAGCAGTACACCGAACTTTTTGCCACCGATCAGATAGTCTCTTGACGTCTTCACCTTTTTCGACGCCGCCCAGCCAATGCCCAGCATCAGCGCCATATACGCGACAATGACCGCGATGATGACACCCATTCTCTTCCAGCAACCCTTCCCGAAAATTAAAAACGAAACAAACGAAATTTCCTGAACGCTTTATCGATGCACAGTGATGTTACATCGAAAACGAAGATTTTGCAATCAGCAAGAATCTGCCGCCGAGGATGCGATAGGAACGACTGATCGCGATTGATGCTAATTTTCAATTAAAAGGCTGAGCACAAGGGCGCTGCGAGGGAGATTCACAAAGCGAGCTGCGCAGCAGTCAAGATAGTTCAGAGCGACTGAAATCCCTCGCAGCGCCCGGCAAACTATGTTAACGCTTTTTATCAAGAGATAGTCTTAGCTTTCCTTGTCGACAGACCTACGCACAACAAAAGCCGCGAAGATTTCGAACTGAGCCCGTTGAGTTGAATCCTCGCGGCTTTGTTTTGAGCGAGATGAGTCTGCTTGTCAAAGTGCGCTCTTGGCGCGCGTACCTTGGCGGTCAATTGCGGGGGTGTTTCTTAATATAGTTCAGCAGGCCGCCGCACAGCAAGATCTCTATTTCCTCATCAGAGCCTTCCAGCTTTACTCTGAACGTTGTGCCGTTCGTGAGATTCTCCACGCTGACGGAACGACTCTTGATTTGTTCCGGCCAAGCCTCAATCTCGATCTTGTCTTCCAGCGAGATGGAGTCGTAGTCCGTAGAGGCAACGAAGAGCAAGGGGACCACGCCATGGTTCACGAGATTGTTTCGGTGGATGCGGGCAATGGACTTGGCGATAACGGCCTTGACGCCAAGGAACATGGGAGAGATGGCGGCATGCTCGCGGCTGGATCCTTGCCCGTAATTCTCGCCGCCGATGATCACGCTCGTACCCATGGATTTCGCACGAGATACAAAGCCAGGATCATAGCGGGAGTAAGTATACCGTGCGATCAGCGGGATGTTGGAACGCATGGACGAGAACTCCGCGTTCGCTGGCATGATGTCGTCGGTGGAGATGTTGTCGCCGGCTTTGAGGCTTACCTGTGCCTCCAGCTTTCTGGCGGGGGGAGTGTTTAACGGCAGCGGTTTGATGTTGGGCCGCGAATGATTTCCACGTCGCCGCCATCTGGCAGAGGCGCGATCAGCATGTTGTCGTTGAGCGGATAAATCGTCGGCTCGTGAATCGCCCCCAATGTTGACACGTCGTCCATAACGTCTCTTGGGTCGGTAATGACGCCGGTGATCGCCGTGGCCGCCGCTACCTCGGGGCTTACAAGATACAGCTTGGCGTCCTCCGTGCCGCTGCGACCGCGAAAGTTGCGGTTAGAGGTACGCACGGAAATTCCGCCGGAAGGCGGAGCCTGCCCAATACCTGGACAGGCTCCGCAGGCGATTTCAGTAATACGCACACCGGCGTCTACCAGATCGCTGACCACGCCTTCGTCCAGCAGCATCTTAAAAATCTGGCGAGTACTGATGGCTACCGTGCAGCTTACATCGTCATTTACTTTGTGGCCTCTGAACACGGCTGCCGCTTTCTTGATGTCGGCACAAGAGGCATTTGTGCAACTGCCGATGAGGACCTGCTGCACATTCTGCTTGGGCACTTCGCGCACGGTTTTCACGTTGTCGGGCTGATCGGGACAGGCCACCATCGGCTCGAGCGTCGAGAGATCAATGTTCATCTCGCCATCGTATGTACAGCCCGCGTCCGGAGCCAGCGCGACGAACTCGTTTTCGCGTCCCTGCGCAATGAAGAAATGCCGCGTTATGTCGTCGGCGGGAAAAATGGAAGTCGTCGCTCCCATTTCGGCTCCCATGTTGGCGATCGTGCCGCGCTCGGGCACTTCTAAAGTGACGACGCCGGGCCCCGCGTACTCGAAGACCTTGCCGAGTCCTCCTCTTACGCCCACGCGGCGCAGCATTTCCAACACGATGTCTTTGGCCGCCACGCCCGGCCGCAGCCTGCCCGTCAGCGTCACGCGGATGACTTCTGGCATGCGCAGACGCATGGGCACTCCTGCCATGGAGGCGGCCACGTCCATTCCTCCGGCACCGATGGCGAACATGCCGATTGCGCCACCAGTCGTCGTGTGACTGTCCGAGCCCATCAACGTTTTGCCCGACACTCCAAAGCGGGCGTAATGTACGGAATGACAGATTCCGTTACCTGGGCGAGACAGGTAAAGGCCATACTTGCGAGCAATCGACTGCAGATAAATATGATCATCGGGCGTTTTGTAGTCGATGTAAAGCAGGTTGTGATCCAGATAGCTCACGGAACATTCCGTGCGCACCCGTGGCAGTCCAAGAGCTTCGAAAGCCAGATACCCCATGACAGCCGTAATGTCATGCGTCAGCGTCTGGTCTATTTTGATGTGAATTTCTTCGCCCGGAACCATCTTTGCCGGCTGAACCAAGTGAGCGGCAAGGATTTTCTGTGTGAGATTGCGCATAGAACCTCTCCTTAAGATTAAAACGATAAAGAATTCTCCTTGAAATTCGTGGAAGGATTTCTCTCTAGAATAGATCTCTACCTGAAATACGCAAAGACCACACTGGCCAGCAGGAGGATGATGGCACCACCGATACGCGACGAGATCTGCGCGTAAGACATGAGGTTCATGCGCTTGCCGGCGCCAAGTACTTGCAGATCGCCCGTACCGCCGCGGTTGGCCATGCAAAGTCCCGCCGTCATGGCAGACTCGACGAAGTTGAAGCCAAACAGCATGTCCACCAAGCCGGCTCCGATGATCGCGCCGAGCACCACCATGAAGCACACGAAGACCGTACTGAAGTTGAGAACCTTGATGAACTCTCCTAGATCGGTAAAAGCGATACCGATGCCGCACATGCACATCAGCGGCTTGGTGAAGAAATCGGCGAGGCGCTTGGCGCCCAGCTTGACTTCCTGAGGAATCACGTTGGCAATATTCAGCACCGCCGAGAAGACGACCATGTAGGCATACATATGGATCGAGACCTTGCCGATGGAAGGCAAAATGCTCTTGGA
>NZ_VUNH01000016.1 GCF_009695745.1 Pyramidobacter porci
AAAAAAACAGAGACACGGGCGACGACCTACTCTCCCGCGAAGCGAATCGCAGTACCATCGGCGCGTGAGGGCTTAACTGCCGGGTTCGGCATGGGACCGGGTGGACCCCCTCCGCTTTTATCACCAGTATCTCTGTTCTATCCGACTTCCGCACCCGTCACGGACGCATCCGCGAGCGGAGCGAAAGCGAAATCTTTTCGTTGTTCTTTTTTTGTCTCTCTTTTTCGTTTCTCTTCTTCCGAACAGCACGAAACTGAAACAGGTTAAGGCCTCGGTGTATTAGTACCGGTTAACTCAACGTCTCGCAACGCTTCCATTCCCGGCCTATCAAACCCCTCGTCTCGGGGACACCTTACTACCTTATGGTATGAGATATCTCATCTTGGGGGCGGTTTCCCGCTTAGATGCCTTCAGCGGTTATCCGGGCCGTACTTGGCTACTCTGCTGATGCGGCTGGCGCCACAACAGATACACCAGTGGTACGTCCACTCCGGTCCTCTCGTACTAGGAGCAGCTCCCCTCAAATATCTTGCGCCCGTGGTGGATAGGGACCAAACTGTCTCACGACGTTTTGAACCCAGCTCGCGTACCGCTTTAATGGGCGAACAGACCAACCCTTGGGACCTGCTACAGCCCCAGGATGCGACGAGCCGACATCGAGGTGCCAAACCTCCCCGTCGATGGGAACTCTCGGGGGAGATCAGCCTGTTATCCCCAGGGTAGCTTTTATCCGATGAGCGACGGCCTTTCCATTCAGCACCGCCGGATCACTAGGACCGACTTTCGTCTCTGCTCGAAATGTCTCTCTCGCAGTTAAGCCAACTTATACCCTTGCGCTCTCTTGGCGGTTTCCATTCGCCATGAGTTGACCTTTGCGCGCCTCCGTTACTCTTTGGGAGGCGACCGCCCCAGTCAAACTGCCCACCTGACTGTGTCCTCTTCGTCGATTCAGACGCTAAAGTTAGACATTCGAAATCACAAGGGTGGTATCCCAACGATGGCTCCAAGAAAGCCAAAGCTCTCTCTTCTTCGCCTCCCACCTATCCTGTGCATGAAATTTCAAATATCAGTATCAGGCTACAGTAAAGCTCCATGGGGTCTTTCCGTCCTACCACGGGTAACCGGCGTCTTGACCGGTACCACAATTTCACTGGATCTCTCGTTGAGACAGCGCTCAAATCGTTACGCCATTCGTGCAGGTCGGAACTTACCCGACAAGGAATTTCGCTACCTTAGGACCGTTATAGTTACGGCCGCCGTTTACTGGGGCTTCATTTCTAAGCTGCGCCTTGCGGCTCACTCTTCCATTTAACCTTCCAGCACCGGGCAGGCGTCAGACTCTATACTTCGACTTGCGTCTTATGCAGAGTCCTGTGTTTTTGGTAAACAGTCGCTTGAGCCTGGTTTCTGTGGCTGCTCCCCGCTTCACCTTACGATTGACGGGCGCAGCACTCCTTCTCCCTAAGTTACGGAGTTAACTTGCAGAGTTCCTTAACGAGAGTTATTCCACTCACCTTAGCTTGCTCAGCTTGACCACCTGTGTCGGTTTCGGGTACGGGCGCTATAAGTTCTCCCTAGCAGGTTTTCCTGGCAGCGGAGCTTCAACAGCTTCGCCTCTTACGAGGCTCCCTCTCGGATCTCGGTCTTGACGGAGAGATGTGCTTGACTGTCTCTCCAACCTGCTTCCTTGGACTGGCTATTCCATCAGCCGGCCTGTCTAGCTTTCTGCGTCGCTGCTTCGGTTATAGCGAACTTATCGCGGGGCAGGAATTTCGACCTGCTGTCCATCATCTACGCTTTTCAGCCTTAACTTAGGGCCCGCCTTACCCTGGGCGGATCAACCTTCCCCAGGAATCCTTGGTCTTCCGGTGTATTTGATTCTCGCAAATATGTCGTTACTCATGCCGGCATTCTCACTACTTAACGGTCCACAATGTCTTGCGGCACTGCTTCGTCCCGTTAACTACGCTCCCCTACCGATGGATTTCTCCATCCCATAGCTTCGGCGGCATGCTTAGCCCCCTACATTTTCGGCGCGGGGGTCCTCGACCAGTGAGCTGTTACGCACTCTTTAAAGGATGGCTGCTTCTGAGCCAACCTCCTGGCTGTTTCGGGGTCCCCACATCCTTGTCACACTTAGCATGCTCTTGGGGGCCTTAGCTGATGATCTGGGCTGTTTCCCTTTCGACCACGAACCTTATCACCCGCGGTCTCACTCCTGACTTTCACGTGTCGATATTCGGAGTTTGATGGCTCGCGCAAATCCCCCAGGACCGCTTGAGCTGTCAGTCGCTCTACCCTCGACACGAATCCATCAAGGCTGCACCTCAATGCATTTCGGGGAGAACCAGCTATTACCTAACTCGATTAGCTTTTCACTCCTAACCACAGGTCATCCAAGACTTTTTCAACAGGCACTGGTTCGGTCCTCCATGGGGTTTCACCCCCACTTCAACCTGCCCATGGCTAGATCGTCAGGCTTCGGGTTTATTGCAGGCAACTTTACGCTCTCTTCGAACTCGCTTTCGCTTCGGCTCCAGAACTTCATCCCTTAACCTCGCTGCATGCAATATCTCGCCGGCTCATTTTTCAATAGGCACGCTGTCACTTTCCATACATCGCTGTATTTCCAGCTCCAACTGCTTGTAGGCATACGATTTCAGGTCTCTTTCACTCCCCTCCCGGGGTGCTTTTCACCTTTCCCTCTCGGTACTATGCGCTATCGGTCACTTACAGTATTTAGCCTTGGACCATGGGCGGCCCGGATTCAAACGGAATTTCTCGTGCTCCGCTCTACTTGGGATTGGGTCTCAGAGGGACCGGGTTTTCGTCTACGCGGCTTTCACGCTCTGCGGCTCGCTTTTCCAACACGATTCGACTAACTCGATCTTTTCTCACTCTGCGGAAGCTCAGCAGCGCTTCCTCGACTGTCCCGCAACTCCCTCCGCAGCAACGGCTGCTGCCTTGCACTGCGGGGGTTTAGGCTGGCCCCTGTTCGCTCACCACTACTGGGGGGATCTCTGCGATTTCTTTTCCTCCGGCTACTGAGATGTTTCACTTCACCGGGTTCCTCTCCAAAAAAGGAGTCACGGGTCTGCTCCCGTGGGGTTGCCCCATTCAGATATCCGCGGATCAAAGCCTGCTTGCGGCTCCCCGCGGCGTTTCGCCGCTTGCTGCGTCTTTCATCGGCTGTAAGTGCCAAGGCATCCGTCGTATGCCCTTGCTACCTTAACCTGTTTCAGTTTCGTCCTGTTCTCTTGTCAATGGGCT
>NZ_VUNH01000017.1 GCF_009695745.1 Pyramidobacter porci
CAAGCGCTCCGATAACTCTGATACGATTCAGTTCCTTTCGTAACAATGTCATTCGCTCCTGTTTCATGGATGCTATTATCTCAGAGTGACATTTTCCTGGAACAGTTATGGGGGACTTTATCACTGAACAACGATATAGATGATATGAGGCGCGTTGTTTTATAGAAAAATCGTGTTAAAATAATACTCTTAATATATTGATGTAGCCGCTTAAAAACTGGAGAGAGTTTGTATGAAAGATCAACAGAAAAAGTCGCTTAAATATTATGAGATAATTTTAGAGTGGTTTAAACAGCAACTGACGACAGGCGCCCTAAAGGAAGGGGATTCCATTCCCTCCGAACGAGACCTGGCGGCTCAATTCGGAGTCAGTCGTGTTCCCGTGCGGGAGGCTTTGCGGATCCTCGAATATATTGGTATCGTGACGAATAGTTCAGATGGCATGATCATTCAGCATGTCGATGCGCAAATGATGGCGCCGAAGATTAACTTTGCTTCCGAGATTACGAGAGAAACAATGGAAAATCTATTTGAAGTCCGGGTTTTCCTTGAGTCCGCTGCGGCGTATTACGCAGCGATACGTCGGACCGAAGACGATTTGAGAGGATTAAAGGAGTCTATAGATTTAATGGCTGACGCGTGTCTAAATGGATCGCAAAACGATGAAGAAGTGATCCAGGCATCGCATGACTTCCACTTCAAAGTAATTAGAACGGCAAAAAATCCTGTATTGGAAAACGTGTATCGCAATCTTTACGATCTTCTGGAGATTTCCAAGCACTACACCTTAAATCCAGCGGATAACCTGGATTCAACTTTAATGGATCACGAGGCTATTTATTACAAGATTCAAGATAGGGATGCAGATATGGCGAGCAAGTATATGAAGTTGCATTTGACGCGCGCCAAGAAAAAACTGCTCCAGCAAAATTGAGAATGCTAGAGTGCGTTCACACTAATAGACAATTACACAATAGTAATCTATAATATGCATATGGAAATTACGAAAGGACAATATGAGCGAATTGAAAAATACTTGCCCCGTCAGCGCGGGAATGTGAGCATGAGCAATCTCCAACTGATCAATGCAATACTGTATGTCACGGAAAACGGCTGCAAATGGAGGGCATTGCCGAAATCCTATGGAAACTGGCATACGATTTATGTACGCATGAACAGGTGGAGCAAAAACGGCGTTTTACAGCGCCTGTTCGAAGCGCTGCAAGTGGAGAACATTATTCGCATAAAGGTCGAATCGATCTGCCTGGACAGCACATCGGCAAAGGTTCATCCCAACGGGACAGGTGCTTTAAAAAAAGAGGAAAACAGGCTATTGGAAGATCGAGAGGCGGGCTCACAACGAAGATTCATATGGTCGCCGCAACTGACAGATCGGCTGTCAGCTTCGCGCTCTCCGGAGGAGAAGCCCATGACTCGCCGGAAGGCACAGCTCTGCTTGACAAGATCATAAGAGTTCCAGAGCAAAATACATCCTGATGGACAGAGCTTACGAGGGAAAGAGTATGCGGAAGAAAGCGAAGGAGAAGGGGTATTCTCCGGCTGTTCCTCCCAAATCGAACCGCAAAGATCCATGGGAGTATGATAAGGAGAGATATAAGCAGCGCAGTGAGATAGAGCGATATTTCCCGCGTCTTAAGCGATTTCGGAAAATATTTGCCCGTTACGATAAGCTTGACGTGCTGTTCTGTGGTTTCATCTACTTTGCTATGATTGGAGATGCAATTTAGTGTGAACACGCTCTAGATATGCCGGATGTTGCGGCTGGAAAGAATGTGATTTTTCAGCATGGAAGTCGTTTGGTCGTAGTTAGGTAAAAAGTTCTGTTAAAAATAGGAGGGAACGAACAACGCTTGTTCGTTCCCTCCTATTTTTGTTCAAAGAAAACCCCCGGCTGTGCTGGGGGTTCAGGAAGCTTTAAGCTATGGTCAAGTATTTTGTTTTTTATCGAAGTGAAAGAAATGCTCCCTGAGATTAAGATAGATGAGGCTGGCAACCGCATCCGAAATAATCGAAGGGAGCTTAGAAATGGCACAGAATGCCAATGAAACTTTATCACATACGACTTGGAACTGCAAATATCATGTTGTCTTTGCCAAGGCAATCGCTTACGAAATAAGCATGCCCGTCGGTACCAGCCCCAGGACCTGCAGAGCCGTAGGGATGCCAAGCCCGCAGAGCTTGCGCTTGCTCCTCATCCCGCATTTGCACGCGTCACAGGTCTTCAGCATCTGCAAAGCGAGTTTTCGCAGAATGTTCATCACTTCCGCCGCGTTCTTCGCTCTCGCCCGGCAGTCATCCTCCCTGAAGGCCACGTCCAGCATCCAGCGTAAGTTGTTCTCGATCGCCCAGTGCTCTCGCTTGATGCGCAGAA
>NZ_VUNH01000018.1 GCF_009695745.1 Pyramidobacter porci
TTTAACGGAGAGTTTGATCCTGGCTCAGGACGAACGCTGGCGGCGTGCTTAACACATGCAAGTTGAGCGGAGATGGATTGAGAGACTTCGGTTGATTGGTACATTTCAGCAGCGGACGGGTGAGTAAAGCACAAGGACTTGTCCGAAAGAGGGGGCCACCTGCGGGAAACCGGAGCTAATACCCCATAAGCCGGAAGGTGAAAGGCAGAGATGCGCTTTTGGAGAGACTTGTGTCCTATCAGGCAGTTGGTGAGGTAACGGCTCACCAAACCGAAGACGGGTAGCCGGACTGAGAGGTCGACCGGCCACATTGGAACTGAGAGACGGTCCAGACTCCTACGGGAGGCAGCAGTGGGGAATATTGGGCAATGGGCGGAAGCCTGACCCAGCGACGCCGCGTGAGGGAAGACAGCCTTCGGGTTGTAAACCTCTGTTGCAGGGGAAGAAGGAAGTGACGGTACCCTGCGAGGAAGCTCCGGCTAACTACGTGCCAGCAGCCGCGGTAATACGTAGGGAGCGAGCGTTGTCCGGAATTACTGGGCGTAAAGGGCGCGTAGGCGGCGCTTCAAGTCGTCTGTCAAATGGAAGGGCTTAACCCTTTATAGCAGACGAAACTGGAGAGCTCGAGAAGCAGAGAGGCAAATAGAATTCCTGGTGTAGCGGTGAAATGCGTAGATATCAGGAAGAATACCAGTGGCGAAGGCGATTTGCTGGCTGCGAACTGACGCTGAAGCGCGAAAGCCAGGGGAGCAAACGGGATTAGATACCCCGGTAGTCCTGGCAGTAAACGATGTATGCTGGGTGTGGGTCTAGCGATAGTTCCGTGCCGAAGTTAACGCGATAAGCATACCGCCTGGGGAGTACGGTCGCAAGATTGAAACTCAAAGGAATTGACGGGGGCCCGCACAAGCGGTGGAGCACGTGGTTTAATTCGATGCAAACCGAAGAACCTTACCTGGACTTGACATACAGGTAGTAGCGAATCGAAAGAGGAGCGAGGATGTAGCAATACATTCAGCCTGAACAGGTGCTGCATGGCTGTCGTCAGCTCGTGTCGTGAGATGTTGGGTTAAGTCCCGCAACGAGCGCAACCCCTATTGCCGGTTGCTACCAGGTAAAGCTGAGCACTCCGGCGAGACTGCCATCGACAAGATGGAGGAAGGTGGGGACGACGTCAAGTCATCATGGCCCTTATGTCCAGGGCGACACACATGCTACAATGGATGGTACAGAGAGAAGCGAAGCCGGAAGGCCAGGCCGATCCCAGAAAGCCATCCCCAGTTCGGATTGCAGTCTGCAACTCGACTGCATGAAGTTGGAATCGCTAGTAATCGCGGATCAGCCAAGCCGCGGTGAATACGTTCCCGGGCCTTGTACACACCGCCCGTCACACCATCCGAGTCGGGTGCTCTCAAAGCCGGAGGCCTAACCGCGAGGAAGGATCCGCCTAAAGAGTGTCCGGTGAGGAGGGTGAAGTCGTAACAAGGTAGCCGTACGGGAACGTGCGGCTGGATCACCTCCTTTCTAAGGAGCACCATCAGCGAACGAGAAACCAAGCTGAACGAAACAAGCTGCACGTTTGAAAAACAGAAATAC
>NZ_VUNH01000019.1 GCF_009695745.1 Pyramidobacter porci
TGAAAGGGCAGGTAGATAGCAATGGACAAGAACAGCGACAAGTACATCCGCGAAGTAGACGCCGAGATCGCCGACATCATCGTCGAAGAGTACCGCCGTCAGAACCGCCAGATCGAGCTGATCGCCTCGGAGAACTTCACCTCGCGCGCCGTCATGGCCACGATGGGTTCCGTGCTCACCAACAAGTACGCCGAAGGCTACCCCGCCAAACGCTACTACGGCGGCTGCGAAGTCGTCGACAAGGCCGAGAACCTCGCCCGCGACCGCGCCAAGAAACTCTTCGGCTGCGACCACGTCAACGTCCAGCCCCACGCCGGCAGCCAGGCCAACATGGCCGTCTACTTCTCCCAGCTCCAGCCCGGCGACACCATCCTGGCCATGAACCTCACCGACGGCGGACACCTCACCCACGGCTCCCCCGTCAACTTCTCCGGCAAACTCTACAACATCGTCCCCTACGGCGTCAGCCGCGACACCGAGACCATCGACTTCGACCAGGTGCGCGAACTCGCCCGCAAGCATCATCCCAAGATGATCGTCTGCGGCGCCAGCGCCTATCCCCGCGTCATCGACGCGGCGAAATTCCGCGAGATCGCCGACGAAGTCGGCGCGCTCGTCATGTTCGACATCGCCCACATCGCCGGCCTCGTCGCCGCCGGAGTCCATCCCAACCCCGTGCCCTACTGCGACTTCGTCACCACCACCACCCACAAGACCCTGCGCGGCCCCCGCGGCGGCATGGTCATGTGCAAAGAACAGTACGCCAAGAAACTCGACTCCGCCGTCTTCCCCGGCATGCAGGGCGGCCCCCTCATGCACATCATCGCCGCCAAAGCCGTCGCCTTCGCCGAAGCCCTCAAGCCCGAGTTCAAAGTTTACCAGCAAAAAATCGTCAGCAACAGCAAGCACCTTGCCGAGAAGATGATGGAGAAAGGCTTCCGCCTCGTCTCCGGCGGCACCGACAACCACCTGATCCTCGTCGACCTGACCAGCAAAGGCGTGACCGGCAAACAGGCGCAGATCGCGCTCGACCAGGCCGGCATCACCGTCAACCGCAACACCATCCCGTTCGAGAGCCTGAGCCCGATGGTGACCAGCGGCGTGCGCATCGGCACGGCGGCGGCGACCACGCGCGGCTTCGGCCACGAGGAGATGGAGAGGATCGCCGGCTGGATCGACCGCGTCGTCACCCACATCGACGACGAAGCGGAGATCGGGAAAGTCCGCGCCGAGATCACCGAGCTCTGCGAGGCAAA
>NZ_VUNH01000020.1 GCF_009695745.1 Pyramidobacter porci
TTACTCGAGGATCTGAGAGACGACGCCGGCGCCGACGGTGTGGCCGCCTTCGCGGATGGCGAAGCGAAGTCCTTCGTTCATCGCCACGGGCGCGATCAGGTCCACTTCGAAGGTGCTGTTGTCTCCGGGCATGACCATTTCCACTCCCTCGGGCAGTTTGATGGAGCCGGTCACGTCGGTGGTGCGCACGTAGAACTGGGGTTTGTACCCGTTGAAGAACGGGGTGTGGCGGCCGCCTTCTTCTTTCTTCAGCACGTACACTTCGGCTTTGAATTTCTTGTGGGGCTGGATGCTCCCCGGTTTGGCCAATACCTGACCGCGTTCGACTTCGCTCTTGTCGATGCCGCGAAGAAGCGCTCCCACGTTGTCGCCGGCTTCGGCGTCGTCGAGCATTTTGCGGAACATTTCCAGGCTGGTGATGACGACTTTGCGGGTGTCTTTGATGCCGACGATTTCGGCTTCGTCGCCGGGTTTGATGACTCCGCGTTCGACTCGACCGGTGACGACGGTGCCGCGGCCGGTGATGGTGAAGACGTCTTCGATGGGCATCAGGAAGGGTTTGTCCATTTCCCGCTGGGGTTCGGGGAAGTAGCTGTCGCACGCGTCCAGCAGGTCCCAGATGGGTTTGCTCCATTTGTCGTCGCGCGCTCCGGTGCCTTCTTCCAGCGCTTTCAGCGCGCTGCCGCGGATGATGGGGATTTCGTCGCCGGGGAAGCCGTATTTGCTCAGCAGTTCGCGCACTTCCATCTCCACGAGGTCGAGGAGTTCGGGGTCGTCGACGAGGTCGATTTTGTTCATGAACACGATCAGCGCCGGGACGTTGACTTGGCGGGCGAGCAGCACGTGTTCGCGGGTCTGGGGCATGGGGCCGTCGGTAGCCGCTACCACGAGGATGGCTCCGTCCATCTGTGCCGCTCCGGTGATCATGTTCTTGATGTAGTCGGCGTGGCCGGGGCAATCGATGTGGGCGTAGTGGCGTTTGTCGGTGGTGTATTCGATGTGGGAGATGTTGATGGTGATGCCGCGTTCTTTCTCTTCCGGCGCTTTGTCGATCTGGTCGAATTTGGTCTCTTCCGCGTAACCGGCTTTCGACAGGACGTGCGAGATCGCTGCCGTCAGCGTGGTCTT
>NZ_VUNH01000021.1 GCF_009695745.1 Pyramidobacter porci
GTAAGTTCATCCCAAGAAAGCCTTCCCTGCGGTAGAATACAAAGAAACACCGAAAACGCCCCAAAACCCCGACAGGAGGTACGAGAATGAACCAGACATTTCTGGAACTGCTGGCGGAGATTGAGGACTTTCGTAAAGGAAACGCGATCCACTATCGGCTCCAGGATATCCTTCTGGTCAGCGTGCTGGCCGTGATCTGCAACATGGATACCTCCACGGAAACGGCCATGTTTGCCGATCATCAGAAGAAATATCTGGCGCCGTTCTGCGACTTCCGCCACGGCACACCCTCTCACGATACCTTCGGCAAGGTGTTGAGCCGCCTCGATCCCCGCGTGTTGTCCGAACGCTTCAACGCCTGGATGAGCGAACTGTACGTCCACCTGGGCGAGCTGGCGGAGTCAAGAGGCATGACCGTCGCCATCGACGGCAAGACCATATGCCGCAGCGGCAGTTCCGAACAGAAAGCCAGTCACGTGCTCACCGCTTTTGCCAGTCGGGCGCAGCTGGTCCTCGGTCAGATCAAGACCGACGGGAAGAGCAACGAGATCACGGCCATCCCCGAACTGCTGGACCTCTTTCAGGTCAAAGACACCGTCGTCACCATCGACGCCATGGGGACGCAGAAGAACATCGCCGCCAGGATCGTCGAACAGGGCGGAGATTACGTCCTCGCCGTCAAAGGCAATCAGAAGAAACTGCACGACGACATCATCCGGCACCTGCGCAGCGAAGCGCAGGACACAAGCACAAGAGAACTCAAAGCCAAAGGACAGTACGCTGTTACTCTGGAAAAAGATCATGGGCGCATCGAGAGAAGAGAATGTTACCTCTCCAACGACCTGAGCTGGTTCGAAGGACTTGAAGACTGGCGAGGCATCGCGGGAGTGGCGTGGATCCGCAACACCCGGAACGTCGATAACAAGAATAACAAGACGACCACTGAAGACCATTACTTCATCTACAGCCTGAAAGGAGCCCGGGCGCAAGACCTTCTGCGCATCAAGCGAGAGCACTGGGCGATCGAGAACAACTTACGCTGGATGCTGGACGTGGCCTTCAGGGAGGATGACTGCCGGGCGAGAGCGAAGAACGCGGCGGAAGTGATGAACATTCTGCG
>NZ_VUNH01000022.1 GCF_009695745.1 Pyramidobacter porci
TCAGTGATAAAGTCCCCCATAACTGTTCCAGGAAAATGTCACTCTGAGATAATAGCATCCATGAAACAGGAGCGAATGACATTGTTACGAAAGGAACTGAATCGTATCAGAGTTATCGGAGCGCTTGTCGACGGCCGTATGACGAACAAGGAGGCGGCGGAGAAACTGGGGCTCTGTCAACGGCAAATCATCAGGATCAAGAAGAAGTTCATTGCTCAAGGGACGGCGGGGCTTATTCACGGCAACCGCGGCAGGAAGTCTCGGCACAGGATCGGAGATGAGGTTCGGGAGTCGGTGCTGAAGGCGTATCGCGAGGTGTATTACGATTTCAACTTCTCTCACTTTACGGAATACCTGAACGAACGGGAGGGGATCAAGCTCAGCCGAGCAAGTGTCGTACGCATTCTGAAGGATGAGGGGATCAGGAGCAAGAAAGGGGTACGGCGGCGGCCGAAGCTTCACCGTTCTCGACCGCGGAAGGAGGCCGCGGGGATGTTGTGGCAGACTGACGCCACGTCTTTTGAATGGTTTGGCAGGGAGAACGGGCGTGCGGCGCTGCACGCTTATATTGACGACGCCTCGGGGATTGTCGTCGGCGCTCACTTCTCGGAGAACGAATGTATGGCGGGCTATGTTACGGCTCTGGGAATGGGGATCGAGCGTTACGGGCTGCCGATGGCGATTTACAGCGACCGGCATGCGATTTTCCGTTCTCCCAAGGCACGGGCGCGGGATGATGAGGATTGGATCGAAGGGAACGAAGGGAATGAGGCGGGGAAGGGAGAGCCGTCAAGCTGTTTCGGGCGGGGGCTGAAGGATCTTGGGATCGGGCAGGTTTTTGCCTTGACGCCGGAGGCGAAGGGGCGCGTCGAACGGCTTTGGAACACGATGCAGGACAGGCTGCCCGGGGAACTGAGGCTTCTTGGCGTCTCGGATATCTCTGCGGCCAACGAGGTTTTGCCGAAGCTCATCGTCAGGCACAACCGGAAGTTTGCCGTCAATCCGGCTGAGGGTGAGGACGTTTATGTGAAGCCGGAAGGCAAGGTCGATTGGAATTTTCTCTTTGCGCGGC